>NZ_CP125655.1:3172990-3490289 GCF_030053835.1 Cellulomonas sp. ES6 | reverse complement strand
GCGGGGCGCCGCGGCGTCGCGCTGCCGACGACGGGGCGGGAGGCACCGGCACCGGCTCCGGCACCGGGTAGCGCCGGTGCGCGCACGAGGGCCCGGGCCGTCCGGTCCGGGCCCTCGTCGCGCGACGGGCTCCGGCTACCGCCGCACCCGCAGCCCGTCGACGAGCAGCCGCACCATCGGGTTGGGCGAGCCGTCCGGGGACGGCGCGCGGTGACTGAGGTCGCCGATGGCCTGGAGCAGGTCCATCGGGTCGACGTCCGGCCGGACCTCGCCGTCGGCCGCGGCGGCCTCGATGAGCGCGCGCAGGGCCGGGCCCAGGGCGTTCTCCAGGTAGGTGGGCAGCGCGTCGAACGCCGGGTCGCCCGAGCGGAGGGCCGCGGCGAGCCCCTGCTTGGTCGCGACGAACTGGGTGAACCGGGCGACCCACTCGTCCAGCGCCTCGCCCGGCGGGAGCCGGCGCAGCAGCTCCTCGGCGGCCGCCGCCGTGGCGTCGATCTCCGTGGTGAAGACCGCGGCCACCAGGTCCGCACGGGTCGGGAAGTGCCGGTAGAGGGTGCCGACGCCCACCCCGGCCTCGGCGGCCACCTCGCGCGCCGGCGCGTCGACGCCCGAGCGCTCGAACACCGTGCGGGCGGCGACGAGCAGGGCGTCGGCGTTCTGCCGGGCGTCGGCGCGCAGGGGCCGGGGGCTGGCGGCGGAGGGCGTCACGGGTCACCTCGCTGGACAAAGCGGAACAGCGTTCCGTATGGTCGGACGATCGAAGCGGAACAACGTTCCGTGACCAGCATACGGGAGGCTCCCATGCAGTACCGCACCCTCGGACGCACCGGCATCAAGGTGACGCCCTACGCGCTCGGCGCCATGATGCTCGGCTCGTTCGGCAACCCCGACCGCCGGGAGGGCATCCGGATCATCCACCGCGCGCTCGACGCCGGCATCAACGTCGTCGACACCGCCGACCGCTACGGCGACTCGGAGGAGGTCGTCGGCGAGGCGCTCCAGGGCCGCCGCGACCAGGTCGTCCTCGCGACGAAGTTCTACGGCCCGGTCGACGACGACGTGAACCACCGCGGCGCCTCGCGACGCTGGATCGTGCAGGCCGTCGAGCGCTCGCTGCGGAACCTGCGCACCGACTACATCGACCTCTACCAGCTCCACCGCCCCGACCCCGACACCGACATCGAGGAGACGCTCTCCGCCCTCACCGACCTCGTGCGGCAGGGCAAGGTCCGCGCGATCGGCTCCTCGTCGATGCGCGGCTCCGAGATCGTCGAGGCGCAGTGGGCGTCGCAGCGCCGCGGGTTCGAGCGGTTCCGCACCGAGCAGCCGAACTACTCGGTCCTCGACCGGGAGATCGAGCGCGAGATCCTGCCCGTGGCGCAGCGCTACGGCATGGGCACCCTCGTGTACAGCCCGCTCGCGGGCGGCACCCTCACCGGCAAGTACCGGGCCGGGCAGGCGAACGACAACTTCCGGGCAGGCACCGGGATGCGCCACTTCCGCGACGAACGGCGGCTCGCCGCGGTGGAGGAGCTCCTCGCCCTCGCGGACGAGATCGGGATCCCGCTGCCGCACCTGGCGATGGCGTTCGTGATCGCCCACCCCGGCGTGACGTCCGCGCTCATCGGCCCGCGCACCATGGAGCAGCTCGAGGACACCCTGGCCGGCGCCGACGTCGCGCTGTCCGACGAGGTCCTCGACCGGATCGACGCGATCGTGCCGCCGGGCGAGAGCATCGGCGCGATGGACATGGTCTACCGCGGGCCGGAGGTCGGTGACGCGGCGCTGCGACGCCGTCCGGGGAGCGAGCGCGCGGCGAGGTAGGACCGTCCACCACCGCCGCGGTGGCGTCGGCACGACCGGCGAGCCCGACGGACGGGACCGTCGGAGCATGACGAAGGCCCCCAGGGAGTTCCTGGGGGCCTTCGTCCAGAGCGGCTCGCGCCGTCCTGGTGAGTAGCGGGGGCAGGATTTGAACCTGCGACCTCTGGGTTATGAGCCCAGCGAGCTACCGAGCTGCTCCACCCCGCGTCGGTGATGTCTACGTTACGCCAGCGTGTCGCCAGGGCCAAATCGGGGCGTGGTGCGCTCGGTCACAGCTCCCCGCCGCCGGCCGTCCCACCACCGGCCGGGACGACGACGGGCCGGCCCCCGCAGGAGCCGGCCCGTCGTCGTGCGCCTGCCGCCGGGTCAGCCCCCGGCGTTCAGGTCGTTGTCGGCGGCCACGGCCGCGTCCAGCGCCTCCTGGAGCCGGTCCTGGGCCTCGCCGTAGGCGGCGAAGTCGCCGTCCGCGAGGGCCCGCTGACCGTCGAGGATCGCCTGGTTGGCGTCCTCGAGCGCCTGGCTGAGCCGGGTCTGCGCGTCCGCGCTGTCGCCGCCGTCCGCGGGCTGGGTCGGCGTCGGCGCCGGGGTGGCGGTGCCGTCACCTGCGTCGCCGCCGGTGTCCCCACCGGTGTCGCCGTCGGTGGGCGGCGGGGCGATGTCGTTGCCGGCGTCGCCCGCCTCGGTGCCGTCGTCCCCGCCGAACACCTGGTCCAGCGCCTCGTCGAGGGTGCTGGCGAACCCGATCTCGTCGCCGAACGCGACGAGCACGCGCTGCAGCAGCGGGAACTGGGTCCCGGTGGCCGCCTGGACGTACACGGGCTGCACGTACAGCAGGCCGCCGCCGACGGGCAGCGTGAGCAGGTTGCCCTGGATGACCTCGGAGTCGCCCTGCCGCAGCAGGTTGAGCTGCTGGGAGACCTCGGGGTTCGACGTGAAGTTGTTGTTCATCTGGTTCGGCCCGGGCACCGTGGAGTCGCGTGGCAGCTCGAGCAGCCGGATCTGGCCGTAGCCGTCCGCGGGCTCACCGGCGGTGGACCCCGCCTCGGCGTCGACCGCCACGTACCCGGTGAGCACGTCGCGGGCGTTCGCACCGGCCGGCACGTACGACGACATGAGGGAGAACGCCGCGGCGTCCTGCCCGGGCATCTCGAGCGTGAGGTAGTACGGCGGCTGCGCGACGTTCTGGTCCCCGGCGGTCGGGTCGTTCGGCGTGCGCCACGCGTCGTTGCCGGAGAAGAACTGGCCCGGGTCCGTCACGTGGTACGTGCCGAGCAGGGTGCGCTGCACCTTGAACAGGTCCTCGGGGTACCGGATGTGGTTCATGAGCTCGGAGCTGATCTCCGACACCGGCGAGAGCGACGTGTCGAACACCTTGCTCCACGACTGGAGCACCGGGTCCTCGGCGTCCCAGGCGTAGAGGGTGACCGAGCCGTCGTAGGCGTCGACCGTGGCCTTCACCGAGTTGCGGATGTAGTTCACCGTCTCGGGCTGCAGGGCCTCGATCGTCGCGGACGCCTGCGTGAGGGAGTCGGTCGTCGCGTCCTCGAGGGACTGCGCGGCGGCGTACGGGTACTGGTCCGAGGTGGTGTACCCGTCGACGATCCACTTGACCCGGCCGTCGACCACCGCGGGGTACACGCGGCCGTCGAGAGTCAGGTACGGGGCGACCTTCTGCACGCGGTCCACCGGGTTGCGGTCGTAGAGGATCTGCGACTCGGGGGTCACGCGCTCGGAGAACAGGATCTGCTCGGAGCCGAACTTGATGGCGTAGAGCAGCTTGTTCCACAGGGAGCCGATGGACGGGCCGGCCGAGACCTCGTCGGTCGGGAACGAGGTGTTCACGGCGCCGCCGGACTCGTCGTCCGGGTAGTCCAGCTCCCACTCCTGGCCGTCGGGCGCGCCGACGATGGAGTACGTCGGGGAGCTCTGGCCGAAGTAGATCCGCGGCTCGTACTCCCCCATCTGGCCGGACGACGGGATGCCGCCCTCCCAGAACGCGGGCGCGCCGGTCGACGTCGTGGTGTTGCCGTACGCGGCGACGACGCCGAAGCCGTGCGTGTACACGGTGGTGTCGTTGGTCCAGTTGCGGCGCTGCGCGTCCAGGCCCTCCAGGTCGAGCTCGCGGACGGCGATGACGGTGTCGCGGCTCTCGTCCTCGATGTCGTACCGGTCGACGGACAGCGTGTCGGGGAACGAGTAGAACCCGCGGATCTGCTCGAGCTGCCGGAACGAGTCGGAGACGACCTGCGGGTCGAGCAGGCGGATCGACGCCGTGGTCTCGGCGTCCTCGCGCAGCGCGCCCGGCTCGGCCGTCACGCTCGCGTCGTAGTCGGTGATCTCCACGTCCTGGAGGTCGTACGCCGCGAGCGTCGCGTCGATGTTGCGCTGGATGTACGGCGCCTCGGCGTCCTGCTGGTTCGGGTTCACCTGGAACCGCTGGACGACCGCCGGGTAGATGCCGCCGATGGCGATGGCGGACACCACCATGACGCCGACGCCGAGCGCCGGGATCCGCCACGTGCCGCGCACCGCGGTCACCACGAACATCACGGCGACGAGCAGGGCGACGACCGCCAGGATGCCCTTGGACGGGATCACGGCGTTCACGTCGGTGTAGGACGCGCCCTCGAACCGGTCGCCCTCGCGCGTGAGGATCGAGTACCGGTCGAGGAAGTAGTTGGCCGCGATGAGCACCATGAGCACCGCCGCGATCGACGACAGGTGCACGCGGGCCGCGCGGGTCATCCGCGGGGCGGCGCTGGAGCCGCCGACCCGGAAGCCGCCGTACAGGTACTGCGTCGCGACCGCGGCGATGCCGGCGAGCACGGTGACGGCCATGAGGAAGCTGACGACGAACCGCATGCCGGGCAGCTCGAACATGTAGAACGAGAGGTCCATGCCCCACTGCGGGTCCTTCGTGCCGACCGTCGTGCTGTGCAGCCAGAGCTGGATGGTGCTCCACTGCTGCGACGCGGCGATGCCGGCGAACAGGCCGAGGATCGCGGGCCCCGCGACGAGCACGACCCGGCGCAGCGGCTCGATCGCCTCGCGGTAGGAGTCGAGGCTGATCTGCTCCTGGTTGGACGGCGCGTACACGGGCCGGGTGCGGTAGCCGACCGCGAGGCTGGCGAAGACCGCCCCGCCCATGACGAGGAACCCGGCGACGAACAGCGCGGCGCGGGTCAGCCACTGGGTCCACAGCACCTGGGAGAACCCGAGCTGGTCGAACCACAGCACCTCGGTCCAGACCTGGGCGAGGACGAGCACCGCGAGCACCACGAGGGCGAGCACGACGACCGTGACGGCGATGGGGCTCGGGCGGCGGCGGCCGGCCCCGCGGGGCGGCCGGGGCGGGCGCGGTCCCCGCGGTGGTCGGGCGGACGGGTTGGCGAAGGTCACGGCCTTGAGGTCCTCGTCGTCGGGTACGGGGTGGAGCGTGCACGCACCGGGCACACCCGGCGCACACGCTGGGCACAACGCGCCAGGTGGCACCCAGGTTCCCACACGCCGGACGGCCCGGGCCGGTGGTCCCCAGCCGCCCTCGGCGCCGGGACCGGCGCGCAGGCACCGGCCACCGCCCCGCGCTGCGCTCCCCGGGCCTCAGTGCCCCCGTGCCCCCGGACCGGTGCGGGACCCGTGGGTGCGAGGATGGCGGGCGTGAGCGACGCACCGCAGACCCCCGACGCCCCGCAGCCCGACCCGACGGCCTCCGCCCCGGCGCCGGCCGGCCCCGAGGGCCCGGCGCAGCGCGCGCTCGCCGAGGCCGTCACCGAGATCGAGCGGCACGTGGCGACCGGCGGCTGGGACGGGCCGGTGCGCGTGTTCGCCCTGGTGCGCACGCAGACCGCGCTCGACGCCGAGCCCGCGCTCGCGTCGCAGCTCCCGCCGGCGGTCCTCGCCGCCGCCGCGTCGGACGCCGACCACCTGACGTCCGTCGAGCAGGAGGGACTGCCGGCGAGCGACGACCTGGAGGGGCTGCTCGGTGCGATCGCGTGGCCCGACGGCGTGGACGGCGCGGCGCTGACGGTCGAGCGGATCGTGCTGCCTCCCGAGGCCGAGCGGGACCTGCCCGCCGACCCCGACCAGGCCCTGTCCGCCCTCCTCGCGCACCCGCAGCGGCAGGACGTGCGCCTCGCGGTCGGCGTGCTGCGCGACGGGCCGACCTGGTGCGCCGTGCGCCAGCGGGCGGCCGACCGGGACGACGCGGTGGGTCAGGGCGCCGACGTGGTGCCGGGGCTGGTCGAGGCGCTGCGGGCGACCTTCGCCTGACGCCGTCCGGGGCGCTCAGCCCTCGGCGCCGCCCGCCGTGCAGGTCGGCAGGTCGCCGGTCTCGCCCGCCCCGATCGCCGCGACGGCCTCCCGGGCCTCGTGCAGCGTGCTGATGCGCACGACGTCCAGGCCGTCCGGCACGTGCCCGACGACCTCGTCGCAGTTGTCCGCCGGCGCCAGGAACCAGCGCGCCCCGTCCCGCAGCGCGCCGGCCATCTTCTGCCGGATCCCGCCGATGGGACCGACGTCGCCGTTGAGGTCCATCGTCCCGGTGCCGGCGATGACCTGCCCCGCCGCCTCGTCCTCGGGCGTCAGGCGGTCGATGATCCCCAGGGCGAACATCGTGCCCGCGCTGGACCCGCCGATCCGGTCGATCTGGATGCGCACGTCCACCGGCGGGTCGAACTCCGGGTCGATGAAGACGCCGAGCTGGCTGCCGTCGCCGTCCTCCCGCTCGCCGGTCACGACGTCGAGCTCGAGGTCCGCGTCGTCGCGCCGGACGCCGAGCGTCACGGTGCTCCCCGGCTCGGTGCCCGCGAGCAGGTCGATGAGCTGGCCGTACGACGCGAGCGGCGTGCCGTCGAAGTCGAGCAGCACGTCACCGGGCTCGACGACGCCCTCGGCGCCGGACCCCGGGACGGCGTCGTGCACGGTCAGGGTGACCGGCACCTCGTACCCGAGCTCCTCCAGCGCGGCGACCGTGGCGTTCTCCTGCGAGGACACCATCTGGGCCTCGTTCTGCTGGTCGAGCTGCTCCTGCGTGGCGTCCTGCGGGAACACCGTCTCGACGGGGACGACGAGCTGCGAGGGGCTGACCCAGCCCGCCAGCACCCCCAGCACGCTCGAGGGGTACCCCGGGCCGCCGGTCGTCGACACCGTGGTCAGCCGCAGCTCCCCGGTCGCGTCGTAGGTCGGCGCGCCCTCGATGGTGATGAGCTCGGTGCCGTCGTGCGAGCCCAGCGTGTCGAGCGTCGGCCCCGGCGAGTTCACCGCGTACGGCACCGGCATGAGCAGCAGGACCACCAGCAGCACCGCCGCGGCGAGCGTCCCGCCGGACAGCAGGACCGCGCGACGGGTCACCGGCGGCGCCGCGGGCACGTCGGGGGCGGCAGGGTCCGTGACGGGGCCGGTGAGGGCGTCGTCCCCCGCGGCGGACGGCTCCGGCGGCAGGTCGGGCTGGGCGTGCACCGGACGATCATGCCCCACCCCGCTGTGCGCGGGACGGCCGGGGCGGGCGCCGTGCGCCCTGAGCGAACCGCGGCGGCTGCCCGGTCACGCTGCCGGAGGCGGTGGTTACGGTGGCACCACCACGAGCCCCGGGAGCACCGCATGACCTCCGACGACCCGCGCCAGCCCGAGCCCACGGGCGGATCCGCCTGGGAGCAGATGCTGCGCCAGATGTTCGGCCCCGACGCGGACGAGGCGCTGCGCCAGATGCGGGAGCAGGGCCTCGACCCGGCCGAGATGGCGCGGGCCTCCGGCCTGCCGGACGACCCGGCGCTGGTGGACCAGGTCGTCGCCCAGGTGCAGCGGATGCTCGCGGGCAGCGGGGACGGCCCCGTGAACTGGGACGTCGCGCACGACCTGGCGCGGCAGGTCGCCGTGCAGGGCGGCGACCCGACCGTCAGCCCCGCCGAGGCCCGCCACGCCGCGGACGCGCTCGGCGTCGCCGAGCTCTGGCTCGACGCCGCGACCGACCTGCCGCCCGCCGGCGGCCGGGTGCGCGCCCTGTCCCGCTCCGAGTGGGTCGAGCAGACGCTGCCGACGTGGCGGACGCTCACCGAGCCGGTCGCGACGTCCATGTCCACCGCCCTGGCCACCACGCTCGCCGACCAGCTCCCGGGCCAGCTGCCCGAGGGCCTCGCGCTGCCGGCGGGGATGGGCGGCGGCGCGCTCGACCCCGCCGCGATGATGCGCCAGCTCGGTGCGCTGGTGTTCGGCATGCAGGTCGGTCAGGCGGCCGGCTCGCTGTCCCGCGAGGTGTTCGGGCTGACCGACGTCGGGCTGCCGCTCGTCGCGGAGCCCGCGACCGCGCTGGTGCCGCGGAACGTCGCCGAGTTCGCCGACGGGCTGGACGTGCCGCTCGAGGAGGTCCGGCTGTTCCTCGCCCTGCGCGAGGCCGCCCACGCCCGCCTCTTCACGCACGTCACCTGGCTCCGCGGGCACCTGCTGGCGGCCGTGGACGCGTACGCGCGCGGGATCAGCATCGACCTCGAGAGCCTCGAGGAGTCGGTGCGCTCCATCGACCCCACCGACCCGGCCGCGCTGCAGGGCGCGCTGTCGTCCGGGGTGTTCGCGCCGCAGACCACGCCCGAGCAGCAGGCGGTCCTCGCCCGGCTGGAGACCGCGCTGGCGCTCGTCGAGGGCTGGGTGGACGAGGTCGTCGCCACCGCCGCGCTCCCCCACCTGCCGCACAGCGTCGCGCTCCGCGAGATGATCCGCCGCCGCCGGGCCGCGGGCGGTCCCGCCGAGCAGACGTTCGCCACCCTCGTCGGCCTGGAGCTCCGTCCGCGCCGCTCCCGGGACGCCGCCGCGCTGTGGGCGCACATCGCCCGCGAGCAGGGTCCCGCCGCGCGCGACGCCGTGTGGGACCACCCGGACCTGCTGCCGACCGCCGAGGACCTGGACGACCCCACCGGCTACGCCACCCGCCGCGCCGCCGCCGAGGACGAGCACGCCGACCTCGACCGCGCGCTCGCGGAGATCCTCGACGAGGACGGGTCGGGCACCGCGGGACCCACCGGCGGGGGCACCTCCGAGGACCGGCCCGGGGCGGACGGCACCACGGACGCCGACGGAGGCTCCGACGGCGACGCCGACGGGGGCGGAGCGGCGCGCTGAGCGTCACGAGGGGCGACGAGCGTCCCCGGCGGAGCCCCGGGCCGGCCCGCGCGCCACGTGCCCGGCGGTCCGCGGGCGGCGCGCTGCCGGCGTCCTGACGGGACCGCGCCCACGCCCCCCTGCGGCGCAGGCGTCCGGCCACGCCGCCCCCAGCGTCACCCGCGCGCACCGGTGCGCGGAACCTCGCGCGGCGTTCGGGACCGTTCGGGCATCCCCGCCACCCGGGCGTGGGCCCAACCTCCCGGGGACCGCGCCGTGACGGGACGTACGGTGTGCCGCGATGGACACCGAGGACGTGCCCGCGGGACCCGCGCCGCAGCCCCGCGCCGCCGCGCAGGAGCAGCCCGCCGCCGCGCAGGAGCAGCCCGCCGCCGCGCAGGAGGACCGGGACGGGCAGGACGCGGCGGGCCGGTCCGGCGCCCTCCCCGGCGGCCCCGGCTCCGTCGACGACCGCGCGGGTCTCGCCCGGGCGCTGACCGGGCTGCGGGAGCGCGCCGGGCTGAGCGTGCGGGACGTGGCCCGGCTGGCCGGCCTGCCCCTGGGGACCGCCGGAGGCTACCTGTCCGGCCGGCACCTGCCGCAGCCGGCGACCGTGGAGCAGTTCGAGCGGATGCTCGCCGCGCTCGGGGTGCCGGAGCCGGAGCGCGCGGGGTGGGTGGCCCTCGTCGGCCGGCTGCGCCGCGCCCCGGGTCCGCGCCCGGCGTCGGCGCAGGCGCCGTACCGCGGCCTGGCGCCGTACGACGTCGCGCACGCGGCGCTGTTCGTCGGCCGGGAGGCCGCGGTGGACGACCTGGCGGCGCGGGTCGCGGACGCCGGGGCCGGTCCGGTCGTGGTGCTCGCCGCCTCCGGGTCGGGCAAGTCGTCGCTGCTGCGCGCCGGGCTGGTGGCGCGGCTGCGGGAGACCGGTGACGTGGCCGTCGTGACCACGCCGGGCGACGACCCGCCGCCGGACGCCCTCGTGGCGGCGACGGGCGCGCGCGTCCTCGTGGTCGACCAGCTCGAGGAGGCGCTGCTCGCCCCGGACGGGGGCGCGGCGCTGCTGGACGGGCTCGGGGCGCTGCACGCGGCCGGGACGACGGTGGTGGTCGGCCTGCGAGCCGACGTGGTGGACCGCGCCCTCGCGCACGACGGCCTGGCGCGCTGGTTGGCGGACCGGCCGGTGCTGGTGGCACCGCTCACGCCCGCCGACCTGCGCCGCGTCGTCGAGGAGCCGGCCCGCCGGGTCGGGCTGGACGTCGAGGAGGCCCTGGTCGACGTGCTGGTCGCCGACGCGACGTCCGGCGCCTCGGCGGCGGGACGCGGGACGCTCGACCCCGGTGTGCTGCCGCTGGTGTCCCACGCGCTGTACGCGACGTGGCGCGCCGCGTCCGGTCGCCGGCTCACGCTCGCGCAGTACCGGGCGGTGGGCGGCCTGGGCGGGGCGATCGCCCAGACGGCGGAGGGCGTCGTCGGGGGCTGGCCACCGGAGCGGCTGGCGGTCGCCCGGCGCGTCCTGCTCGGCCTGGTCCACGTGCGCGACCACCACGTCGCGGGCCGCCCGCTCGCGCTGGACGACCTCGCGGGCACGTCCGCGGCCGGCGACGTTGCGGACGCCCCGGGCCGGGCCGCCACCGTGGAGGTGGTCGACGCGCTCGTCGCCGCGCGCCTGCTCACCGCCGACCGCGGGCACGTCCGCCTGGCGCACGAGGCGCTGCTCACGGCGTGGCCCCGCCTGGCCGGGTGGATCGAGGACGACAGGGAGGCGCTGCGGCTGCACGGCCGGCTGGCGGAGGCCGCGCGGCACTGGGATGACGCGGGCCGCGACCCCGACCTCGAGCTGCGCGGTGTGCAGCTCGAGGCGGCGCTGGCGTGGCGCACGGGGGGCGGGGCGGCGACCGCCGTCGAGAACGCGTACCTCGACGCGAGCCGCGGGTCCCGGGACCGGCAGGCTGCGGCGCAGCGGCGCTCGGCCCGCCGGCTCCGCGTGCTCTCGGCCGGGCTCGCCGTGCTCACGGTGAGCACCGCGGTGCTCGCAGGCGCCGCCGCGGCCCAGTCCCGGACCCGGGAGCGGGAGCGGGACCTGGCGGTCTCCCGGCAGCTCGCGGTCACGGCGCAGTCGCTCGCCGCGACGGACCCCGACCTGTCCGCGCAGGTGGCCGCCGCGGCGCTGGCGACGGCCGGCACCCTCGAGGCACGGTCCGCCCTGCTGTCCACGACGGGCACGGCCGTCCCCGCCCGGCTCGGGTCGGTGGGCGCGCTCGTCAACGGCGTCGCCGTCAGCCCCGACGGCGCGCTGCTCGCGGCGGCCACCGACGGGTCGGCCGTGGCGCTGTGGGCGCTGGGCGACGAGCCGCACCCGGTGGGCGAGCTGCCCGTCGACGACGGCGCGCTCTACGCGGTCGCGTTCACGCCGGACGGACGCGGGCTGCTGGCCGGGGGCGACGCGGGGCTGCTGCGCGCCTGGTCGGTCGAGGACCCGGACGACCCCCGGCCGCTGCCCGTCGAGGGGCCGGCGGCGGGTGCGACGCTGTACGACCTAGCCGTCGACGACGGGGTGGTCGCGGCGGGCGCGTCCGACGGGACCGTCCACCTGTGGACCGTCGGCCCCGGCACCGGCCCGACGGCGCCCGAGCCCGCCGCCGTCCTGCCGGTGTCGCCCGGCGGCGCCACCCAGGCGGTGGCGCTCCGGGACGGCGTGCTCGCCGCGGGCGGGTCCACCGGCGCGCTCACCCTCTGGGACGTCCGCGACCCCGCCGCCCCGGCCGCCGCCGCCCCGGGCCCGCCCCTCGGCGAGGCCCCCGTCGCCGCCCTCGCGTGGTCCCCCGACGGGACGACGCTGGCGGCCGGGACGACCGCCGGCGTGGTGCACGTCGTGGACGCCCGCGACCCGGCGGCACCCGAGGTGGGCACGACGCTCACCGGTCCGGCGTCGTGGGTGAACGACGTGGCGTTCAGCCCGGACGGCGGGCTGCTGGCCGCCGCAGGCTCCGACCAGCGGCTGTGGGTCTGGGACCTGGCGACGGGCGCCGTCGCGGGCGGGGCGGCGAGCCCGACCACGCTGCTCGCCGCCCGCTGGTCGCCCGACGGCGGCGCGGTCTACGCCTCGGGGGCCGACGGCGTGCTGCGCGAGTGGGTGCACCCGGGCCCGGTGCTCGCCGGGTTCGCGTCCATCCCCGGGCAGGGCGCCTTCGGCACGGTGGCCGGCGCACCGCTGGTGGTGACCAGCACGACGGACGGCGTCCACGTCTGGGACGTCACCGACCCGGCCCGCGCCCGCCACCGCGGGTCCGCGGCACCCCCGCGCGGCGCCCGGCTGGACGGGGCCGTGGCCGTCTCGGACGCCCTGGGCATCGCGGTCGTGGGTGACACGACGGGCGGGATCCACGCCTACGACCTGCGCGACCCCGGCGCCCCCGTGCTGCTCGGCTCCGCGCGCGCCCACACCGACTGGGTCGACACGGTGGCGTTCGACGCGACCGGCACGCGGCTCGCGGCGTCCTCCGACGACGGGACCGTCACGACGTGGGACCTCTCCGGCGGCGTCGCGGACGGTCTCCCCGCCACGCCCACCGGGCGGGTGGGCGACCTCGGCGGCGCCGTGTACGTGGTGGCGTTCTCCCCCGACGGCGGCACGCTGGTCGCCGCCGTGCTGTCGGGCTCCGTGCGACTGCTGGACGTCCGCGACCTCGCCGCCCCGCGACCGCTGGGCGACCCCGTGACCGGACCGGCGGGCTACGTGTACTCCGCCGCGTACAGCCCGGACGGCCGCACCGTCGCCGCCACGGGCAACGACGGCACGGTGTGGCTGTGGGACGTGGAGGACCCTGCCGCGCCCGACCCGCTCGGCCCGCCGCTGCGATGGGGTGAGGGCTACGGCACCAACTCCGCCTTCTCCCCGGACGGGCACCGGCTGGCCGTCGGCCGCACCGACGGGACCGTGCGGGTGTGGGACGTGACGGACCCCGCACACCCCACCCGCTGGGCGAGCCTGTCGGGCGCCGACGGGACGGTGTACGGCGTGGAGTTCTCCCCCGACGGCACGCACCTCACCGCGGCGGCCGCGGACCGCACGGTGCGGGTGTGGGACCTCACCGTCGAGGGGGCGCTCGGCCGGGTCTGCGCGACCGCCGCGCGCGGGACGTCCCTGTCCGACGACGAGTGGGAGCGCCTGGCGGGCGAGGTGGACCGCCCGCAGGCCTGCCGGTGAGCGGCGCTCAGTCCGCCTCGGGGTCCGGCTCGGGCTCCGCGTCCGGCCCGTCGACGGGGTCGCCGGGGGCGCGCTCGGCGAACGAGTAGCCCTCGAGGAACCCCCGCGCCCGCTCCGTGCGCGGGTACGTCGTCAGCTCGGCCCAGAACTCCGGCCCGTGCCCCGCGTGCAGCAGGTGCGCGAGCTCGTGCAGCAGCACGTAGTCGGTCACCCACGACGGCATGCCGCGCAGCCGGTCGGACAGCCGGATGCTGCCGTCCGCCACCGTGCAGGACCCCCACCGCCGGCCCTGGTTGCCGGACCACCGCACGCTCGACGGGACCGCGCGCCCGCCCAGGTAGCGCGTGGACAGCTCCGACGCCCGCCGCACGAGCTGGTCGTCGGACGGCCGGCGGCGCTGCTCCTGCGTGGCGAGCCGGTCGAGCATGCGGCGCACCCACTCGCGCTCCTGCGCGCGCGTGAACCGGGCGGGGATGGCGACGATCGTCCGGCCGCCCTCGCGGTAGGCCGTCACCGTCCGCGACCGGCGGCGCGAGCGGCGCACCTCGACGGGGCCGAGGCGGGGGTCCGGGTCGCCGGCCGGCGCGGCTCCGGGCGCGGCCGAGGCAGCCGGGACGCCCGGCACCGGGTGGTGCTCCCTCGACGGCTGCACGACCAGCACGGTAGCCGGTCGGGGTCGGGCGATCGAGCGACGTCCCGGGTCCGGCGGGCCGGAACTCCTGCCGGACCACCCCGGTGGCGTGGATACTGGCCCGGGCGCCGGGCTCCCGGCGTGCCACCACGAGACGAGGAGTGCGACATGGCCGAGACCTACGCCGGCGAGTTCTACTGCGTGAAGTGCAAGGAGAAGCGCCAGGCCGAGGGCGAGGTCGTCGTGTCCGAGTCCGGGCGCCGCATGGCCAAGGCGACGTGCCCGGTGTGCGGCACCAAGCTGAACCGCATCCTCGGCAAGGCCTGACCGACCCGTCCTGTGGACGACGGCTCCACCCCCCGTCCCGCGTGCCACCGTGGTGGTGACCGACGGGACGGGGGTGGGACGCCGTGCAGCTCAGAGCGGGGCTCCGCGTGGTCCGGCGCGCACTGGACGAGGTGCAGCTCGGCACGGACACCCGCTGGGCGGTCCGGGTCAGCGGACTGACGCCGGAGCAGGCGGACCGGCTGGCACGCGCCGGCGACCGCCGGCTCGACCCGTGGCTGCCCGCCGAGCTGCTCGAGGACCTCGCCGCGGCCGGCGCGATCCGGCCCCGGCGCCCGCGTGAGGCCCGCGTGCCCCCGGCATCGGCGCCGGACGCGCACGCCTACGCCCTGACCCGCGCGCACGAGGACGGCGGGGACGTCCTGCGTGCCCGGGCCCGCGCGACGGTGGCCGTCGCCGGACTCGGTCGCACGGGCCTCGCCCTGGCGCAGTCGCTCGCGGCGGCGGGTGTCGGTGCGCTCGTCCTCGACGACGCCGCCCCGGTCCGTCCGTCCGACGTCGGCACGGGCGCGGGCGAGGCGGACGTCGGCCGGCCCCGGGACGAGGTGGCCGCCGGCCTGCTGCGCGCGGCCGCCCCGCACGTGCGGCTGCGGCCGGCCGGTCGCACGGCTCCCGACGTCGCCGTGACCGTGGCCGCGGACGTCGCCGACCCCGGCACCGCGCTGCACCTGCTGACCACCGGCGTCCCGCACCTGGCGGTCGTCCTGCGGGAGGCCGACGCGCTCGTGGGGCCGTTCGTGCGGCCGGGGTCCGGGCTGGCGTGCGTGCGCTGCCTCGACCTGCACCACGCCGACGCCGACCCGGCGTGGCCGCTGGTGCTCGCCCAGCTCGGCCTCCGCGAGCGGGGCGACCGCGCGGGCGTCCCCGCTGCGCTCGCGCACGTCGCCGCCGGGCTCGCGACCGCGGAGGTGCTGACCCACCTGGACGGCGGGACGCCGCGGACGGCGGGCGCCCGGTACGAGATCGCGCTGCCGGCGGTGGAGCCCCGGAGACGACGGTGGGCGGCGCACCCGGACTGCGGGTGCGCCGCCCTCGCGACGTGACACGGCGGACGGCCGCCGGTTCTCAGGCCGCCGGGCTGGCGTCCTTGCGGGGCCGGCCGCGGCCGCGCTTGACGGCGACGACCTGGCCACCGACGAAGACCTCCCCGCCCCAGACGCCCCACGGCTCCTGGCGCTCCACGGCGCCGGCGAGGCAGCCCTCGAGCAGCGGGCAGGTCCGGCACAGCGCCTTGGCCTGCTCGACCTCGGCGGTGCGCTCGGCGAACCAGAGCTCCGGGTCGTTCGACCGGCACGGGATGAGCCCGGCGACGAGGGCGTCGAACTGCACGTCGGCGGCGCTGGCGTTCTCGGCGGGGGGCCAGGGTCCGGAACCGCCCTGGTTGACCGTGTCGAGCAGCGTGGTGAGCCGCACGGTGTCCTCCTGATGACTGACGAGGTGAGACGAGGGAGCGGGTGGATCCCGCGTCTCGCCCCTCCCGCAGCGGGAGAAGGACGAAGGCCGTGGAATCCGGTGGACTCCACGGCCTGGTCGGCTCGGTCATCGACTCAGATGACCGGACCTCCAGGGAGGGAGTCGGGGGCGAGCGACAGATCGCGCTTGCGCAGCCGGGGAGCGCCGCCGAGCGCCGGGCCGAAGCCGGTGCCGCGGACGGCGGCGGACACAGTGGTCCCCTGGTGCGTGCCGGGGGTCGGTGCCAGGTACGGCAGCGCGAACGCGCCCACGCCGATCTCGTTGATCATGATCTTCACCGCACCTCACCTCCTCCGGGTTCGCGGGCCGGCTGCTCGCACAGCGCGGCCTTCCATCAGGACTCGATCACCGTAGAGGGGCCCGCCCGGGGCGCACAACCGAATTACCGGAGAAACTTCCGGCGGGACCCGCAGGTCCCCCGTCCGGCCCCCTCAGCGCGACGTCGTCACACCGTCCGCCGGGGCTCCGGAGGCCCCGGACGCACCCGCTCCGCCGCCGCGCCCGGCGACGAGCGCGAGCAGCTCCGGCCCGTACCGGTCGATCTTCGCCGGCCCGATCCCTTGCACGCGCGCGAGCTCGGGCACGCTCGACGGCCGCAGCTCCGCGATCGCCGCGAGGGTCGCGTCGCCGAGCACCGTGTACGACGGCTTCGACGTGCGGCGCGCGAGGTCGGCGCGCCACGCGTGCAGCGAGGCGAGCAGCTCGGGGTCCGCGTCCCCGGTGAGGCGCGGGGCCGACCGGGCCCGTCCGTCGCCGAACCGCGCGCGGCCCTCCTGCGGCCACAGGCCGTCCAGGAACCGGGAGCGGCGGCGCGTGGCCCGCCCGCCCGGCGTGCGCGACCGCGCGTACGAGAGCTCCAGGTGCGCGCGGGCGCGGGTGATGCCGACGTAGAGCAGCCGCCGCTCCTCCGCGACGTCGCCCGCCGTGTCGGCCGACGCCCACGGGACCAGCCCCTCGGACAGGCCCGTGAGGAACACGGCGTCCCACTCGAGGCCCTTGGCGGCGTGCAGCGAGGCGAGCGTCACGCCCTCGACGGTGGGGGCGTGCTGCGCGGCCGCGCGCTCGTCGAGGTCCGCGACGAGGTCGGCGACGGTCGCCGTTCCGCCGGTGCGCCCGGCGGCCGCCGCGAGGTCGTCCGCGAGCGCCACCAGCGCGTGCAGGGTGTCCCACCGCTCGCGCGACGCACCGCGCGCCGCGGGCGGCTCGTCGGACCAGCCGGCGGACCGCAGCGCGTCGCGGACGGTCTCCGGCATCGGGGTCTCCGGGTCCGCCGCGAGCGCCGCGCCGCGCAGCCTCACGATCGCGTCGCGGACCTCCTGCCGGGCGAAGAACCGCTCGCCGCCACGCAGCACGTACCCGATGCCCACCGCGGCGAGCGCCTGCTCGAACGCCTCGGACTGCGCGTTGGTGCGGTACAGCACCGCGATCTCGCTGGGCCGCGTCCCGGCGGCGACCAGCCGCCCGATGCGGGTCGCGACGCCGGCGGCCTCCGCCTCGTCGTCGTCGTACACGGCGAACCTGACCGGGCCCGCCGACGGCCGCTGAGCGACGAGCTCCAGCGGCTCCCAGCGCGCGGAGCGGTCCTTCGGGGCCCGGCGCAGCACCTCGTTCGCGAGCCCGACCACCTGGGGCGTCGAGCGGTAGTCGCGCACGAGGCGCACGACCTGGGCCTGCGGGTGCTCGGCGGTGAACCGCGTCAGGTAGTGCGGCGTCGCGCCGGCGAACGAGTAGATCGTCTGGCTCGGGTCGCCGACCACGCACAGCTCGTCGCGCCCGCCGAGCCACTGCTCGAGCAGGAACTTCTGCAGCGGGGAGATGTCCTGGTACTCGTCGACGACGAACCGGCGGTACTGGCGCCGCACCTCGTCGGCGACGGCGCCGTTCTCGACCAGCATCCCGGCGAGCAGCCAGAGGATGTCCTCCATGTCCATGACGCCGCGCGCGTCCTTGGCGTCCTCGTACGCCGTGATGAGCCGCGCGACCGCGTGGTGGTCGTGCCCCGCCGGCGCGGGCCGGTCCGCGGCGGCTGCCGCGCGCACGTAGTCCTCGGCGGTGATGCGCGAGACCTTGGCCCACTCGATCTCCGACGCGAGGTCCCGCACCGAGACGCGGTCCACCGCCAGGCCCAGCCGGTGGCAGGCGTCGGCGACCACGGGCGCCTTCTGGGCGAGGACGGACGGCACGGCCCCGCCCACGACCTTCGGCCAGAAGTAGCGGAGCTGGCGCAGCGCGGCGGAGTGGAACGTCCGCGCCTGGACGCCCGCGACGCCGAGGTCCCGCAGCCGGGTGCGCATCTCGCCCGCGGCGCGCGCGGTGAACGTCACCGCGAGCACGCTGGTCGGCGCGTACGCGCCCGTCCGCACGCCGTACGCGATGCGGTGGGTGATGGCGCGCGTCTTGCCCGTCCCCGCGCCCGCGAGCACGCACACCGGCCCGGTCAGCGCACGGGCGACCTCGCGCTGGTCGGGGTCGAGGGCGTCGAGCAGGTCGTCGGCAGGCATCGCCCCGATCCTCGCACCCCGCACCGACAGGTCGCGCCGTCGTCCCCAGGCCCGGGAAGATGACGCGGCCCCCCGGCGTTGCCCCGGTGGCACGACCGACCGACCGACGAAGGCTGACGATGACCACCACGCAGGACCTGCCCGCCGCGGGCACCGTGACGATGTACTCGACGACCTGGTGCGGCTACTGCCGCCGGCTCAAGACGCAGCTCGACTCCGCGGGCATCGCGTACAGCGAGGTCGACATCGAGCAGCAGCCGGACGCCGCGGCGTTCGTCGAGCAGGTCAACGGCGGCAACCAGACGGTGCCCACCGTGCTGTTCCCGGACGGCAGCGCGGCGACGAACCCGTCGCTGGTGCAGGTGAAGGAGCGCCTCGGCGCCTGACGCCGCCGCGCGGCACGGCCGGCGAACCCCGGCGGGCCCGAGGGGCGGGCGCGCCTCGGGCCCGCCGGGGTGGGCGGGCTGCGCCCCGCAGGGTTCAGCGCGCCGTGCCCCGGGGCCGCCGCCCGTCGGCCGGCGCCGGCGGGGCCGGGTCGCGAGGCGCCGCGCTCCCGGGGCTCGCAGCGTCCCCGGCGGTCGCGGGCGGACGGCCCGCCGCCGCGCCCGAGCCCTCGGGCGGCACCGCACCGCGGTTCCACCCGTCCCGCAGCGGGTCGCCCGGGAGGGGGCCGCCGAACCAGTCCTCGATGAGAGCCCGCGCGATCGACGTCCCCGGCGGCAGCACCACTGCGCCGCGCCCGACCTCCGCCCGCAGCAGGTCCCGGTCGAACCAGCGGGCGGCCCGCAGCTCGTCGCCGTCCACCGTGATCTCCGTGGTCAGCGCGCGCGCCCGGAACCCGAGCATCAGCGAGGCGGGGAACGGCCACGGCTGGCTGCCCCGGTACTCGACCTCCCCGACCACCACCGCCGACTCCTCGCGCACCTCGCGCCGGATCGCGTGCTCGACGGACTCGCCCGGTTCCACGAACCCCGCCAGCGTCGAGAACCGGTGCGTGGGCCACGCCGCCGAGTTCGCGAGCAGCAGGCGGTCGTCGTCGTCGACCACCGCCATGATCACGGCGGGGTCCGTCCGCGGGTAGTGGTCGGAGCCGTCCGCGACGCAGCGCCGGACCCACCCGCTCTGCACCGTGTACGTGACCGCGCCGCACCGGGGGCAGCGCGGGTGGCGCACGTGCCACTCGTACAGCGCGACGGCCGCGGTGGCGAGGCCCGCGTCCCGTGCCGACAGCTCGGCGCCGACCTCGCGCAGGGCGGCCCACCCGTCGCCGGCGGGCAGCGCCGCCGCGGCCTCCTCGGGGACGTGGTGCGCGAGGTACGCCGGTCCGGCGGGCCGGCGCTCGCCGGGAGCCACGCCGGGCACCTGGTCCGCGTCGTCGTACCCGAGGAACGCCCAGCGCTCCGCGAGCGACCCGCTCGGCGCGCGCAGGGCCGCCTCCTGCGGCGGGTACAGGGCGAGCGCGCGGCGGCGCCCGGGCCGCGAGCGCGTCACGACGCGGCCTCCGGAGACGAGCAGCACCCGGGTCGACGGGTCGTCGAGCAGGCGGCCCAGCAGGTCCTCGTCGCCGCGGAGGTCGGCCGCGCGGTCCGTGACCGTGCGGGACAGGGGGAGGTCGGAGGCGAACACGCCGCCACCGTACGCGTCGGGCGCGGACGCCGCGCACCGCGCCCGCACGGTGCGGACGCCGTGCCCGCGCCGTGCCCGCGCCGCTCCCCCCGCGGCACCGGCCCGGTCGCCCCGGAGTGCCCGGGCGACGCCGCAGGACACGCCCAGGTTCCCGTGCGGGCGGCCGAGCGCGGGCGCGGGTCCTACCCTGGGACGGTGCGTTCACCCCTCGCCCTCGCCGCCCTCGCGACCGTCGCCGTCCCCGGCTTCGACGCGCGCGAGGTGCGTCCCGGCGGCGGCGCCGGGGACGACGACGTCGCGCTCGTGACCGACACCCAGCGCCGGCACTGGGTCGTCCGCGCGCCCCGCTCGGCGGCAGCCGGCGCGGCGCTCGAGGCCGAGCTGGTGCTGCTGGGTGCGCTCGCCGAGCAGGTCGACGCCGGCCGGCTGCCGTTCGACGTACCGCGCGTGGCCGGCGCGGCTCCCCTCGAGGAGGGCGGCCGGGTGGTCGTGCACCGCGAGCTGCCCGGGCGCGAGATCGCGCTCGAGCGGCTGCAGCCCGGCCCGGGCGTCGCCGCGTCCCTCGGCCGGTCGATCGCCGCGCTCCACGAGCTCCCGGTGTCGGTCGTCGAGGACGCCGGGCTGCCCGTGTACGACGCGGCCGCCTACCGCCAGCGCCGTCAGGCCGAGGTGGACGAGGCCGCCCGCACCGGGCGGGTGCCCGCGACCCTGCTGCGCCGGTGGGAGGAGCGCCTCGAGGACGTCTCCCTGTGGAAGTTCATCCCGACCGTCGTGCACGGTGACCTGTCGGCGGACCACGTGCTGGTGGCGGACGGTGCCGTCACGGGCGTGGTCGCGTGGGGCGAGGCGAAGGTGGCGGACCCCGCGGACGACCTGGCGTGGCTGCTCGTGGCCGCACCCCAGGAGGCGGTGGACTCCGTCATGGAGGCCTACCAGCTGCGGCGCACCGAGCTGAAGGACCCGCACCTCGCGGAGCGGGCGCTGCTCGCCGGGGAGCTGGCGCTCGCGCGGTGGCTGCTGTACGGCGTGCGGTCCGGCGACGACGAGGTGGTCGCGGACGCCGTGCAGATGCTCGACGAGCTCGACGAGCAGACCCGCGACGTGGCGGAGCAGGGCACCGCCTCGAGCTGAACGCACGGGCGGCGTCGGCTCGGGCGGGTCGCGGCCGCAGGACCGACCGGGACCGGGCGGCGCGCGCTCGGAGCGGACCTCGGCCGCAGGACCGACGCGGGTGGGCGGCGCGCGCTCAGGCGGGCGGGGCCGTGGCGGACAGCAGCAGGCCCTCGATCTCGTCGGCCCCGAGCAGCCGCTCCGGGCGGACGGTCCGCCGAGCGCCGACGTAGCAGAACGCCGCGTCCACCCGGTCGAGCGGCGTGCCGGTCCAGCGGGACCACGCGAGCCGGTACACCGCGAGCTGCAGCTCCCGGACGGCGGTGGCGGCGGGGTCGGCCGGCGGCGCGCCGGTCTTCCAGTCCACGACGACGACCGCCCCGGGGACGCCGGGCCGGTCCGGGTCGGGGAACACCGCGTCGATCCGCGAGCGCAGCACGTAGCCGGCGACGGTGGTCTCCACGTCGACCTCCACGGCGACCGGCTCGAGCGCCGCCCACGGGGTGGACAGGAAGGCCGCCCGCAGCGCCGCCTCGTCGGCGTCCACGGCCACCGAGTCGTCGTCGGCGCCGGGCAGGTCGTCCAGGTCGACGAGGGCGGGCGCACCGAAGAACCCCTCCACCCAGGCGTGGAACTGCGTGCCGCGGCGGGCCTGCGGGGACGGGCGCTGCGGCACCGGCCGGCGCAGCGCCCGGGCGAACTCCGCCCGGTCCGCCGCGAGCCGCACCACCGCGGACGCGGACAGGTGCGCGGGGAGCTCCACCTCGGGCCGGGGTCGCGACTCCGCCTCCTGCTCCGCGAGCAGCAGCTCGACCGTGCGGTCCCAGGGGGTCGGGTCCACAGGGCGGTCGCCGGTCCGTGCCGCGCGGACCGCGGCCGCCGCGGCCTCGACCGCCGGGCGGCGCGACGGGGCGCCGTCACCGGGCCCGGAGAACGGGTCCGCGGGCCACGTGGCCGACGCGGCCTCCTCGGTGCGCGGGTTCGCGTGGTCGTCGTCGGGCGCCGTCGCCCACCCCGCGACCCGCGCGAGACCGGCCTCGACCACCTCCGTGAGGAACAGCGACGGCGGGCGCGGGCGGCTGCCGTCGCCCCACCACGCACCGGTGAGCAGCAGGGCCGAGCGCGCGCGCGTGAAGGCCACGTACGCCAGGCGGCGCTCCTCGGCCACCTGGTGCGCGCCGGCGTCCTGCAGGAACCGCCGGCGCCGCTCCTCCAGGTCCTTCGGGTCGGCGGCGCCGGCGTAGGCGAGGTCGGGCAGGTCCGCCCGGTCGCCGCGCAGCGGGTAGGGGAGCTCACCGAGCCCCGTCAGCCACGCGGAGTCGGTCGGCCCGTCCTTGCCCTGCGTGCGCGTCGCCGGCAGGCCGCCGTCCACGAGGCCGGCCACGGCGACGACGTCCCACTCCAGGCCCTTCGCCGCGTGCACGGTGATGAGCTGCACCGCGTCGGGGTCGGGCTCGGCGACGGGCATGTCGAGCCCATGCTCGTGGGCGTCCGCCGACTCCAGCCAGGCGAGGAACCCGCCCAGGCTCGGGTCGTCCGTGGCGTCGGAGTACCGCACGGCCACCTCGCGGAACGCGTCGAGGTGCGCGCGGGCACGGCCCGGGCTCAGGCCCGGGCGCGCCGCGACCTCGATGTCGAGCCCCCAGAGCCGCTCGGCGTGCCCGACGAGCTCCGGCAGGGAGAGGTAGGTGTGCTGGCGCACCGCGCGCAGCACGGCGCCGAGGTCGACGACGCGGGCCAGGCCGGCGGGGGTGAGCCGCCGGCCCGAGGGACCGGTCCAGCCGGGCGGCGGTGGGGAGTCGACCGCGTCGACGATGCTGCGCTCGTCCACCACGTCGGCGACCACGGGGGCCGGCGGGTCGGCGACGGCGCCGGGGCGCGTGCCCGCGGGCGTCGTGGCGCCGGCGGGCGCGACTCCCGCGGCGGGCACGTCCCCGCCCGCCGGCACGTCCCCGCCCGCGAGCACGCCCGCGTCGACGCTGGCCGCTGCGCCTGCCGCCGCCGTGGCGGTGCCCGCCGCGACGGACCGCCGGTCCAGTCCGCGCGCGAGGTGGGCGGACCAGTCGGCGAGCGCGTGCAGGTCGGCCGCGCCGAGC
The DNA here is from genome assembly GCF_030053835.1 of Cellulomonas sp. ES6. NCBI lineage: Bacteria > Bacillati > Actinomycetota > Actinomycetes > Micrococcales > Cellulomonadaceae > Cellulomonas > Cellulomonas sp. ES6. The sequence continues at coordinate 3,467,387 of NZ_CP125655.1, read as the reverse complement.
CGCGTGCGGGCGCCCGTGAGCAGGCGCATGAGGGCGTCGCCGCGGGACGGGTCGTGCGCCGCCTGGAGCAGCGCGACGACGTCCACGACCTCCGGGGTGGCGAGCAGGCCGCCCAGCCCGACGACCTCGACGGGCAGCCCGGCCGCGCGCAGCGCCCGGTGCAGGACGGGGAACTGGGCGCGCTTGCGGCACAGCACCGCGGCGGTGACCCGCGAGCCGTCGGGCGACGGCGCGCCGTCGGCGCCCGGCAGCACGCCGCGGCCGCGCTCGGGGCGCCAGCGCGCGGCCACGAAGTCCGCGACGGCCTGGGCCTCCTCCTCCAGGGTCGGGGCGAGGTGCGCGACCACGTCGCCGGGTCCGGCTCCGGGGCGGGGCGCGAGCGTGGGCAGCGTGACGCGGGCGCGGTCCGGCCGGCGCAGCGGCCCGGCGACGTGGTTGGCCGCGTCGAGCACCCGCACGTCGTTGCGCCAGGAGGTGGACAGCGCGTAGACGGCGGACGGCCGGCGGTCGCCGTCGGGCGCCACGTCCGGGAAGTCCGTGGGGAACCGCTCGAGCCCGCCGGCGCTCGCGCCGCGCCAGCCGTAGATCGACTGGTGCGGGTCGCCGACGGCGGTGACCGGGTGGCCGGCACCGAACAGCGCGGACAGCAGGACCAGCTGGGCGTACGAGGTGTCCTGGTACTCGTCGAGCAGCACCACGCGGAACCGCGCCCGCTCCCCCGCCGCGACCTCCGGGACGTCGCGGGCGAGCCGGGCGGCGACGGCCACCTGGTCGCCGAAGTCGAGGGCGTCGGCGGCGCGCTTGCGCTCCCGGTACGCCGCGACGAGGTCGAGCATCCGCTGCCGCTCCCGCAGCGACGCGACGAGGTCGCGGACCTTCGCGTACGGCGCCCGCGGCGGCACGCCGGGCGGCGTCGACTCGATGGCGTCCACGATGCCCTCGATCCGCCGGCGCGCCTCCTCGGGGGTCAGCAGGTGCTCGTCGAGCGCCCCGGACAGGGTGAGCACGGCCTCGACGACCGTGGACACGGCCGCCGCCGAGTCCAGGTCGGCCGTCCAGGACTCGACCACCTCGCTGGCGAGCTGCCACTGCGCGGCCTCCCCGAGCAGGCGCGCGGCCGGCTCGACGCCCAGGCGCAACCCGTGGTCGGAGACGAGCGACGCGGCGTAGGCGTTGTACGTGGAGATGGTCGGCCGCGCGACGGTCAGGAGCCCCGCGCCGCCGTCGGCCGCGTCCTCCGCGACCGACAGCCCCGGCAGGTGCACGCCCTCGGCCGCCGCCGCCCGCGCGAGGTGGCGCAGGCGCCGGCGGACACGCTCCGCGAGCTCACCGGCCGCCTTGCGGGTGAAGGTCAGGCCCAGCACCTCCTCGGGCGCCACCATCCCGTTGGCGAGCAGCCACACGACGCGCGCCGCCATCGTCTCCGTCTTGCCCGACCCCGCGCCCGCGACCACCAGCGCAGGTCGCAGCGGGGACTCGATGACGGCGACCTGCTCGTCGGTCGGCAGGTCGCGCCGCAGGAGCCGGGCGACGTCGTGCGCGGAGAGCGCCGGCCGCACCGTCGTCGTGCCCGTCGTGCCCGTCGTGCTCGTCGTGGTCGTCATCCCACCACCTGCCCGCCCTCGTCCCGCAGCGGGCACGACCGGCGCACGGGGCACCGGTCGCACAGCGCGTTCGCCGTCGCGGCGAAGGACGACGCGGCCATCCGCTCGGCGACCTCCTCGATGTGGCTGCGGGCCCACGAGGGCTCCGCGGGGGTGTCCGGCCCGAGCGCCGGCTGCTGCCGGACGGCCGCCTGCGACTTGTTGACGTCCGACACGTAGACGAGCTGTGCCCCGGCGCTGCGCGACCCCGGGGGCAGCCCCTCGACCGTGCCGGCGTCCACGGCGAGCTGGTACGCCCCGAGCTGGGGGTTGGTCGTCGCCTCCTGCGCGGACGGTGCCGTGCGGCCGGTCTTGAGGTCGACGACCCGGACCGGCGTCCCCCCCGCGCCGCCCGCGTCCTCGGGACCCTCCGCGGCCCGCTCCACGCGGTCGAGCGTGCCCCGCACCACCGCGCGGTCCAGCTGCAGCTCGAACCGCGCCTCGACGGCCAGCGGCTCAGCCGCGGTCGCCAGGTAGCCGGCGAGCCGCGCCACCATCGCCTCCGCCCGTCGCCTCTCGAGCGTCGCGGGCCACCCCGAGCCGAGCCCGAGCTCCGGCCACCGGCGGTCGAGCTCCGCGAGCATCTCCTCCCGGCCGCCGCGCGGGAACGTCTGCGCGAGGGCGTGCACGAGCGTCCCCAGCGACTGCCGGGTGCTGCTCGGCGCGGTGCCCCCGGCGGCCTCGAGCGCCCAGCGCAGCGTGCAGGTGCCCGCCGTCTCGACGCGCGACGGGGAGACGGGGACCCGCTGCCCCTCCGGCCACAGCGGGGCGTCGCTCGACGGCTCGGCGAGCCCGTGCCACTGGTCCGGGTCGGCCCCGGGCACCCCGGCGTCGGCGAGCCGCGCGAGCACGACCGCGGCCCCCTCGTCCGGCTCGCCCCGCCGGACCGCGTCCTCCAGCCGCGCCCGCAGCCCCGCCACGAGCCCGCGCAGGTCGAGCGGGGCGGGCGCGGACGTCCGGCGCGGGTCGTCGTCCTCGTCGCACGGCTCGACGAGGTCGAGGAACGGCGACGGCTGGTCGTCCTCGTCGGACACGGCCGTGACGAGCAGCACCCGGCGCGCCCGGGTGACCGCGACGTGGAAGGAGCGCAGCTCGTCGGCGAGCACGGCGGCGCGCGCCGCGCCCACGTCGGGTCCCCCGGTGCCGGACCCGGGGGCGGCACGGCCCGCCAGCACGTCGACGAGGGCCTGCGACCCGAGCAGCGAGTCGCGCAGCCGCAGGTCCGGCCACACGCCCTCCTGGACGCCGGCGACGGCGACGACGTCCCACTCGCGGCCCGCGGCACCCGCCGGGGTCAGCACGGCGACGGCGTCCCGGCGGGCCCGCGCCGCGATGGTGTCGGACGGCAGCTCCTGCGCCTCCACCCACTCCAGGAACGCCGCGGCCCGGGCCTGCGGCATCCGGTCCACGAACGTCTCGGCGGCCCGGAACAGCGCGAGGACCGCGTCCAGGTCCCGGTCCGCCCGCGCGCCGCCCGGCCCGCCGGCCAGCGCCGCCCGGCGCCACGGGTCCGCGAGCCCGGACGCCTCCCACAGCGCCCACAGGACGGTCTGCGCGTCGGCGCCCGGGTCGGCGGCGGCCGCGCGCCCGGCCGCGAGCACGCCGGCGAGCCGGACCACCGGGCGGCGCACGGCCGGCGGCAGCGTGGCCGCCCGACCGGGGGACGCGAGGGCCTCGACCAGCAGCTCGTCGCTCGGCCGGCCGCCGCCCGCGCCGACCTCCTCCTGGCGCAGCGCTCGCCGCAGCCGCCGCAGGCCCACGGCGTCCATGCCGCCCAGCGGCGAGCAGCACAGGCGCGCCGCGAGCCCGGCGTCGAGCGCGAGGCCGTCACCCGTCCCGTCCGCGCGGTCCGCCAGGTCCGCCCGGCCCGAGCGGTCGGCGCCGAGGACGCAGCGCAGCGCGTCGAGCAGCGGCCGCACCGCGGGCTCGTCACGCAGCGGCACGTCGCTGCCCACCACGGCGACCGGCACGGACGCGGACCCGAGCGCCCGGCGCAGCGCGGTCACCTGCGCACCCGACCGGGCGACCACGGCCATCTCGGCCCAGGGCGTGCCGTCCTCGAGGTGCGCCCGGCGCAGGGCGTGGGCGATCCAGGCGGCCTCCTGCGCGGGGCCGGGGAGCACCGCGGTGCGCACCAGGTCGCGAGGCGCGCCCGGCCTGCTGCCGCCGGCCCGCGGCCCGCCGTCGTCCGCCGCGGCGGCGCCCCCTCCGCCCGGACCGCTCCCGTCCAGGGGCGCGACCGGGACCGCCCGGCGGTGCGCCGCCCCGCCGACGACGGCCACGCGCTGCGACACCCGTCCGGCGACCTCGCGCAGGGCGGGGCCGTGGCGCCGGACGGACTCGAGCACCATGCGGTGCGCGCCGAGCTCGCCCGGCCCGTCCCCGTCGGCGTCGGCGCGACCGACCAGCGCGGGCGTGGCGCCGCGGAACGTCTGCACCGCCTCGTCGGGGTCGGCGAGCAGCAGCAGCCTCGCCCCGTCGTCCTGGAGCACGCGCAGCAGCCGCGCGGTGGCCTCCGTCGCCTCCTGGTAGTCGTCCACGACCACGAGGCGCCAGCGCGGCCGCGGCCGGCCCGGCAGCTCCTCGTCCCACGCCCGCAGCGCCTCGGCGGCCTCCTCCACCACCGTCGCCGGGTCGTGCCGGGCCCCCGCGTCGGGCGTGCCCGCGCGCAGCGTCGTGACGTCCAGGTACTCGGCGTACAGGGTGGCCGCGGCCACCCACTCGGGGCGCCCGTGCCGCTCCCCGAGCGCGGCGAGCCCGTCCGGTCCGACGCCCCGCTCGGCCGCCCGCATGAGGAGGTCGCGCAGCTCGCCGCGGAACGCCCGCAGCGTCAGCGCGTCCTCGGGGACGCCCGCGGGCCACCGCAGCGGCACGCCCTCGCCGGCGGCGTGGCCCGCGAGCAGCTCGGCCAGCGCCAGGTCCTGCTCCGGCCCGGAGATCAGCGTCGGCGCGGGCTCGCCGAGCAGCGCGGCCCGCGAGCGCAGCACGGCGAACGCGGCCGACGCGGCGGTGCGCACCATCGCCTGGCCGGTGGTGCGGCGGACGCGCGCACCGATCCGGTCGCGCAGCTCGGCCGCGGCACGCCGGCCCGCCGCGAGCACGAGCACCTCGTCCGGCGACGGGGTGCCGGGTGACGGCAGCAGGGCGTCGTCGTCGGCCCCGAGCGCCGCGGCCACGGCCTCGACCGCCAGCAGGGTCTTGCCCGTCCCCGCGGCGCCGACGGCGAGCAGCGCGCGGTCGCCTCCGGTGAGCAGCCGCTGCACCACCGCACGCTGGTCCGCACCGAGCCGCACGGGGGGCGGCACGTCCGCCAGCACCGGCCGCACCAGGCGCAGGCCGGCGGGGCCGGGCGGGGCGGCGGGTGTCACGGTCACGGCCCGATCCCATCACACCCCACCGACACCCGCGGGCACCGCTGCGACCCCGGAGCAGGCGCGCGACGGACCCCGGCCCGGGGTCCCCGCGACCGTCGCGAGACGGCCGGTTCCCGCCGGGGGCCGCTGGCTATCATCGCCCGATGGACCAGCCCCCGACCGGCCGCGGCCGACCGGTGCGCATGCCCCGGGCCCTGCGTCGCGCGCAGGTGCTGCGCATCGCGCAGGAGCTGTTCACGTCCGAGGGCTTCCACCACGTGTCGATGGACGACATCGCCGAGCGGGCCGAGGTCAGCAAGCCCGTGCTCTACCGGCACTTCCCCTCCAAGCTCGACCTGTACCTGACGGTCGTCGACGCCCGGGGCGAGGAGCTGCTGTCCGCCGTCGACGCCGCGGTCGCCGAGCACCCAGCCGGCGAGGTCCGGCCGCACGACGCCCGGGCCGTGATCACCGGCGTGGTCCGGGCCTACCTCGACTTCGTGGACCGCGCCGGGGAGTCCTCCGCGCTGCTGTTCGAGTCGGACGTCCGCCACGACGACGGCGTCCGGGCGCGCGTCGAGCGCGCCACGGCGGTCGTCACGAGCCGCGTCGAGGCCGTGCTCTCCGGCGTGGCCGGCGTCCCGCACGCGACCGCCGCGCTGCTGGCCCCCAGCGTCGCGGCGATCGCGCAGGAGGCGGCGACGCGGCGGCTGCGCACGCCGGGGCCGCCGTCGGCGCGCGAGACGGCGTCGCTCGTCGCCCGGCTCGCGTGGGGCGGCGTGGCCGGGTTCGTCCCGGGCCTGTCGGCCGAGGGCGAACGGGAGCCGCAGCAGGGCGGCGACGACGCCCGCCCGGCCTAGGATGACGAGGCAGCACATCCGGACGAGCGAGGAGACGACCAGCGTGGACATCACGATCGGGGTGCAGAACCTGCCGCGCGAGCTGGTGATCGAGTCGGACCAGACCGCCGACGAGGTCACCGCCGCCGTCACCGAGGCCCTCACAGGCAAGCCCGTCCTGGAGCTCGTCGACACCCGCGGGCGGCGCGTCGTCGTGCCGTCGGCGTCGATCGGCTACGTCGAGATCGGCACGGAGTCGAAGGGCCGCGTCGGCTTCGGCGCCCTCTGACCCGGCGGGGCGGACCGGCCCCGCAGCACGACGCCCCCGGCACCTCGCGCGAGGTGCCGGGGGCGTCGTCGTCGGCGGGGGCGGACGGGAGCGCGGCTCCCGGCCGCCCGGTCAGGCCGTCAGGCCCAGGCGCGACATCCGGCGGGTGTGCTCCGCGGTCAGCTCGCCGAACAGCCGGGCGGGTGCGGCGGCGTCCTCCTCGGGCGCCGCGGGCGCGGCCTCGTCCGCCGGCGCCCCGGCGGTCGCCTCGCCCGGTGCACGCCGGGTCACGAGACGCCCGAGGCCCGGGTGCGCGGCCATCGCCTGCTGCACGACGCCCAGCGCCTCGCCGACGAGCCGCCGGCCCCACAGCGCGAGCCGCGACACGAGCACCTCGTCCTGGGCACCCGCCGCCTCGAGCTCGCCGACCGCGAGGTCCTCGTGGGCCGCGTCGTCGAGCACCTCGAGCAGCAGGGCGCGGGACCGCGGGTCGACGGCGGCGGCCGCGATCCGGCAGAAGTCGTCCGACACCCCGTCGGCGACGTAGGACCGCAGCAGCCGCTCCCACCAGGTGCTCGGCTGCGTGCGCGAGTCGAAGTCCTCCATGAGCCGGGCGTACGCCCCGAGGCACCGCTCGGGGTCGCCGCCCAGCTCGACCACCCGCTCCAGGACCGCGTCCCGGCGGGTGACGGCGGCCGCCGCGAGGCGGCTGAGCTCGAGCTGCTGCGCGGTCGAGGGCGCCACGCGGGCGTCCTCCGCGAGCCGGCCGAAAGCCACGTGCTGCAGGTGCGCGACCAGGCCGAGCAGCTCGACGGTGTCGGAAGCGTCGGCGATCGGGTGGGCGTCGTGAACGGCCTCGGTCATCCGCGCATCGTAGCGCCGCGGCTAGACTGGGCGCAGTTGAGGGCTGTGACGCGACCTGGTGGCGGGGAGGCGCGTCGGACCGACGTACCCCGAGAGGCCCTCGTGACCGCACTGTCCTCCTACGCCCGCCTGCTCCGGCTCGCCGGGCCCGCCTACGTGGCCGTCGCCTTCCTGGGCCGCCTGCCGATGGCGATGGCCCAGCTGGGCACCCTCCTGCTCGTCTCGACCACCACCGGCCGGTACGGCCTCGGCGGTCTCGCCGCCGGGTGCCTCGCCGTCGCCAACGCCGCGGGCGCGCCCGTGGCCGGCGGCCTCGCCGACCGCTACGGCCAGCGACCGGTCGTGCTCGTGCAGTCCCTCGCGGGGGCCGCCGCGCTCACGGGGCTGCCGCTGCTCGCCGACGGCGGCGCGAGCGGTCCCGTGCTGGCCACCGTGGCCGCCGTCACCGGGCTCGCCCTGCCCCAGGTCGGGCCCCTGGCGCGCGTGCGGTGGCGGTCCATCACGGCGGACGCGGGCCCGGAGCGGCGCCGGCTGGTCGACGCCGCGTTCTCCTACGAGGGCGCGGCCGACGAGGCCTCCTTCGCGATCGGGCCGGCCCTGGTCGGCCTGGTGGCCGTCGCGCTGTCCCCGGCGGGCGCCCTGCTGACCGCCGCGGCGCTGCTCGCGGTGTTCGGGACGGCGTTCGCCCTCCACCCGACCGCGCGCCGCACGGTCTCCGGACCGCACACGCGGCCGTCCGGCCGCCTGCTCACCGGGGCGTTCGCCGTCCTCGTGGTGGCGCAGTCCGCGGTCGGGGTCCTGTTCGGCGCCACGCAGACCGGCACGACGGTGCTCGCGACGCAGGCCGGGCAGCCCGGGCTCGCGGGGCTCGTGCACGCGGTGCTCGGCATCGGCAGCGCGCTCGCGGGCATCGGCACCGCGTTCATCCCGGCCCGCGTGGGCCAGCAGCGGCGGGTGCTCGCCGCGGCCGCCGCGATGGTCCTGCTGTCCTGGCCGCTGCTGCTCGTGGGCACGCTGCCGGCGCTGACCGCCGCGGTGGCCGTGCTCGGCTGCGCCATCGCGCCGTACATGATCGCGGTGTTCTCCCTGGGTGAGCGCGTCGTCCCGCCCGGGCGGACGGGAGCGGCGATGACGGCGCTCGCGTCGGCCACCGGCATCGGGTACGCCGTGGGCTCGACGGTCGCGGGCCGGCTCGCCGACGTGCACGGGCACCGGGCGGCGTTCGCCGTGACGGTGACCGCGACCGCCCTGGCGCTGGTGCTGGCCGCGACGCAGCAGCGCCGGCTCACCGCGGCGCTCGACGCGGCGGCGGAGGAGACCGACGCCACCGGCCCGGCGGGGGTGCCGGCCGGCGGCGCGGCGGCCGCGCGGCCCGGCGGCGCGGCGGACGGCACCACGGCACCCGCCGCGGCGGCCGCACCCGCGGCCCGCTGACGGCGCGTCCGCGCAGACCCCTGACGGCGCGTCCGGTCGACCGCCGACGGCGCGTCCGCTCGACCCCTGACGGCGCGTCCGCGCGGGGGCCGGACGCGCCGCGACCCGCCCCGCTCCGGCGCGCCGCCGGGGCGGGTGCGTATCATCGGGGTGTACATCGGTTGCCCGGTCGTCTCGACCTCGGTGCTCCGAGCGCGTCGCGACGCCCCCAGGGCGTCCGGACCGCCCTCGACTGACCTGCACGATCGGCTGCCGGACCATCCGTGGCGATGCCCGCCGCTGCCCGGTCCCGGGTGCGGCGCGCGGCACGCCACCTTCACGAGTGAAGAGCAGTCCGTGACCTCGACCGAACCCACCACCGACGCCGGCCTCGCGCCCGAGGACGTCGCGGTGGAGACCATCGACACCCGCACCGCCGCGTCCGTCCAGGCCCAGGACGTGACGTTCGCCGACTTCGACGTCCGCCCCGAGATCGTGGCGGCCCTGGCGGACGCCGGCATCACCGCGCCGTTCCCGATCCAGGCGATGACCCTGCCGGTCGCGCTGTCCGGCCACGACATCATCGGCCAGGCCAAGACCGGCACCGGCAAGACGCTGGGCTTCGGCGTCCCGCTGCTGCACCGCGTCGTCGCCCCCGGCGAGGAGGGCTTCGACACCCTGCCCGCGCCCGGCAAGCCGCAGGCGCTCGTCGTGGTGCCGACCCGCGAGCTCGCCGTGCAGGTGGCGGGCGACCTGGAGACGGCGTCGAAGCGCCGCTCCGTGCGCATCGCGCTGCTCTACGGCGGCCGCGCGTACGAGCCGCAGATCGAGATGCTGCAGCGCGGCGTCGAGGTCGTCGTCGGGACGCCGGGCCGCATGATCGACCTGATGAACCAGGGCCACCTGGACCTGACGCGCGTGCGCTGCGTCGTGCTGGACGAGGCCGACGAGATGCTGGACCTCGGGTTCCTGCCCGACGTCGAGAAGCTGCTGGCCCGCACGCCCGCCTCGCGGCACACGATGCTGTTCTCGGCGACCATGCCCGGCGCCGTCGTCGCGATGGCCCGCCGCTACATGACGCAGCCGACGCACATCCGGGCGAGCGAGCCCGACGACGTCGGCAAGACCGTCAAGAACATCAAGCAGGTCGTCTACCGCGCGCACGCGCTCGACAAGGTCGAGGTGCTGGCGCGGCTGCTCCAGGCCGAGGGCCGCGGGCTGACCATCGTGTTCGCGCGCACCAAGCGCACGGCCGCGAAGGTCGCCGACGAGCTGATCGAGCGCGGGTTCGCCGCCGGGGCGCTGCACGGCGACCTCGGGCAGGGCGCCCGCGAGCAGGCGCTGCGGGCGTTCCGCAACGGCAAGGTCGACGTGCTGGTCGCCACGGACGTCGCGGCGCGCGGCATCGACGTGGACGACGTGACGCACGTCGTCAACTACCAGTGCCCCGAGGACGAGAAGACCTACCTGCACCGCACCGGCCGCACCGGCCGCGCCGGGCACAAGGGCACCGCGGTGACGTTCGTCGACTGGGACGACCTGCCGCGCTGGTCGCTCATCGACAAGGCGCTGGAGCTCGGCTTCCCGGAGCCGCAGGAGACGTACTCCAGCTCGCCGCACCTGTACACCGACCTCGGCATCCCCGAGGGCACGACCGGTCGCCTGCCGCGCTCGAAGCGGACCCGCGAGGGCCTCGACGCCGAGGTGCTCGAGGACCTGGGCGAGACCGGCAAGCGCCACACCTCCGGCCGCGGCGACGCCGGCGGCCGGGGTCGCGACGGCGGCCGTGACGGCGCCCGCGACGGCCGGCGCGAGAGCGGCCGGGACGGCGGGCGGCAGCGCACCCGCCGGCACGGCTCGGACGAGCGGGCCCCGGAGGGCGCCGCCGCCGAGGCGACCGGTGCGGGCGAGCGCCCGGCCGGCGACCGCCCGGAGGGGCACGGCGAGGAGGGCACCGCGCCCCGGCGCCGGCGCAACCGCCGCCGCACCCGCGGTGGCCGCCCGGCGGGCGAGCAGGGGGCCGCGGCCCCGGCCGAGGGCTGACGCCCGCACACGCACGAGGGCCGAGGCCCGCACGCACGAGGGCGCCCCGCCGGCACGGCGGGGCGCCCTCGTGTCGTCGTGGCGCCCGCTCAGCGCGCGGCGTCGGCCGTCGGCGGCGGCGGTGTCGTCGCGAGCGCCCACCGCACGAGCCGGGTGACGAGACGGCCGCCCGCGTCGGCGAGCGTCGCGTCGAGCCACGCGCGGTCGGGCAGGCCGAGCGGTGCGCGCGCGGCGCGGGGCAGCAGCCCGATCGCCGCGGCGGAGAGCACCCGGTACGGCGGGAGCGCGGCGGCGGGGACCGGCGGCCGCGCGAGCAGGAACTCCGCGGCCTCCCGCGCCTCGGGCGTGCCGCGCAGCTCGGGCACGTACGCGTCGAGCGTCGCGCGCAGGCCCGCCACGGTGTCGGGCACGTCGGTGGCCCCGAGCGCCCGCGCGACCCGGGCGCCCTGCGCCACGTACGCGTCGCAGCCGGCGGCGTCGAGCGGCCGGGCGCCGTACCGCTGGTGCGCCGTGAGGAACGCGTGGGCCTCGGTGACGTGCACCCACCGCAGCAGGTGCGGGTCCGAGGCGGCGTACGGCAGGCCGTCGGGCGTCGTGCCGGTGACGCGGTCGTGGATGCCGCGGACGGTGTCGACGGCCTGCTGCGCGTGCTCGGCGGTGCCGAACGTCGTCACGGCCAGGAAGGTGCTGGTGCGCTGCAGCCGCCCCCACGGGTCGGACCGGTACCCGGAGTGCGCGGCGACCGCCGCCATCGCCAGCGGGTGCCAGGACTGCAGGAGCAGGGCCGTCAGCCCGCCGACGAACATCGACGCGTCGGCGTGCACCCGCCGGATCGCGTCGTCGGGACCGAACCACCGCGGCCCGGGCGTCGCGTGGATCCGCTCGCGGACCTGGGCCCCGCGCGGGCCGGCGACGCGGGCGAACAGCTCGTCGCCGAGCCGGCCCCGCAGGGTCGTGGTGGAGGTGGTCACGCGCCGATCCTCGTACGGCGCGCGCCCCGGCGCCACGGCGGCACCGGGCTGCGGGTCAGGCGGCCTGGACGAACGCCACGACCGCGTCGGCGACGAGCTGCACGGCGATGGCGGCCAGCAGCAGTCCCGCGATGCGCGTCACGAGCGTGGTCCCGGAGTCCCCCAGCAGCCGGTGGATGAACCCGGCGAACCGCATGGCCAGCCACAGGCAGACGTGCACCAGCACGATGCCGAGCGCGATCGCGAGCCAGTCGGCGAGCGTCCCGTCGGACTGCTGGACGAACACCATCACCGCGACGATGGCGCCGGGGCCGGCGAGCAGCGGGGTGCCCAGCGGGACCAGCGCGACGTTCACCTTGGAGTTGCCGGAGGGCTGCGGCTCCTCGGCCTTGCCGGTCAGCAGCTCCATCGCGACGAGGAGCAGCAGCAGGCCGCCGGACGCCTGCAGGGCGGGCAGCGAGATGTGCATGTACGACAGCAGGCTCTGCCCGAAGACCGCGAACACCAGGATGACGCCGAACGCCACGAGGATCGCCTGCCGGGCGGCGCGGTTGCGCTGCTGCCGGGTCATCGCCCCGGTCAGGCCGAGGAAGATCGGCACCGTCCCGGGCGGGTCCATGATGACGAACAGGGTGATGAAGACCTCGGAGAGGAGTCGCCAGTCGAGCACGGTGCTCATGGTCGCACCACCGGCGTCGTGCCCTGGCGCTCGATCTCCGCGAGGACCTCCGGGGCGGTGGTGTTCTCGCCCAGGCGGTTGTCCTTGCCGGCCCCGTGGTAGTCGCTCGACCCGGTGACGAGCAGGCCGAGCCGGTCAGCGAGCTCCGTCAGGCGGGCGCGCTGCTCGGGAGCGTGGTCGCGGTGGTGCACCTCGAGCCCCGCCAGCCCGGCCTCGGCGAGCTCGGCGATCACGGCGTCCGCCACGATCCGCCCGCGGCCGTCCGCCCCGGGGTGCGCGAACACCGGGACGCCGCCGGACGCCCGGACCGCCTCGACCGCGTCGACGGCCTCGGGGGCGTAGTACGGCACGTAGTAGCGCCCGCGCGCCGACAGCAGGTCGGCGAACGCCGCGCTCCGGTCGGGCACCAGCCCGAGCGCGACGAGCGCGTCCGCGATGTGCGGGCGGCCGACGACCGTGCCCGGCGCCTGCTGGGCGAGCACGTCCTCCCAGGTGATCGGCAGGTCGCGCGACAGCCGCTCGACGATCGCCCGCCCGCGGTGCAGGCGGGCCTCCCGGGTGCGCGCGACCACGCCGGCGAGCGCCGGGTGCGCGGGGTCCTGGAGGTAGGACAGCAGGTGGATGCTGACGCCTCCCCGCAGCGCCGAGACCTCCGTCCCGGGCACGAGCGCGATCCCGTGCCGCCGCGCGGCACCTGACGCCTCCGCCCAGCCGGCCGTGGTGTCGTGGTCGGTGAGCGCCACGACGTCGAGCCCCGCGGCCGCCGCCGACGCCACCACCCCCGCCGGCGGCTCGGTGCCGTCCGAGGCCGTCGAGTGGGTGTGGAGGTCGATGCGCACCGCGGAAGCCTACCGGCGGCCCGGGGCCGTCCCCGGCGCCGGGCGCCCGGTGCCAGACTGGAGGGCATGGCCACCGAACCCGCTCCCGAGACCTCGCCCGCCGCCGCCCCGTCGGAGCAGACGCTCGCCGACCGCGGCCAGAACCGCAGCCAGCGCCCGTCCTCGGCGGCGTTCCTGGACTGGGTGACCTCCGGCTGGGCGGAGCGCCCCGCGAGCACCGCGGCGCCCGCGGACGTGGCGCCGTTCACCGCCGCGCGCCGCGCCCGGCTGGCCGCGCAGTTCCCCGGCGAGCGCCTCGTGGTGCCGGCCGGCGCGTACAAGGTGCGGTCCAACGACACCGACTACCGGTTCCGCCCCCACTCGGCCTTCGCCCACCTCACGGGCCTGGGCGGGGAGCAGGAGCCGGACGCGGTGCTGGTGCTGCACCCCGCCGCGGACGGCGAGGGCGACGAGCTGCCCGACGGCACCCGGTCGACGCACCGCGCCGTGCTGTACATGCGCCCGCTCGCCGGCCGGGACACCGAGGAGTTCTTCTCCGACTCCCGCTACGGCGAGTTCTGGGTGGGCCCGCGCCCGACCCTCGAGGACATGCAGACGGTCACGGGCATCCGCACCGCGCACAGCGACGAGCTGCGGGACGCCCTCGCGAAGGACGTCGGCACGGACGGCATCCGGCTGCTGGTGGTGCCGGAGGTCGACGAGGCCGTCGAGGCCGTGGTCGAGGAGATCCGGGCCGCCGAGGACGCGGGCGAGCGGGACGCCGCCCTGGTCGAGGCGTTGTCCGAGCTGCGGCTGGTCAAGGACGAGCACGAGGTCGGCGAGCTCCGCGCGGCCGTCGCGGCGACCGTCGCCGGGTTCGAGCAGGTCGTGCGGCGGCTGCCGGAGGCCGTGGCGCACCGGCGCGGCGAGCGCGTCATCGAGGGCACGTTCCTGTCGCAGGCCCGCGTCGAGGGCAACTACGTGGGCTACGAGACGATCGCCGCCGCGGGCGCGCACGCCACGACGCTGCACTGGACCGACAACGACGGCCGGGTGCGCGAGGGCGAGCTCGTCCTCATCGACGCCGGCGTCGAGGTCGACTCGCTCTACACCGCGGACGTGACGCGCACGCTGCCGGTGACGGGCACGTTCACCGAGGCGCAGCGTCGCGTCTACCAGGCGGTGCTCGACGCGGCCGACGCGGCGTTCGCGGTCGCGGTGCCCGGCAACCGGTTCCGGGACGTGCACGCGGCCGCCATGGAGGTGATCGCCGCCCGCCTGGACGAGTGGGGCATGCTGCCCGTCCCCGCCGCGGAGTCGCTCGCCCCCGAGGGTCAGCAGCACCGCCGCTGGATGGTGCACGGCACGAGCCACCACCTCGGTCTCGACGTCCACGACTGCGCGCAGGCGCGCCGGGAGATGTACCTGGACGCGGTGATCGAGCCCGGCATGGTGTTCACGATCGAGCCCGGTCTCTACTTCCAGTCCGACGACCTGCGGGTGCCGGCCGAGCTGCGGGGCATCGGCGTGCGGATCGAGGACGACGTGCTGGTCACCGCCGACGGCAACGAGAACCTGTCGGCCGCGCTGCCCCGGCGCCCGGAGGACGTCGAGGCGTGGATGGCGGGCCTGCTCGGCCGCTGACCCCGCACGCACGACGGCCCGGCTCCCCCGCGGGGGTGCCGGGCCGTCGTCGCGTCAGCCCGACGTGCCGCGCGAGGGCGGGACGTCGGGTGCCGGCGGCTGCTGCTCGCCCTCGGGCTGCGCCGGGGGCTGCGCGGCCGGCGGCTGCGCGGTCGGCGGCTGCGGGGCGTACTGGCCGTAGCGCGGCTCCGCCGGCGGGGCGCCGGCGCCGGGCGCGTACTGCCCGTACCGCGGCTCCGCGGGCGGGGTCGGCGCGCCGGGGGCGGGCGGCACCGGCGGCACCGGGCCGGCGTGGCCGGGGACCGGGTGGCTCGCCGACGGGTCCGACGGGGGTGCACCGAACGGGGCGGCGGGCGGGACCGGCGTCCGGCCCTCGCCGACGCGCACGCCACCGACCTCCCGGAGGAGCTGCCGCGCGTCCGCCGCCTTCTCGGACTGGCAGAGCACCGCGTACTGCGACGCGACGATCTGGCTCTGCGAGGTGAAGTCCCGCTTGCCGCCGGTGAACGAGTAGAAGATCACCGAGAACAGCAGGCCGAAGCCGCCGCCGACCAGCACGGACGTCAGCAGGATGCCCGCGTTGCTGCTGGTGAGCAGGAAGAGCAGGCCGACGAAGACGCCGAACCACGCGCCGGAGCCGAACCCGCCCATCGCCACCCGGGCGTAGGTCAGCCGCCCGGTGACGCGCTCGACCATCTTGAGGTCGGTGCCCACGATCGTGACGAGCTGGACCGGGAACTGCCGGTCGGACAGGTGGTCGACCGCCTTCTGCGCCTCGAGGTAGGTGCCGTAGGACGCGACCGTCTCGCCCTGCGGCAGCGTGGGCGTGCGGGGGACGCGGGTGGCTCCGGAGAACGACATGCGCCCATCCTCGCCCAGCGCGGGCCCGACCCGCCAGGCCTGCGGGGCGATGCGCAGGCACTTCATGGCCGACGTCCAGGTCACGCCCAGCCTCGCCCCGGGTCGCGGTCGTGGCGCGCGCCCGCCGACCCGGCGTCTACTCTGAGCCCGTGAGCGGATCCGCGACCCGGGTGTTCGTCGCGCGGCTCGCCGGGACCTCCGTCTTCGACCCCATCGGCGACCAGGTCGGGCGTGTGCGCGACGTCGTCGTGCTGCTCCGGCCCAAGGGCGCGCCGCGCGCGGTCGGCCTGGTGGTGGAGGTCCCGGGCCGTCGGCGGGTGTTCGTGCCCCTGACCCGGGTGACCGCGGTCGACGCCGGCCAGGTCATCTCGACCGGCCTGGTCAACATGCGCCGGTTCGAGCAGCGGCCGTTCGAGACCCTCGTCGTCGGCGAGCTGTTCGACCGCACGGTGCAGCTGGCCGACGGCTCCGGGGCGGCCACCGTCGAGGACCTCGCCATCGAGCGGCAGCGCAACGGCGACTGGGTGGTCACGAAGGTGTTCGTGCGCCGCCACCGCGCGGGCCGCGCCGGGCTGCTGCGCCGCCGCGGCGAGCCGGAGCTGCTCGACATCGAGGAGATCACCGGGCTGGCCCGCACCAGCGACCAGCAGGGCGCCGCGCTGCTGCTCGCCCAGTACGACGAGCTCAAGCCCGCCGACCTGGCGGACGTGCTGCACGACCTCGGCACGCGCCGGCGGCTCGAGGTCGCGGCGGCCATGGACAACGAGCGCCTGGCCGACGTGCTCGAGGAGCTGCCCGAGGACGACCAGGTCGCGATCCTCTCGGGCCTGGAGCGCGCCCGCGCCGCGGACGTCCTCGAGGCGATGCAGCCCGACGACGCCGCCGACCTGCTCGGCGAGCTGCCGGACGACCAGGCGGCCGAGCTGCTGGAGCTCATGGAGCCCGAGGAGGCGCGCGACGTCCGGCGCCTGCTCGCGTACGAGGACAACACCGCGGGCGGCCTCATGACCACCGAGCCGGTGATCCTCGGGCCGGAGACCCCGATCGCCTCGGCCCTGGCGCACGTGCGGCGGCGCGACCTCACGCCCGCCCTGGCGTCGATGGTCTTCGTCGTGCGCCCGCCGCTGGAGACCCCCACCGGCCGGTTCATCGGCGTCGTGCACCTGCAGCGGCTGCTGCGCGAGCCCCCGCACGAGGCGATCGGCACGGCGGTCGACACCGACATCGAGCCCGTCGGCGCCGACGCCCCGCTGCTGGCCGTCACGCGCCGGCTGGCCACCTACGACCTGCTGGCGATCCCCGTGGTCGACGCCGACCGCCGGCTGCTCGGCGCGGTGAGCGTCGACGACGTGCTCGACCACCTGCTGCCCGAGGACTGGCGCGAGACCGACGAGGAGGTGCAGCCACCGTCCGGTGCGGTGCCCGTCGTCGTCCCCGGGGGCCCGAGTCCGAGCCCGGCACGGAAGGGAGGCCGTCATGCCTGAGCGCCTCGACACGCCCAAGGCCTCCCGCCGCCAGCTCCTGCCCCGCCTGCAGGAGGACGCCTTCGGCAAGGTCTCCGAGGGCATCGCCCGGTTCATGGGCACCCCGCGGTTCCTGCTGTGGCTGAGCCTGTTCTGCGTCGCGTGGCTGGTGTGGAACTCGTGGGGCCCCGAGGACCTGCGGTTCGACTCGGCGCGCAACGGGTTCACCGCCCTGACGCTCATGCTGTCGCTCCAGGCGTCGTACTCCGCGCCGCTCATCCTGCTCGCGCAGAACCGCCAGACCGACCGCGACCGCGTGCAGGCCGAGCAGGACCGGCAGCGCGCCGAGCGGAACCTCGCGGACACCGAGTTCCTCGCCCGGGAGATGGCCGCGCTGCGCATCGCGCTGTCCGAGGTCGCGACCCGCGACTTCGTCCGCTCGGAGCTGCGCAACCTGCTGGAGGACCTGACCGAGGACCGCGCGGCGGCCCCGGACGAGGACGACCCGCCGGCCTCCCGGGAGGGCGCGGCGGCGGACGCCCGGCCCGCCGCCGGCCCGACGCCCTGACGGCGCGCCCGCCCGCCGCACCTACGATGGACGGCATGCCACCCGTCCTGGACACCCGAGACCCCGAGGCCGTCGCCGCCGCCGTGCGCGAGGCGCTGACGCGGGTGGTCGACCCCGAGATCCGCCGCCCCGTCACCGAGCTCGGGATGGTGCGCTCGGTCGACGTCGACACGGCCGCCCCGGGCGGCACCCGCGTCACCGTGGGGATCGACCTGACCACGGCCGGCTGCCCGCTGAAGGACACGATCACGAAGGACGTCACGTCCGCCGTGCTGGCGGTCGAGGGCGTCGCGGACGTCCGCATGGCGCTCGGCGTCATGAGCCCCGAGCAGCGCGCCGCCCTCACCGAGCGGCTGCGCGGCGGGCCGGAGCCGGTGATCCCGTTCAGCAAGCCGACCTCGCTGACGAAGGTGTTCGCGGTGGCCTCCGGCAAGGGCGGGGTCGGCAAGTCCTCGGTCACGGCGAACCTCGCGGTCGCGATGGCCGCCGACGGGCTGCGGGTCGGGGTCGTGGACGCCGACATCTACGGGTTCTCGATCCCCCGGATGCTGGGCGTCACCCAGCCGCCGACCCGGGTGGACGAGATGCTGCTGCCGCCGATCGCCCACGACGTCAAGGTGATCTCCATCGGCATGTTCGTCCCCCCGGGCCAGCCGGTGGTGTGGCGGGGGCCGATGCTGCACCGCGCGCTGCAGCAGTTCCTGGCGGACGTGTTCTGGGGCGACCTGGACGTGCTGCTGCTGGACCTGCCGCCCGGGACCGGCGACATCGCGATCTCCGTGGCGCAGCTCCTGCCGGGCTCGGAGCTCGTCGTGGTCACCACGCCGCAGCCCGCCGCGGCCGAGGTGGCGGAGCGGGCCGGCTCCATCGCGACCCAGACCCGCCAGGGCGTGGTCGGCGTCGTGGAGAACATGGCGTGGCTGGAGCAGCCGGACGGGTCGCGGCTGGAGCTGTTCGGCGCCGGCGGCGGCGCGCGCGTCGCCGAGGGGCTGTCGCGCTCCACGGGTGGGACCGTGCCGGTGCTGGGTCAGGTCCCGCTCGACGTGCGGCTGCGCGAGGCCGGCGACGGCGGCACGCCCGTCGTGCTGACGGCCCCGGACTCCCCCGCCGCCGTGGCGCTGCGGGGCGTCGCGCGCTCGCTCACGGCGCGCTCCCGGGGGCTCGCGGGGCGCTCGCTCGGGCTGACCCCGGTCGGGCGGTAGCACCGACGCGCCCGCCGGACCCGCGCACGTGCGCGGGGCTGTTGGTTCGTGTGCGGATCTGGTGGATACTGTCGCCGTGCTCGCCAGCCAACGCCAGGACCGCATCGTCGCGGAGGTGCGCGCCCACGGCGCCGTCCGTGTGGCGGACCTCGTGGAGAGCCTCGACGTCTCCGAGATGACGGTCCGCCGCGACATCACCGAGCTCGACCGCGCCGGCCTGGTCCGCCGGGTGCACGGCGGCGCCGTCGCCCCGGACGGCGCCGGCCGCCCCACCGACGAGCCGGGCTTCGAGGCGAAGTCCGGCTGGGCCACCGCCGAGAAGGAGGCGATCGCCCGGCTCGCCGCCCGGACGGTCGAGCCCGGCCAGGCCGTCGCGCTCTCGGCGGGGACCACCACGCACCTGCTGGCGGAGCGCCTCGCCGCCGACGCCGCCCTGCGGCCCCTGACGGTCGTGACGAACTCCCTGCCCGTCGCGCAGACGCTCCACCGGGCCGCCCCGGGCGCCGGGCCGCTCGACGTGATCCTCACCGGCGGCAGCCGCACCCCGTCGGACGCGCTCGTCGGCCCCGTCGCCGACGCGGCGCTGTCGACCCTGCGGGTCGACCGCCTGTTCCTCGGCGTGCACGGCCTCGACGAGTCCGGGCTCATGACGCCGAACCTCGCCGAGGCCGCCACCGACCGAGCGCTGCTGCGGTGCGCCGCCGCCGTCACCGTGCTCGCCGACCACACCAAGTGGGGCGTCGTCGGGCTCGCGCGGATCGCCCCGCTCACCGAGGTGGACGTGCTCGTCAGCGACGACGCCCTGCCGGGCCCCGCCCGCGCCGTCCTCGCGGACACCGGCTGCACCCTGCTCGCGGCGACCCCCGCCCCGTCGAAGGAGATTTGACGCGTGACCGTGACCGACCCCGCGCCGACCGTGGACACCGACCTGCTGACGCCGGGCGTCCGCCGCACCCGCACGTCGATGGCGGACGGGCGGGAGCTGCTCTACTTCGACGACTCGGAGCCGTACGTCTCCGGGGCGGCCACGCGCCGGCTCGACGACCCGCGGCCCCTGCCGGACCGGTTCGCGCCCGTCGTCGGCCCCGACGGGGTGGCGCGGCCGGTGACCGGCCCGGAGCTGCGCCGCGACCCCCTCACCGGGGACTGGATCCCGATGGCGGCCCACCGCATGAACCGGACGTTCCTGCCGCCGGCCGACGCGAACCCGCTGGCCCCGGCGCGGCCCGGCGCGGCGTACCAGGACGGCGAGGTGCCGGACACGGACTACGACGTGGTCGTCTTCGAGAACCGGTTCCCGTCGCTGATGGCGGTCCCCGGCGTCCCGGACGTCGTGACCCGGGCGGACGGCGAGGAGCTGTGGCCCACCCGCCCCGCCGCCGGTCGCTGCGAGGTCATCTGCTTCTCCTCGGACCCCACGGCGTCGCTGCGCACGGTGTCGCCGCGGCGGATGCGCACCGTCGTCGAGGCGTGGGCGGACCGCACCCGCGCGCTCGGCGCACTGCCCGGCATCGAGCAGGTGTTCGCGTTCGAGAACCGCGGCAAGGAGATCGGCGTCACGCTGCACCACCCGCACGGGCAGATCTACGCCTTCCCGTACCTCACCCCGCGCACCCGGGCGATGCTCGAGCAGGCGCGCGTGCACGCCGAGCGCACCGGCGGCCTGCTCGGCCGCGACGTGCTGGACGCGGAGCTGCGGCACGGCACCCGCGTCGTGCTGGAGTCCGAGCACTGGGTGGCGTACGTGCCGTTCGCGGCGCGGTGGCCCGTCGAGGTGCACCTGGCCCCGCGCCGGGACGTGCCCGACCTGCCGGCCCTCACGGACGCCGAGCGCGACGACCTGGCGGTGACCTACCTGGAGCTGCTGCGGCGGCTCGACCTGTTCTTCGTCGACCCGGACGACGGGAGCCCGATCGCGCTGCCGTACATCTCCGGCTGGCACCAGGCCCCCGTGCGCGAGGGCCGCGACCTGTCCCGCCTGCACCTGCAGGTGTTCTCGGTGCTGCGCGCGCCGGGCAAGCTCAAGTACCTCGCAGGAGTGGAGTCGGCCATGGCCGCCTGGATCAGCGACACGACGCCCGAGCGGATCGCCGCCCGCCTGCAGGAGGTGGCCCGGTGACCGCCCCGGTGCAGGTGCCCGCCTGGGAGCCCGCGGACGGCGCCGAGCGGGTGCGGGCGCTGTTCACCGAGGCGTTCGGCGACGAGCCGGACGGGACGTGGTCGGCGCCCGGCCGCGTGAACCTCATCGGCGAGCACACGGACTACAACGGCGGCCTGTGCCTGCCGTTCGCGCTCCCCCACCGCACCTACGTGGCGGTGCGCCGCACGGACGCCGGCACGGTGCGGCTGGTGTCCGCGCAGGAGTCGGCCGACGTCCGCGAGGTCACGCTGGACGACGTGGCCCCCGGCACCGTCGACGGATGGCCCGCCTACGTGGCCGGGGTCGCGTGGGCGCTGCGCCAGGCCGGCGAGGACGTCGGTGGGTTCGACATCGCCGTGGACTCCTGCGTGCCGTACGGCGCCGGGCTGTCGTCGTCCGCCGCCCTGGAGTGCTCGGCCGCGGTCGCGCTCGACGCCGTCTTCGCGCTCGGCCTCGCGGGGTCGCTCGCGCGGCCGGACGACGCCGGGCGGACCGCGCTCGCCCGGGCGTGCATCCGCGCCGAGAACGAGATCGCCGGCGCGATGACCGGCGGCATGGACCAGTCCGTGTCGCTGCGGGCGCGCGACGGGCACGCGCTGCTGCTCGACTGCCGGGACGGCGCCGTCCGGCACGTGCCGTTCGACCTCGCCGCGCACGGCCTCGCGCTGCTCGTCATCGACACCAAGGCGGAGCACGCCCTGGTCGACGGGCAGTACGCCGCCCGCCGCGCCGCGTGCGAGCAGGCGGCCGCCGTGCTCGGCGTCCCGACGCTGCGCGAGATCACCCCGGACGGGCTCGGGGACGCGCTGGCGACGCTCGCGCACGGCACCGGCCCCGTCGGCGAGGGCTCGGACGACGCCGAGGTGCTGGTGCGCCGGGTGCGGCACGTGGTCACGGAGATCGCGCGGGTCGAGGAGTTCGTGTCCCTGCTCGACGCCGGCCGCGTCGCCGAGGTCGGCCCGGTCATGGACGCGTCGCACACCTCGCTGCGCGACGACTACGAGGTGTCGTGCCGGGAGCTCGACCTCGCCGTGGAGTCCGCCCGCGACGCGGGGGCCCTCGGGGCCCGCATGACCGGCGGCGGGTTCGGCGGGTCGGCGATCGCGCTCGTGACCGCCGACGCGGTGGACGACGTGGCGGCGGCGGTGGCGGGCGCGTTCGCGGACGCCGGGCTGCACGCTCCCGCGTTCCTCGTCGCGACGGCGAGCGGCCCGGCCGCCTGACGCGCCGCTCCCCCCGCCCGCTCAGCCCCCGCCCGCTCAGCCCCCGGCCGCTCAGCCCCCGGCCGCGGCGGAGGCCGCCGTCCCTGCCGCCGGCGGCTCCTGCGTCGCCCGGCCCGCCGCCCGTGCGGCGTCCTCGTGCAGCGCGAACAGCAGCGAGTAGGGCCGCCCGCCGGGCGTCGGACGCCGGGCGGCCAGCTCCTCGAGGAACCCGTCGACGCGCTCCAGCAGCTCCGCGTGCTCCTCGGCGCTGAGCCGCACCCCGAGCCGCGTCATCCGGACGGTCGCGGGGTCGGCCTCGTGCAGCTCCTCCAGGAACGTGCTGACCATGACCTGCCACATGCCGGGGAACTCCGGGGCGTGCCACGACCGGCCGGTCGCCCGGTAGGGCACCTCCCGCGACCCGCGGGCGCCGCGGCGGACGGGCTCGGCGGCGAGGAAGCCGCGGTCGACGAGGGTCCGGACGTGGTGCAGCACGGTCGCGGGGTTGCGCCCCAGACGCTCCGCGATCTCCCGGTTGGTGAGCGACTCGTCGAGGCACAGGCGCAGGATGCGCAGGCGCACCGTGGAGGCGAGCGCGCGCGCGTCGGCGTCGAGCTCGGCCGTGCGGTCGTCGGGCATGGCTCGATCCTACCCACTGATTGACTTATCCCAATCAGTGGCGCCATGCTGGCGGCATGACCTCCCCCGGACCCGCCGGCGCCCCCGGCCCCGCGCCCGCCGTCGAGGCCCCGCCCCACCGGTCGCTCGTGCGGCACGCGGACTTCCGCCGGCTCTGGGTGGGCGACGCCCTCGGCCAGCTCGGGGCGCAGCTGACGGCCCTCGCGCTGCCCGTCCTCGCCGTGCGCGAGCTCGGCGCCAGCGAGTGGCAGATGGGGCTGCTCACCGCGGCGGAGACCGCCGCGTTCCTCGTCATCGGCCTCCCGACGGGCGCCTGGGTCGACCGGATGCGCAAGCGGCGCGTGCTGATCGTCGCGGACCTGGTGCGGGCCGCCACGCTCGCGGTCGTCGTCGCGCTGGCGCTCACCGGGCACGCCTCGATGGCGACCCTGTACGCGGGCGCGCTCGTCATCAGCGCCGCCACCGTGTTCTTCGACGTCGCGCACCAGTCGTACGTCCCGGGACTGGTCGGTCTGGCGCACGTCGGCGAGGGCAACGCCAAGCTCCAGGCCACCCAGTCGGTGGCGCAGGTCGCCGCCCCGGCGGTCGGCGGCGCCCTGCTGCGGGTCGTCGCCGCACCGCTGCTGATCGCCGTCAACGCCGTGACGTACCTGGTCTCGGCGTTCGCCGTGGGGCGCATCCGGCAGGTCGAGACGCTCCCCTCCCCGGAGCACCGCCGGCCCCTGCGGGCGGAGATCGCCGAGGGGCTGGGCTTCGTCCTGCGGCAGCCGCTGCTGCGCCGCATCGTCGCGTGCACCGCGCTGGGCAACCTGTTCGGCGCGGTCTCCGGGTCGCTGCTCGTGCTGTACGCCCTGCGCGACCTCGGGCTCGACGAGGCCGCGTACGGCACCGTGCTGTCCGCGTCCGCCGTGGGCGGCCTGCTCGGCGCCGTGGCCTCCGACCGCCTGGTCCGGTGGGTCGGCGAGGGCCGGGTCATCCCGCTCGCCGCCCTGGCGTTCGCCCCCGCGACCGCGCTCGCCCCGCTCGCCGCCGCACTGCCCCTGCCGCCCCAGGCGGTGCTCGTCGCCGCCGGCGGGCTGCTGTCGTTCGCGGTGGTCGTCTACAACGTCGCGCAGGTGAGCTTCCGGCAGCGCGTCTGCCCGCCGCTGCTGCTCGGGCGCATGAACGCGTCCGTGCGCTTCATCGTCTGGGGCACGAGCCCGCTCGGCGGCCTGCTGGGAGGCTGGCTCGGGCACACGTGGGGCGTCGTGCCCGCGCTCTGGGTGGGGGCCGCCGGCACCCTCGTCGCCGCCCTCCCGGTCCTGCTGTCGCCCCTGCTGCGGATGCGCGAGCTGCCCGGCGCGCCGGCACCGGACTGACCCGCCGCGAGGGCCCGAGACCACGTTCCTGCACGTCAGCGACACGCCGGACGGCTTGCCGCCCTCCACGGGCCGGTGCACCATGTCGGGCGTGCTCCGCCTGATCCTCGCTGCCGCGTCCGGTGTCCTCGCCTCCTCCGTCGTCCTGATGGCGATCGGCGTGGGGGACGGGGGGATGCCGTGGCTGCTGCCCGTGGCGGCCGTCGTCAGCGCGCTCCTGCTGGCGGTCGTGGGCATCGGGACGTCGATGGCCGGGGTCCACGCCGCGCGCCCGGCCGACGTCGAGGCCGCCGGGCGGGAGAACCGCATCTCCCTCGCCCGGGTGCTCAGCACCCGGGCCACCGGCACCACCGTCAACGACCAGCCGCTGTGCGACATCCGCCTGGTCGTCGCCTCCCGCACCCGCCCCGCCTACACCACGACGACCCGCGCGCTGGTGAACCTCGGCACGCTGCCGTCGCTGCAGAGCGGGGCGGTGGTCGTGGTCGCCCAGCTGCACGCCGACCGGCCGGACGTCGTCCTGCTCGACCCCGCCCCCGCCGAGTGGCAGGAGGCCGCGGAACGGGACACCACCGTCGCCCGGCTGCCCGAGGCGCCGGTGTGGGAGGCCGCGCCGGCCCGCGGCCGCGACGGCCGGGGCCTGCTGCGCATCCCCGCCGTGCTGCTCGTGCTCGCGTTCCTCGCCGGCTTCGTCGGTCGCGCGTGGCCCGAGCGCTCCGTCGTGACCGCGCTCCTGGACGGCTCCTCGCTCAGCGACGCCGTCGCGCAGCGGGAGCGGGAGCGGGCCGAGGCCGCGAGCATCTTCCCGGCGGACCGCACGCAGCAGGTCGTCGACGACCTGCTCGCGGAGGCCGACGGCGCGCAGTTCACCGACCTCGTCCTGTTCCAGACGTACGTGGTGGCCGAGGCGCTCACGTCCCCCGGGGCGCAGACGACCGACCGGTTCGTGTGGCGCGACGGCCGCGCCTCGCGCGACGGTGCCGCGACCATCCAGCCGGACCCCGCGGAGCTCCCCGACGAGCTGTTCGACGTCACGCAGGTCGACTGGTCGGTGGTCGAGTCCCTGACCGGCCGGGCCGCGGAGCTCACCGGCATCGACGACGAGGACGGCCCGACGGTCAGCGTCCGGCGGTCGACCACCGACGAGGGCGCGCCGCTCGAGCTCGTCGTGACCGTCGGCGACGACTACTACGACGCCTTCCTCACGGCCGACGCGTCCGGGACGATCACCGAGATGCGCGGGGGCGTCCCCGGCTCGGCGTCGGCGACCTGGACGCCCGAGCAGGCGGGCTGAGCCCGGGCCGGCCGGTCGCGCGGTGCGCCCGCCGCCGGGACGGGCCGTCCCCGCGGGCCGCTCAGAGGTCGTAGGCGACGACCACCGGCGCGTGGTCGCTGAACCGTGCGTCGTACGTCGCGGCGCGGTCGATCTCCACCGACCGCACGCGGTCCGCCAGCCCCGGCGTCGCGAGCTGGTAGTCGATCCGCCAGCCGGAGTCGTTGTCGAACGCCTGCCCGCGCCACGACCACCACGTGTACGGCCCCGGGCCCTCACCGCCGTGCTCCCGGCCCAGGTCCCGCCAGCCCTGCTCGTCGAACCACACGTCGAGGTACGCCCGCTCCTCCGGGAGGAACCCGGCGGCCTTGCGGTTGCCGCGCCAGTTCTTGATGTCCACCTCGCGGTGGGCGATGTTGAGGTCCCCGGCGACGACCGCGTCGTGCTCCCCGCCCGCGAGCTCCGCGAGGCGCTTGGTCATGACGTCGAGGAAGGCGAACTTCTCGTCCATCTTCGGCGTCCCGGCCTGGCCGGAGTGGACGTAGGCGGACACGACGGTGACCAGGCCGCCCCCGGGCAGCTCGAGGTCGGCCTCCACCCAGCGCCCCGAGTCCGCCGGCACGCCCGTGCCGATGCCGATCCGCACGGCGCTCATCGGGAGCCGGGACGCGATCGCGACGCCCGCCCGGCCCTTCGTCTCGCTGGCCTCGTGCGCCAGGTCCCAGCCGTCCGCGGCCAGGTGGTCGGCGAGGATCTCGTCCGACGCGCGCACCTCCTGCAGCAGCAGCACGTCCGGCCGGCGGGTGGCCAGCCAGTCGCCCATCCCCCGCTTGAAGGCGGCCCGGATCCCGTTCACGTTCGCAGTCGCTACCGTCAGCACGCGGACCATCCAACCCCATGCCACCGACACGCCCGCCGGCCGCGCGGGGTCGCACGGGGTCGCGCGGGGTCGCGCGGGTGTCGCGTTCGTCTCGTCCGGCGCCTCGTCCCTGGTGGGCCCGGCCGCGCGGTGGTGGGATGGCCCGGGACCTCCGCAACCACCCGAGGGGACGGACGATGGACAGCGCACGCACCGGCCTCGACCCCGCCGTGGACCGCCGCACGGTGGCGGACCTGCGCGCGGCCGGCGGCCTGAAGTGGTCGCTGTTCCCGGACAGCATCGGGGCGTTCGTCGCCGAGTCCGACCTGGGGACCGCGCCGGCCGTCCGGGAGGCGCTGCGGGAAGCCGTCGAGCGCGAGCGGTTCGGCTACCTGCCGCCCGCGCTCGCCGACGACCTCGCGGAGGCTTACGCCGGGTGGTCCGCCGACCGGTACGGCTGGCAGCCCGACCCCGCGCGTGTGCGCCCCGTCGGCGACGTCATGGCGGCGTTCCGGGCCACCGTCCGGCACCTCACCGCGCCCGGGTCGACCATCGTCCTGCCGACCCCCGCGTACATGCCGTTCCTCACCGTGCCCGCGACCCTCGGCCGGCGGGTCGTCGAGGTCCCGCTCGTGCCGGACGGCGGCCGGCTCGTGCACGACCTGGACGCGATCGGGCGGGCGCTCGCCGACGGCGGCGGCCTGCTCGTGCTCTGCAACCCGCACAACCCGACCGGCCGGGTGCTGGACCGCGAGGAGCTGCTCGGCCTCGCGCGCGTGGCCGACGCGCACGGCGCCCGGGTGTTCGCGGACGAGATCCACGCGCCGCTCGTCTACGCCGGCCGGCGGCACGTGCCGTACGCCTCGGTCGACCCGGTCGCCGCGGCCCACGCGGTCACCGCGACGTCGGCGTCGAAGGCGTGGAACATCCCCGGCCTGAAGTGCGCCCAGGTGGTGCTCGGGTCCGACGCGGACGCCGCCCGCTGGCGGGAGGTCGGCGAGGAGTACGAGCACGGCGCGTCGACCCCCGGGGTCCTGGCGAGCACCGCCGCGTACACCGACGGCGGCCCGTGGCTCGACGGCCTCCTGGAGTACCTCGACGGCAACAGGCTGCTGCTCGCCGACCTGCTGGCCGAGCAGCTCCCCGCCGTCCGCTACACCCCGCCGGAGGGCACCTACCTGGCCTGGCTCGACTGCCGCGGCCTCGGCATCGGTGACCACCCCGGACGGCACTTCGCCCGCGGCGGCGTGGCGCTGACCGACGGCCCCGCGTGCGGGCGGGCCGGCCGCGGGTTCGCCCGCAGCACGCTCGCCACGCCGCGCCCGGTGCTGCGGGAGACCGTGGCGCTGCTCGCCGCGTCCGTCCCGCCGCCCGCCTGACCCCGCACCGCACCCCCGAGGCCCGAGGAGGCCCGATGTCCGTCCCCCACCCGGCCGGTCCCGCGCACGACGCGGCGCCCGGTGTCCCCTCCGGCCCGGCCCCCGCCGGGAGCGCCCTGACCGTGGAGTCGGCCGGCGTCGACATCATCGCCGACGCGGACCGCAAGGGGACCCCGCGCCAGCTGTTCTGGCCGTGGTTCGCGGCGAACGTCTCCGTGCTCGGCCTGTCCTACGGCGCCTGGGTGCTCGACTTCGGCGTGTCCTTCACGCAGGCGCTCGTCGCGAGCGTCGTCGGCATCGTGTTCTCGTTCCTGCTGTGCGGCGTCGTCGCCCTGGCCGGCAAGCGCGGGTCCGCCCCCACCATGGTGCTGTCGCGGGCGGCGCTCGGCGTCCAGGGCAACCGGGTCGCCGCCGTGCTGTCCTGGCTGCTCACGGTCGGCTGGGAGACGATCCTCACCGCGCTCGCGACGCTGGCCACGGCCACCGTCGTCGAGGCGCTCGGCTGGGGCGGCGGCAGCGGCGTGCAGGTGATGGCCCTCGTCGTCGTGGCGGCGCTCATCATCGCGGGCGGGGTGTTCGGCTTCGACCTCATCATGCGGATGCAGACCGTCATCACGGTCGTCACCGCCGTGCTCACGGTCGGCTACGTCCTGCTGGTGCTGGACCACGTCGACACCGCCGCGGTCACCGCCCTGCCCGCGGGGAGCGCCCAGGCGTTCATCGGCGCGCTCGTGTTCATGATGACCGGGTTCGGGCTGGGCTGGGTCAACATGGCCGCCGACTACTCGCGGTACCTGCCCCGGCACACGTCCGGCCGCGGCGTCGTCGGGTGGACCACGTTCGGGGCCTCGCTCGCCCCGGTGGTCCTGCTGGTGTTCGGCCTGCTGCTCGCGGGCTCCGACCCGGAGCTGCGGACGGCGATCTCCGCCGACCCGATCGGCGCGCTCACCACGATCCTGCCGACCTGGTACCTGGTGCCGTTCGCGGTGGTGGCGGTGCTCGGCCTCGTCGGCGGGGCCGTGCTCGACATCTACTCCTCCGGCCTCGCGCTGGTGTCCACCGGGCTTCCCGTGTCCCGGCCCGTCGCGGCCGGCATCGACGGCGTCATCATGGTGCTCGGCACGGTCTACATCGTGTTCGGCTCGGACACGTTCTTCGGGGTCTTCCAGGGCTTCCTCATCACGCTCGGCGTCCCCGTCGCCGCCTGGGCCGGGATCATGCTCGCCGACGTCCTGCTGCGCCGCCGCGACTACGACGACCTCGACCTGTACGACCCGCGCGGCCGCTACGGCCGGGCCGCCGGCGCGCCGCTGACGCTGCTCGCGGCCGGCACCGTGCTCGGCTGGGGGCTCGTCACCAACGCGTCCGCGGCGTGGCTGTCCTGGCAGGGCTACCTGCTGGGCGCGGTCGGTCTCGGCGGCAAGGACGGCGCGTGGGCGTACGCGAACCTCGGCGTGCTCGTGGCGCTGGTGGTCGGGTTCGCCGGGACGCTGCTGCTGCGCCGCGGTGCGGTGCGCCGGCAGGAGGCGCTGCCGCCGTCGGGGGCGGGAGCGGACGCGGGCTCCAGCGCGGGGGCGGCGCGGTGACGGCCGGGCTCGGGCGGGCCGCCGCGGACGGCACCACGTCACCGGGCGGGCACGACGCCACGTCGCCCGGCGGGCACGACGCCACGTCGCCCGGCAGGCACGACGCCACGTCGCCCGGCAGGCACAGCGCCACGTCGCCCGGCAGGCACAGCGCCACGTCGCCCGGCGGGCAGGACACCACCTCGCCGGGCGGGCAGGACACCACCTCGCCGGGCGGGCAGGACACCACCTCGCCGGGCGCGCCCGCCCCGACGGGCGGGTCCGGCGCGGCGCCGGGGCGGGCGGTGCTGGTCGTGGTCGACATGCAGCCGGTGTTCGCCGACCCGGGCAGCCCCTGGGCCGCGCCGCGGTTCGCCGAGGCGCTGCCCGTCGTGCGGTCGCTCGCCGAGGCGGCCGGCGCGGACAGGACCGTGTTCACGCGGTTCGTCGCGCCCGAGCACCCCACCGGCGCGTGGGTGGCCTACTACGCGGACTGGCCGTTCGCCCTGCAGCCCGAGGACGCCCCGGCGTACGCGGTCGTCCCGGAGCTCGCCGACCTCGCGGCGCGGGCCCCGGTCGTGACGGCCACGACGTTCGGCAAGTGGGGCCCCGACCTCGCGGCCCACGTGGGCCCCGGGGACACGATGCTGCTGACCGGCGTCTCCACCGACTGCTGCGTGCTGTCCACCGCGCTCGCCGCCGCGGACGCGGGGGTGGCGGTGCGCGTCGTCGCCGAGGCGTGCACCGGCGCCGACGACGCGTCCCACGCCCGCGCGCTCGACGCGATCCGGCTGTACGCCCCGCTGGCCGACGTGATCGACGCGACCACGGCCCGCGCGGTCCTCGCGACGACGTCCGCCTGACCGCGCGACCCCGGCCCCCCCCGCTCGCCCTCCGCACACCCCGCACCCACCCGCACGCGCACGCCGAGAGGCCAGGACACGCCGACGCGCAGCCGCGAAACCGGGCGTGTCCTGCACTCTCAGTGAGCCCGGTGCACGCAAGCGTCGCTGCAGGTGTCGGGGAGGACTGGTCGCCCGCGCACGCGCACCCGCACGCGCCGGCGCGCGCCGAGAGTCCAGGACACGCCGGCGCGCGGCCGCGAAACCGGGCGTGTCCTGGACTCTCGGTGAGCGCGGTCCGCGCAAAGCCTCGCGGAGGCGTCCGAGGGGCTGGTCGTGCGTGCCCGCCGGCGTCCGAGTGGTGGCGTCAGGCCTGGCGCTCGGCCGCCTCGACGACGTTCGCGAGGAGCATCGCGCGGGTCATCGGCCCGACGCCGCCCGGGTTCGGGCTCACCCACGCGGCCACCTCGGCCACGCCGGCGTCGACGTCACCGGCGATCCGGCTCCTGCCGGTCTCCGGGTCGGACACCCGGGAGACGCCCACGTCGACCACCACGGCGCCCGGCTTCACCAGGTCGGCCGTGAGGATCCCCGGCACGCCGGCGGCAGCGACGATCACGTCGGCGTTGCGGGTGTGCTCGCCGAGGTCGGCGGTGCCCGTGTGCGTGAGCGTCACCGTCGCGTTCACGGCGCGGCGGGTCAGCAGCAGCCCGATGGACCGCCCGACCGTCGTGCCGCGCCCGATGACCGTGACGTCCGCCCCCGCGAGGGACACCCCGTGCCGCGTCAGCAGCTCGATGATGCCGCGCGGCGTGCAGGGCAGCGGGGAGTCGATCTCCTCGTTGACCCGCAGCACCAGCCGGCCCAGGTTGGTCGGGTGCAGGCCGTCGGCGTCCTTGTCGGGGTCGACGAGCTCGAGCACCCGGTTGGTGTCGATGCCCCGCGGCAGCGGCAGCTGCACGATGAACCCGGTGCACGCCGGGTCCTCGTTGAGCCGCTGCACGGCGGCCTCGATGTCCTCCTGCGAGGCGTCCGCCGGCAGGTCCTCGCGGATGGACGCGATGCCGACCTCCGCGCAGTCCCGGTGCTTGCCGGCGACGTAGGACACCGAGCCCGGGTCCTCCCCCACCAGCAGCGTGCCGAGCCCGGGCGTGATGCCGCGCTCCGCGAGCACCGCCACCCGCGCCTTGAGCTCGTCCTTGATCGCGGCGGCCGTGGCCTTGCCGTCGAGCGTCTTCGCCGTCATGTCGCCGTCCCGGTCAGTACTGCTGGAGGCCGGGGTACAGCGGGAACGCGTCGGCCAGCTTGGCCACGCGCGCGCGCAGCGCCTCGACGTCGGCGGCGGCACCGGCGGTCAGCGCGGTCGCGATGATGTCCGCGACCTCGGTGAACTCGGCGTCACCGAACCCGCGGGTCGCGAGCGCCGGCGTGCCGATCCGCAGGCCGGACGTGACGCGCGGGGGGCGCGGGTCGAACGGCACCGCGTTGCGGTTCACGGTGATACCGACGTCGTGCAGGAGGTCCTCGGCCTGCTGGCCGTCGAGCGACGAGTTCCGCAGGTCCACGAGCACCAGGTGCACGTCGGTGCCGCCGGTCAGCACGGAGACGCCCGCGGCGGCGACCTCGGGCGACACCAGCCGGTCGGCGATGATCCGGGCGCCGTCGATCGTGCGCTGCTGGCGGTCGCGGAAGTCCTCCGAGCCGGCGATCTTGAACGACACGGCCTTGGCGGCGATGACGTGCATGAGCGGGCCGCCCTGCTGGCCCGGGAACACCGCGGAGTCGATCTTCTTGGCGTACTCCTCACGGCTCAGGATGAAGCCCGAGCGGGGGCCGCCGATCGTCTTGTGCACGGTGGACGACACGACGTCGGCGTACGGCACGGGCGACGGGTGCAGGCCCGCGGCGACGAGGCCGGCGAAGTGCGCCATGTCGACCCAGAGCTTCGCGCCGACCTCGTCGGCGATCTCCCGCATCGCGGCGAAGTCGAGGTGCCGCGGGTAGGCGGACCAGCCGCCGATGATGACCTGCGGCCGGTGCCTGAGCGCGGCCTCGCGGATCGCCTCCGGCTCGATGAGGAAGGTGTCCGGGTTCACGCCGTACGCGCCGACGTCGTAGAGCTTGCCGGAGAAGTTGATCTTCATGCCGTGCGTGAGGTGGCCGCCGTGCGCGAGCTCGAGGCCGAGGATGCGGTCGCCGGCGCTGGCGAGGGCGTGCAGCACGGCCGCGTTGGCGGTGGCGCCGGAGTGCGGCTGGACGTTGGCGTGCTCGGCACCGAACAGGTCCTTCGCGCGGGCGATCGCGAGGTTCTCCGCGATGTCGACCTGCTCGCAGCCGCCGTAGTAGCGACGGCCCGGGTAGCCCTCGGCGTACTTGTTCGTGAGCACGGAGCCCTGCGCCTGCAGGACGGCGCGCGGCACGAAGTTCTCGGACGCGATCATCTCGAGCGTGCCCTGCTGGCGGGCGAGCTCCCCGTCCAGGACCGCCGCGATCTCCGGGTCCACCTGGGACAGGTTCTGGTCGAGCAGGGGCGTGGTGTCGGCGCTCATGCGTCTCCTCGGCAGTCGGCGTGCGCGGTCGGTCGTCGGCCGCACACCGGTGGTGTGTGGATGACCGCGGGGCCCAGGCGTCCGACCCGACGTCGTGCTGCTCGCGTCGCTCCCCGGTGGTGCCCCACCTGTGCGCCAGTCGCGACCTGCGTCAGCCTAGCAACGACGCCGTGCCGGCGGGTCGGCGGTCCGCCGCTCGGGACGACGCGGGCGCGCACCGCCCGGCCTCACGCCGTGGCCGGGGCCTCCGCGTCGTCGTCCCCGAGGATGCGCCGCAGGTACGCGTACGTGAGGTCCCCGACGGTCTGGTCGTGCTCGTGGGTGTAGCCGTGCTTCTCGTACAGCGCGAGGTTCTGCACCGAGTCGCGCCCGGTGAACACCCAGATCTCCTCCACGTCCTCCGGCAGGTGCGGGAGGATCGCGAGCAGCAGCCGGGTCCCGATGCCGTGGCCCTGCTGGTCGGGGGCCACCGCGAACCGGCCGAGCGTGGCCTTGCGGCCCTCGATGACGACGCGGATGGACCCGACCAGGCGGTGCCCGGCCCACGCGCCGAGCGTGACGACGCCCTCGGCCGCCAGGTCCGCGCGCAGCTCCGACAGGGTCTGCGTGAGGGGCGGGATGTGCGGGTCGTCGTACTGCTGCGCCTCGGTGACGAACGCGGCGCGGCGCAGGGTCAGCAGCTCGCCCGCCTCGGCGTCGGCGACGGGGCGGATGGTCACCTCGGTCTCGCTCATGCACCCCATCGTCTCAGGCCGCGCGCGGCCCCGACCACCCACAGGTCCCGACGCGCGGGTGAACGGCCGCATCCCGGGCGCCGCCGCCCCGCGCGCCGGGCCGCGGGTACCCTCCCCTCGTGTCCACCACCACGACCTCCTGGGTGCTGTCGCTGTCCTGCCCCGACCAGCCGGGCATCGTCGCCGCGGTCGCGGGGCTGCTCGCGGAGCACGGGGGGAACATCACCGAGTCGCAGCAGTTCGGCGACCCGCTCTCGGGGCTGTTCTTCATGCGGGTGGAGGTCGCCGCGGCCCGTACCCGCGAGGAGCTGGAGTCCGCGCTCGGCGCCCTCGCGCCGCGGTTCTCCATGGACTGGTCGCTCGACGTCGCGGGACGCCGCATCCGCACCCTGCTGCTCGGGTCGACGGCCGCGCACTGCGTGAACGACCTGGCGTTCCGGCAGCGGTCCGAGGGGCTGCCGGTCGACATCGTCGGCCTCGTGTCGAACCACACGGCGCTGGCGGACCTCGCGGCGTTCTACGACATCCCGTTCCACCACGTGCCGGTCACGAAGGACACGAAGGCCGCGGCGGAGGCGGAGCTGCTGCGCCTGGTGGACGAGCTCGACGTCGAGCTGGTGGTGCTCGCCCGCTACATGCAGATCCTGTCCGACGACCTGTGCCGGGCGCTGGCCGGGCGGGTCATCAACATCCACCACTCGTTCCTGCCGTCGTTCAAGGGCGCCCGCCCGTACGCGCAGGCGCACGACCGCGGCGTGAAGCTCATCGGCGCGACCGCGCACTACGTGACGGGCGACCTCGACGAGGGTCCGATCATCGAGCAGGACGTCGAGCGCGTGGACCACACCCGCGCCGTCGCGGACCTGGTCGCGCTCGGCCAGGACGTGGAGCGCCGGGCGCTGGCGCGCGCGGTGCGGTGGCACGCGGAGCACCGGGTGCTGCTGGACGGGCACCGCACGATCGTCTTCCGCTGACGGCCCGCGCCGACGCGGCCGGCCGGGGTCGGACCGCCGCGGTCAGATCGCGGCGGGGCGGTGGGGCCGGGCCGTCCGGCCGGTCGGCGTGATGCCGGTGATCGCCGCGATGAGGTCCTCGTAGGACGCGTGCTGCGCGTCGAAGTCGCCGTTGATCCGCCCGAGCCGCAGCACGACGATCCGGTCCGCGACGGCCTGCACGTCGACCATCGAGTGGCTGATCATGACGACCCCGAGGCCGCTCTCCCGCAGCCGCTCGACCATGTTGAGCACCTCGGCGGTCTGCGAGATGCCGAGCGACGCCAGCGGCTCGTCCAGCACGACGACGCGCGGGTTGCCGACCAGGGCCCGGGCGACCGCGACGGCCTGCCGCTGCCCGCCGGACAGCGCGCGGACGGGAGCCCGCACGGACGGCACCCGGGCCGCGAGCTGGCTCAGCACCTCCCACGCGCGCCGCTCCATCTGCCGCTCGTCGAGCATCCCGCCGCGGCGGAGCTCCTGCCCGAGGAACAGGTTCTGGACGACGTCGAGGTTCTCGCAGAGCGCGAGGTCCTGGAACACGGTCGCGATGCCGAGCTCGCGGGCCTCGCGCGTCGACGGGATCGCGACCGGCGTGCCGTCGACCTCGATGTGGCCGGCGTCCGGGGCCAGGGCGCCCGACATGACGCGCGCGAGGGTGGACTTGCCGGCCCCGATGTCGCCGACGATGGCGACCACCTCGTGCGCGTGGATGTCGAGGTCGACGTCGACGAGCGCGCGCACGGCACCGTAGTTGCGGGACACGCCCCGCACCGACAGGACGGGTGTCGTCGTCATCGGACGTCCTCCTCCGCTGCGTCGCTCCCCTGCGCCGTGCTGCACCGGGTCATCCTGCCACTGCCACCGAGCGGGCAATACCGGCGTGGTCGAGCGCCAGGGCCAGGGCCCCGCGCACCTCCGCCGCGGTGCCGAGCTCGGAGACGACCACCTCGACGGGCCCCGCGGTGCTCGGCAGCGTGCGCTGGGCGAGCACGCTGCGGAACGTGTCGAGCAGGATCGGCCCCGCCTCGGCGAGCCGCCCGCCGACCACGACGAGCTCGGGGTCGAACAGGTTGCAGGTGTTGGCCGCCGCGACGGCGAGCGCCCGGCCCGCGTCCGAGATGACGCGCCGGCAGCCCGGGTCCCCGTCCTGCGCGCGGGAGATCACGTCCGGCAGCGTGAGGTGCCCGTGGCTGGCCTCGAGCATCGAGAGCAGCGCGGGCGCGCCGATGAACGTCTCCAGGCAGCCGCGGTTGCCGCAGCGGCAGATCGGGCCGTTGTCGTCGATCGTGATGTGCCCGAACTCCCCCGCCGCGCCCGACCGGCCGTGGTAGACACGGCCGTCCAGGACGAGGCCGCTGCCGACGCCGTGCGACAGGCGCAGGTACAGCACGTGCCGCTTGCCGCGGGCGGCCCCGAGCCGCAGCTCCGCGAGCGCGCCGAGGTTCGAGTCGTTGTCGACCTGCACGGGCACCCCGAGGCGGCGCTCCAGCACCTCGGTCACCGAGACGCCGTCCCAGCCGCGCAGCACGCCGACGGAGACGATGCGCCCGGAGACGGGGTCGACCGGGGCGGGCACGCCGACGCCGACCGCGAGGACCTCCGACATCGTGGCCTCGACGGAGTCGACGAGCTCGGTCAGCAGCAGCGACGCCCGCTCCAGGCCCGCGTCCGCCCGGTGGTCCGGGGGCAGGGGCATCCGCTGGTCCGCGACGATGCGGTGCGCGACGTCCGCGACCGTGACGCGCAGGGACCGGGCGCCGAAGTGGACGCCGCCGACGAGGCCGAGGTTGCGCGCGAGGGTGACCTGCTGGGCGCGGCGGCCGCTGCGGGAGGTGGGCGTGGTGTGCAGGACGCCCGCGCCGGTGAGCTCCTTGACGATGTTCGACACCGTGGCCGGCGACAGCCCCGTGACACCGGCCAGCTCGACCTGCGTGAGCGAGCCACGCTGCTGGACGGCACTCACGATCCGGGCGCGGTTGGCTTCACGGAGTGAAGACTGCGAGCCCGGGGTCACCCGATCAGTGCCCACGGCGTCGAGGATACAGCCGCCACGACCCGCGCCGTGACGCGCGTCGGGCCCGCCCGGGGTGCCTTCACGACGTGACGCCAGACCCTGCTCGCCGCGGCGCCCGGGCGCTGACGACGACGCCCGCCGCCCGGCCCGTCGTGGCGGGCAGCGGGTCGGCGGGCGTCGGTGCGGGGTCAGCCGAGGCGGGCGGCGAGGTTCTCGTCGAGCGCCGCGAGGAACTCCTCGGTGGTCAGCCACGCCTGCTCGGGACCGACGAGCAGCGCGAGGTCCTTGGTCATCTTGCCGCTCTCGACCGTCTTGACCACGACGTCCTCGAGGGTCTCCGCGAACTGCGTGACCTCGGGGGTGCCGTCCAGCGTCCCGCGGTGCTTGAGGCCGCCGGTCCAGGCGAAGATCGACGCGATCGGGTTGGTCGACGTCGGCTTGCCCGCCTGGTGCTGGCGGTAGTGCCGGGTGACGGTGCCGTGCGCGGCCTCCGCCTCGACGGTCCGGCCGTCGGGGGTCATGAGCACCGACGTCATGAGGCCGAGCGAGCCGAAGCCCTGCGCGACGGTGTCGGACTGCACGTCACCGTCGTAGTTCTTGCACGCCCAGACGTAGCCGCCCTCCCACTTCATGGCGGAGGCGACCATGTCGTCGATGAGGCGGTGCTCGTACGTCAGGCCGGCCTCGGCGAAGGCGGCCGCGAACTCGGCGTCGAACACCTCCTGGAACAGGTCCTTGAACCGGCCGTCGTAGGCCTTGAGGATCGTGTTCTTGGTCGACAGGTACACCGGGTACTGCCGCTGCAGGCCGTACGCGAACGAGGCGCGCGCGAAGTCGCGGATCGACTCGTCGAAGTTGTACATCGCCATCGCGACGCCCCCGCCCTCGGGGTACGTCACGACCTCCTGCTGGATGGGCTCGGAGCCGTCCGCCGGGGTGAACGTGAGGGTCAGCGTGCCGGCGCCCTGCACGCGGAAGTCGGTGGCCTTGTACTGGTCGCCGTGGGCGTGGCGGCCGATGATGATGGGCTTGTTCCAGCCCGGGACCAGGCGCGGGATGTTGCTGATGATGATCGGCTCGCGGAACACCACGCCGCCGAGGATGTTGCGGATCGTGCCGTTCGGGGAGCGCCACATCTTCTTGAGGCCGAACTCCTCGACGCGCGCCTCGTCGGGCGTGATGGTCGCGCACTTCACGCCGACGCCGTGCTCCTTGATCGCGTGCGCCGCGTCGATCGTGACCTGGTCGTCCGTCGCGTCGCGGTTCTCGATCGACAGGTCGTAGTAGCGCAGGTCGACGTCGAGGTACGGATGGATCAGGCGGTCCTTGATGAACTGCCAGATGATCCGCGTCATCTCGTCACCGTCGAGCTCGACGACCGGTCCAACCACCTTGATCTTCGCCATGGGCGCCAGATTACTTGACGTCGAGAGACTTCGCGGCGCAGGGGCCCGGCGCCGCACAGGGAACGCTGGCATGCTGGACGGATGTGCCCGGTGCGCG
The DNA here is from genome assembly GCF_030053835.1 of Cellulomonas sp. ES6. Lineage (NCBI taxonomy): Bacteria > Bacillati > Actinomycetota > Actinomycetes > Micrococcales > Cellulomonadaceae > Cellulomonas > Cellulomonas sp. ES6. The sequence goes on along the minus strand of NZ_CP125655.1, from coordinate 3,429,706 downwards.
CCACGCACCGCATCCGCACCCACCCCGCACCCGGACGAAACGGATGACCATGTCGAAGGACAACCCCGCCGAGGTCCCGGACGCCCCCGAGGCAACCGGCCGGCCGCAGGACGGGACCGCAGCGCCGTCGACCGACACCTCCGCCGCCGCGACCCCGGCGACGCCCGCCCCGGCCGCCCCGGCCGCAGGAGAGCCGACCGCCGCCCCCTCCCCCGCCGCGGCGCCCGCCCCGGCCGCCGTGCCCGTGGGCTACGGCGCGGCGAGCGGCTACGGCACGGCCACGTCCGACATCGAGGACGACGTGGAGATCGAGGCCGTGGCCGCGACGCTCACCGGCCCCTCGCTGGCCGCGCGGCTCGGCGCGGAGCTGTTCGGCTCGTTCGTCGTGCTGCTCGCGGTGATCGGCGCCGGGCTGTTCGCGCAGTTCACCGGGCAGACGCTGGCCGTGGCGCTCGCGTACGGCTTCGGCGTGATCGCGGCGTTCGTCGCCGTCGCGCACGTCTCCGGCGGGCACTTCAACCCGGCGGTCACGCTCGGCTCGGCGGTCGCCGGCCGCACGCCGTGGTCGCACGTGCTGCCGTACTGGGTCGCGCAGGTCGTCGGCGGTGCGCTGGCCGCGGCCGTGCTGTTCGTCGTCGCCTCGTCGTTCCCGCTGCTCGACAGCCGTGAGCGCGAGTTCTTCGGCGGCGCCGCGAACGGCTTCGACGCCCACTCCCCGCTCGCGCTGCAGACCAGCAGCACCGAGGGCTTCAGCGTGGTCGCGGCCCTGCTCATCGAGGCCGTGCTCGTCGCGGTCCTCGTGGGTGTGTACCTCGCCGCGACCGGCCGGCGCTCGTCCCGCGGCCAGGCGGGCGTCGCCATCGGCCTCACGGTCGGCTTCGCGACGCTCGTCGCGCTGCCGGTCACCAACGCCGCCCTCAACCCGGCCCGCGCCACCGCGGCGGCGATCTTCGCCGAGTCGTGGGCGTGGGGCCAGGTGTGGGTGTTCTGGGTCGGCCCGCTCGTCGGCGCGCTCGTCGCGGGCGTGCTGTACCGCGCGTTCGCCGCGGCGCCCGAGGACGACGAGCTGCTGGACGAGGAGCTCGAGATCGAGGCCGTCGAGGTCGAGCCGCTGCGCTGACCCGCGGCACGACGCAGGAGGGGCGGCGACCCGGTCGGGTCGCCGCCCCTCCTGCGTCCCGGGCGTCGCGCGCCCCGGGGTTCGTGCGTCCCGGTGCGTCAGGGCGCCGGGACGGGCACCACCTGCGACAGCACGGCGATGGACACGGCGAGGCCGGCCAGCACCGTCACGTCGGTCGCCCGGCTGCGCACGACCAGGGCCGCCGGGCCGCCGCGCACCACGCCGCGCACGACCGCGCAGCACGCCAGGAACGCGGCCAGCACCAGCGCGCCGACCGGGGTGCCGGCCGCGACGGCGAGCGAGACGACCAGCACCACCGCGAGCGAGATGACCCACAGCGACCAGTTGCGGTCGGCGTCCAGCGAGGCCCGGGCGATCGCGCGCGGGTCGAGGGGACGACCGTCGGCGTCGAACCGCTCGGTGCCCGCAAGCGGGGCCGCGGCGCGGGGTGCGGCGCCCGGGACGTCGGCCGGCTCGGACCCCGGCGGCGCCCCGTCGAGGGCGGGCCACGTCGCCGCCGTGCGCTCGGTCGGCTCCCCGCCGGGGGCGTCGGTGCCGGAGCCGTCCGGCCCGCCCACACCCGCGCCGTCGAGCGGCCGCCCCGCCGGCTCATCCGGCCCGGTCCCGCCGTCGCCGCGGGTCTCGCCGCTCACCTGGTGCTCCCTCCGGTGCGCGCTCCGGGGGCGCGCCGGATCCCGAGCGTACCCGGGCGGTACGGCGCACCGGCGCAGCCCCCGGCTACGGTGACGACGTGCCCGCCTCCGACCGTCCCGCCGTCCCGCCGCACGGGGAGCCGGACGCGCCGCCCGGGTCGGTCGTCGTCGTCGGGGCGGGCCTGGCCGGTGCGCGGACCGTGCTGGAGCTGCGGGCGCAGGGCTTCACCGGGCGGGTGACCGTGCTGGGGGCGGAGCCCGTGGCGCCGTACGACCGTCCTCCGCTGTCGAAGCACCTGCTGGACCGGCCGGCGCCCGCGTGGCTCGCGGACGAGCTCGGCGCGGACGCCCTGGAGCTCGCCGACGAGGTGCGGCTCGGCACACCGGCGACCGGCCTGGACCTGACGGGGCCGCAGGTGGTCGTGCGGACCGCGGACGACGACGTGACCGGCGACGCCGTCGTCGTCGCGACCGGCGCGGCGGCGGTGCGGCCGCCCGGCTGGGACGCGGCGCACACCCTGCACACCGCCGCGGACGCCGGACGCCTGCGGGCGGCGCTCGGGGTCGGCGCGCCGGCGTCGTCGTCCGCCGCGCCGACCGGCCCGTACGGCGTCCCCGCCGGGCGCCGGCTCGTCGTGGTCGGCGCCGGGTGGGTCGGCGCGGAGGTGGCGACGGTCGCCGCGGCGGCCGGGGCGGACGTGACCGTCGTCGAGGCCCGCCCGGAGCCGCTCGGCGCCGTGCTCGGTCCGCGGGTCGGCGGGCTGACGGTGCCCTGGTACGCGGCCGCGGGCGTGCGGCTGCTCGCCGGGGTGCCGGTCGCGGCCGTGGCCGCCGACGCCGTGACGCTCGCCGACGGCACCGTGCTCCCCGCGGACGCGGTGCTCGTGGCGGTCGGTGCGCGGCCCGCGACGGCCTGGCTCGCCGGGGTGCTCCCCACCGGCCCGGACGGGGCGGTGCGGGTCGACGAGCTGTACGCCCCGCTCGGGGTCCGGGCGCGCGTCCGGGTGGTCGGCGACGCGGCGACGCGGCGCTCCGCCCGGCACGGCTGGGTGCCGGGCGGGCACTGGGACGCGGCCCTGCGCGGACCGGCGGTCGCGGTGGCCGGGCTGCTCGGCCGGGAGCCCGCCGAGCCGGACGTCGCGCCGTACGTGTTCTCGACGCAGCTCGGGCACGAGCTGGCGCTGCACGGCGTGCCCGGGGCGGCCGACGAGGTGCTGCTGCGCGGCGACCCCGCGGCGGCCGACGGCTGGTCCGCGCTGTGGTTCGAGCCCGGGACGGACCGGCTCACGGCCGTGTTCTGCGTCGACCGGCCGCGCGACGTCGGCGGGGCGCGCCGGCTGTTCTCGGGCGCCGCGCTGCCGGTGCTCGACCGCGCGCGGGCCGCCGACCCCGCCGTGCCGCTCGCCCGGGCGCTCGCGGGCTGACGTCGACCGGCCGGGGTGCGCCCGGCGGGGGCGGGCCCGCACGTCCGGTCAGTCGGCGGGCTCGGCCGACGGCGACGCGCTCGGCGACGCGCTCGGGGTCGGGGTCGGGGACGCGCTCGGCGACGCGCTCGCCTGGGCCGCGGCCGCGGCCGCGAGCTGACCCGCCACCTCCGTGACGAACGTGCTCAGCGCCGCCGGGTCGTCGAGGGCGCCCGTGTAGGCGCGCCCGCCCACCAGCAGCACCGGGCTGGTCGTCACGCTGCCGACGTCGAACGGGACGGAGTCCGCCGCCCGGTCGGTCGCCTCGCGCGCCCAGTCCGTGAAGCCGCCCGAGCGCACGCAGTCCGCCACCGCGTCGTCCCGCGCGCCGGCGTCCTGCACGAGCGCGACGAGCTCGTCGTCGTCCAGCCCGTCCGCGTCGAGCCCCGGCTGGGCGGCCAGCAGCGCCTCGTGCACCGCCAGCACCGCGTCGGGCTGCCCGTCCGCGACGCACGCGAGCGCCCCGGCGGCGCGCAGAGAGTAGTCGCCGGTGGTGACGGTGGCGGGGGTGGTGGTGGCCGACGCGGACGGCTCCGGGGACGCGGTCGTCGAGGCCGACGGCGCGGCCACCGTGGTGCCGTCGAGCAGCGCCAGCGGGTGCACCTCCAGCGTGGCGTTCCCCGCGGTCACCCACTGCGCGATCTCCGACCCGTCCGCCTGCCAGAGCGCCGCGGCCTCCGGCGAGCGGTAGTCGACGTACAGGACGAGGTCGAGCACGCCGGACGTGCGGTCGACCGCGGTGGCCACGGGGGCGCTGCCGGCGGGGATCGCGTCGGTCGGCACGACGGAGACGGTGGAGCCGTCGCCGGACAGCACGACGCCGTCGGACAGCATGCCGAGCGGGCCGACCTGCCCGGCGCGCACCGACGCCTGGACGAGCAGCACGGCGACGACGCCCGCGGCGACCGCCCCGGTCCCCGCCCCCGCCCAGCCGAGCCGCCGGTTCCGGCGCCGGCGCCGGGCCTCCCGCTCCCGCTGGAGCCGGGCGAGCTCGCGGGCGAGCGCCTTGCGCTCCTTCTTGGGCAGCTTCTGCTGGTCGGCGGGGCGCGCGGTCATCGGTGGCTTCCTCCGGCGGGGGCGACGGTCCGGTGACGGGCGCGCCGTCACCGGACCGAGGCTCCCGCGGTCACCTGGCCGCGACCTGGGGCGGGTCTGCGAGCTGCCTGTGGACTCGCAGGTACCCGGGTCCGCGACCTCGCGCCCGCCTCACCCGCGCGCGAACCGCAGCGTCACCAGCTGGAACGGGCGCACCTCGAGGGTCGCGGTCGCGCCGCCCGCCCCGGCCAGGGCACGCGGCTCCACCTCCCGCTCCAGCAGGTCCACCTCGCGCACGCCGGACGCGGCGAACCCCGGCGTCACCACCGCCCGCCCGCGCGCGCCGTGCGCCTCGTACAGCCGCACCACGACGTCGCCGGACCCGTCGTCCGCCAGCTTCACGGCCTCCACGACGACGCCCGCACCCGACACGGCGACCAGGGGGTCGACGGCCGCCGCGCCCCGGACCTCGCGGACCGGCAGGTTCGTCCGGTAGCCGTCCACCACCGCCTCGGGGATGCCCGCGCCGACGTGCAGCACCGTGCGGAACCGGTGCGCGCCCTGGTCGGCCTCCGGGTCGGGGAACAGCGGAGCCCGCAGCAGCGACTGGCGCACCACCGTCGCGGTGCCACCGCCGGGCAGCGGGGACCGCGTGACGTCGTGGCCGTAGGTGGCGTCGTTCGCCACCGAGACGCCGTAGCCGGGCTCGCCGACGTGCACCCAGCGGTGCGCGCAGATCTCGTAGCGCGCCGCGTCCCACGAGGTGTTCGTGTGCGTCGGCCGCACGACGTGGCCGAACTGCGTCTCGGCGGCCGAGCGGTCGGCGTGCACGTCCAGCGGGAACGCCAGCTTGAGGAGCCGCTGCCGCTCGTGCCAGTCGACCTCCGTGTCGATCTCGACGGCACGCGTGCCCGGGCGGAAGGTCAGCTCCTGCACGACCGTGGAGTCGCCGACCCGCCGGGAGGTGCGGACCACCGCGCGGTCGGGCTTCTCGGCCACCACCTCGACCGCGTCGGCGTCGACCAGGTCCTGCACGGTCCGGCGGTACTCGGCGTCGATGTCCCACGCGTCCCACTGCCGGGGCACGTCCCGGTGCAGCTGCAGCAGGTTGGCCACGGTGCCCGGCGCGACGACCTCCCGGTCGGCCACGAGGTCCCGCACCGAGGCGAGCTGGCCGCCCGCGGTCAGCCGGACGTCCAGCACGTCGGTCCGCACCCGCAGCGTGCCGTCGTCGCTGCGCAGCACCTGCACGGTGCCCGGCCCGTCGGCCCCGGGCCCGTCGACCGCGTCCGCCGCACCGCCCGGCCCCGCCGCGCCGCCGGCCCCACCGTCGGCGGCCACCGCGCCGCCGAGCGCGGGCACCCCGTCGCGCGCGTGCGGTGCCGCGTTGAGCCGGACGGTCGCGTCGCCGTCGCCGACGAGCACCGCGAGCGCCGCCCCGATCACGGCTTCCGCCCGCCGCTCGACGTCGGCGTACGCCTCCTCCGCCTGCCGGTACACCCAGCCGATCGACGAGCCGGGCAGGATGTCGTGGAACTGGTGCAGCAGGACCACCCGCCACAGCGCGCGCAGCTCGTCGGCCGGGTAGTGAGCCCCGGTCCGCACGGTGGCCGTCGCCGCCCACAGCTCGGCCTCGCGCAGCAGGTGCTCGCTGCGCCGGTTGCCGCGCTTGGTCCGCGCCTGCGACGTGTAGGTGCCGCGGTGGTACTCCAGGTACATCTCGCCGGACCAGACCGCGGGCGTGCCCGGGCCGGCGGCGGCGAGCTCCGCCTCGGCGCGCTCGAAGAACGTGTTCGGCGAGCCCAGCTCGACCTCGGGCAGTCCTCCGAGGGACCGCGCCCGGTCGGCGGCGGCGAGCATCTCCCGCGTCGGGCCGCCGCCGCCGTCGCCCCAGCCGAACGGGACCAGCGACTCGGACGCCACGTCCTTGTCCGCGAAGTTCCGCTCGGCGTGCACGAGCTCGCGCGGGGACAGGTCGGAGTTGTAGGTGTCGACCGGCGGGAAGTGCGCGAGCACCCGGGAGCCGTCGATGCCCTCCCACGTGAACGTGTGGTGCGGCATCCGGTTCGTGTCGTTCCAGGACAGCTTCTGCGACAGGAACCACCGCGACCCCGCGGCGCGGACGATCTGCGGCAGCGCGCCGGTGTAGCCGAAGGAGTCGGGCAGCCAGACGTCCTGCGTCTCGACGCCGAGCTCCTCGAGGAAGTACCGCTTGCCCTCGACCATCTGCCGGGCGAGCGCCTCGCCGCCGGGCATGTTCGTGTCCGACTCCACCCACATCCCGCCGACGGGGACGAACTGCCCCGCGGCGACCTTCGCGCGGATCCGCTCGAACAGCTCGGGGTGCCGCTCGGCGACCCACGCGTACTGCTGCGCGGACGAGCAGGCGAACACGAAGTCCGGCCGCTCGTCCATGAGCGCCACCACGCTGGCGAACGTCCGGGAGCACTTGCGCACGGTCTCCCGGGCCGGCCACAGCCACGCGGAGTCGATGTGCGCGTGGCCGGTCGCGAGCACGCGGTGCCCGCCGGGCGCCGCGGGCACGTCGAGCACGGGCCGCAGCACCGCCCGGCCGGCGGTCGCCGTCCCCGCGACGTCGTGCGGGTCCACCGCGTCGACGACGAGGTCCAGGGCCCGCAGCGCGCGCGCCCAGCGGGTGGAGCCGCGGTCGCCGGTCTCCACCAGGCCCTGCACCACCAGCAGGTCCTGCCACAGCTCCCACACCTCGACGTCGCGCAGCACGACCTCGGCGGACCGCAGCGCGTACAGCGGGTCGGTGCCGGCGGTGAGCGGGTCGCCGAGCGGGGTGGGGCCGTACCAGGTGCTGCTGCCGACGTCCGGGTTCCCCGCGGCCTCGACGTAGACGTCCACGCGCGGCTCGGCCCACGGCACCGCCTGGTTGCGGGGCGACAGGCCCTTGACCGCGACGCCGTCGGGCCGCAGCACGAGGCCCTCCGCCTGGAACCCGGGCTGCGTCGTCGTGAACCCCAGGTCGATGGCGAGCTCGACGGTGTGCCGCCCCGCCCGCACGGCCTCGGACGCGAGCCAGCCCTCCGGCACCGCGCCGGTCATCCGGAACCACGTCGTGCTCCACGGCGCCCCCCACGCCGTCCCCGGCGGCGCGGCCACGTACTCCTGCGCGACGGCCTCCGCGAACGGCACGGGCTCCCCCGGCGCGGTCCAGGCGGTGACGGTGAGCGGCGCCCGGCCGGCGACCAGGGCCGGGGTGAGGCGCTCGTGCAGGAACCGCTGCACGCGCTGCAGGACGGTGGCGGCGGCGTCGACGGGCATGGCTGGACCTTCCGGTGGGGTGCGGGTGGACGGGGACGACGGGGCGGGGCCGGTCAGCCCTTGACGGCGCCGGACATGGCGAACGAGCCGCCGGAGAACCGCTGCACCAGCAGGTACAGCACGAGCACCGGCACGGAGTAGAGGATCGAGAACGCGGCGAGCCTGCCGTAGGCGACCGTGCCGTACGTGCCGAAGAAGCTGTAGATCGCGACCGCGGCCGGCTGGTTGTCCGGCGAGAACAGCAGCACGAACGGGACGAAGAAGTTCCCCCACGCCTGCGTGAACACGAAGATGAACACCACCGCGATGCCGGGCCGCATGAGCGGGACGACGATGCGCCGCAGGGCGGTCATCGACCCGGCGCCGTCCACCCAGGCGGCCTCCTCCAGGGACACCGGCACGGAGTCCATGAAGTTCTTGGTCATCCAGATGGCCATGGGCAGCGAGGTCGCCGCGAGGAAGAACACCGTGCCGGGCACCGAGTCGAGCAGCCCCAGGTTCACGAACAGCGCGTAGACCGGGACCATCATCGCGGTGATCGGCAGGCAGGTGCCGAACAGGATGGCGTAGAGGAACGGCTTGCGGAACCGCATCTGGTACCGCGACAGCGGGTAGGCCGCGAGCACGGACGCCAGGACGGTGAGCACCGCCGTCCCGCCGGAGATGAGCGTCGAGTTCCACAGCGGCCGGAACGTCGCCTCCCACGTGAGGATCTGCGCGACGTTGTCCGTCGTGAGGGAGTCCGGCACCCGCACCGAGACGGTGGCCGCGGGGTCGAGGGCCGCCAGCAGGATCCACGCGAGCGGCACCAGGAACGCGACGCCGACCAGCACCAGCGCCGCCGCCACGAGCACGCGGCCGCTGCGCCGGCGGGGCGCGGCGACGGACGGCACCGGCCGGGGGCGGCGCGGCCGGCCGGACGGCGCGACGGGGGCGGTCGGGGCGGTGAGCGCGGCCATCAGTCGACCTCCGGCTTGAGCACGCGGATGTACACGATCGAGAAGACGGCCCCGACCAGCAGCGTCACGGTCGCGATGGCCGTGCCGTAGCCGACCTGCGCGAACTTGAACGCCTCCTGGTACGCCAGCACCGGCAGCGTCGAGGAGTCCGTGCCCGGCCCGCCGCCGGTCATCACCCAGATGAGCGTGAAGACCGCGAGCGTCTGGAGCGTGGTGAGCATGAGGTTCGTCGACACCGACCGCCGGATCATCGGCAGCGTGATGCGGAAGAACCGCTGCGGCCCGGTGGCGCCGTCGATCGCGGCGGCCTCCGTGACGTCGGGCGGGACCTCCGACAGCGCGGCGCCGTAGACCATCATCGAGAACGCCGTGCCGCGCCAGATGTTCGCGAGGATCACGGCGAGCATCGGGAACGTGATGAGCCACGTCGGCCCGGTCAGCCCGACCCACCCGAGCACCTGGTTGAGCGTGCCGTCGGTGGAGAAGAACGCGTAGAGCGCGAACGCCGCCACGATCTCCGGCAGCACCCACGCGACCACGACCAGCGCCGACACCACCGCGCGCAGCGGCCGGGACGCCGCCCGCAGCAGCAGCGCCAGCGCCATGCCGAGCACGTTCTGCCCGACCACCGCCGAGGCGCCGACGAACACGACGGTCAGCACGACGGCCTTCCAGAAGTCCCCGTCCGCGAACAGCGACGCGTAGTTGTCGAGCCCCACGAACTCGGGGTTGGCCGCGCGGTACCCCGTCAGCGCCTGGTCGGTGAGCGAGCCGTAGAACGACCACAGCACCGGTCCGGCGAGGAACACCGCCATGAGCGCGACGGCCGGCAGCAGGGGCAGCAGCCGCAGCGCGGTCCGCCCCGGGCGGCGGCGGGGCCGGGAGCCGGGCCCCCGGTCCGCCGCCGCCCGGTCGAGCGTGAGGGCCGTCATCAGCCGGCGGCCTGCGTCGCGTCCTCGCCGACGATGGACACCAGCCCCTCGTCGTACGCGGCGGCGGCCTCCTCCGGCGTCGCCTGCCCGGTCGCCACCGACTCGGCCGCGACCTGGATGTTGGACGAGATCTGCGAGTAGTCGGGCGTCGCGGGCCGGAAGTGCGTGTACTCGACCAGCGAGCTGAAGAACTCGAACGACGGGTTGTAGTCGAGGTACTCCGGGTCCTCCGCCACGTCGGTGCGCACGGCGATCTGGGAGTTCTCGGTGTCGTACTTCAGCGAGTTCTCGCGGTTCAGGGCGGTGGCGATGAAGTCGAACGCGGCCTGCGGGTCGTTAGCGTGCGCGCCGACGGCGAGCGTCCAGCCGCCGGACATCGACGTGAAGCCCGGGTCCTGCCCGTCCTGGGTCGGCATCGCCGCCATGCCCAGCGTGTCCTCCCACTCGGGCCACGCGTTGTCGCCGGTGATCCAGCCGCCGGGCAGCCACGAGCCGTCGACGGCCATGGCGAGCTTGCCCTGCGGCAGCAGCTCGGTGGCGACGCGGGCGCCGACCGACGCGTCGAGCGCGATGTCGAGCGACGGCGCGAGGCCCTCCGAGTAGATGGTCCGGAGGAACCCGAGCGAGTCGACGAAGCCCTGCGAGCCGGTGACCCACTTCTGGGAGTCGGCGTCGTACAGCTCGTCGTCCGTGCCGTACAGCAGCATCTCGAAGCCCTGCATCGTGGTCGCCTCGCCCGCGGCCTTGCCGGCGTAGACGTTCAGCGGCGTCACGTCGGGCAGCTCGGCCTTGACGGTGCGCGCGGCCTCCAGCACGTCGTCCCAGGTCTCGGGCTGCCAGTCGGTCGGCAGGCCGGCCTGCTCGAACAGGTCCTTGTTGTAGAAGATGCCGCGGGTGTCGGTGCCCATCGAGACGCCGTACACCTGGCCGTCGTCGCCGAGCCCGGCCTGGCGGGCGTTCTCCGGGAACTGGTCCCAGTCCTCCCACGCCTCGACGTACTCGTCGATCGGCTGCAGGTACCCGGCCGCGGCGTCCGAGCGGATCTGGAACGTGTCCTCGTAGATGACGTCGGGGGCCGTGCCGGCGGAGCCGTTCATGAGGGCGAGCTTGGTGAAGTACTGGTCCTGCTCGGCCTCGATGGCCACCAGCTCGACGGTCATGCCCTCGTGGGCGGCCTCGTACTCGTCCTTGGCCTTCTTCAGGACGTCGTCGAGCTGCACGAACTGCGCGGTCTTCTGGTAGGCGACGGTGATGGTGGTGTCGTCGCCGGCGCTCTCGCCCCCGCCGCTGCCGCAGGCGGCCACGAGGCCGAGGGCGAGGACGGCTCCGGACGCGAGGACGGGCTTCTGCAGACGCATGGATGCTCCTTTGCTCCACGGGCACGGTCCGTGGCGGCGCTGCCAGGACCCCGATAACTACAACGTCTGGATGAATTGCTGTCAAGGGGTCGCCCCCGCCCGGCACCCCCCGTGCCGCCGGGCGATGTCAAAGATGTTTGACACGGCGCCCACGGTGCCCCTACGGTCGCGATGTCAAACATCTTTGACACACGGAGAGCGAGGGGCCATGTCCTACCAGGAGAAGAACACCTGGGCGTACGGCGTCGTCGCCGTCCTCGGGTACGCCGCCTACCTCGCCGTGGTGCTGACGCGGGCGGACGGCGGCGCCCTGACGGACGTCGCCTACGCCGGCCCGATGCTCGCCACCGTCGGGGCCGCGGTGGCCGCAGGGATCCTCGCGGGGATCGTGCTCGGCGCCCTCTCGCCCGACCGTGCGGTCCGGGACGAGCGGGAGCGGGAGATCGAGCGGCTCGGCGAGCACGTCGGCCAGGCGTTCCTCGTGCTCGGCGGCGTCGGGGCCCTCCTGCTGGCGCTGCGGGAGGCGGACCACTTCTGGATCGCCAACACGCTGTACCTCGGGTTCGTGCTGTCGGCGGTGCTGTCCGCCGCCGCGCGGCTCGTGGCGTTCCGGCGGGGGGTCGGCCCGTGGTGAGGCCCACGTCCGTGACCAACCGGGTCCGCGCGCTGCGCACGGAGCAGGGCCTCACCCAGGCGCAGCTCGCGGCGACCCTCGGCGTCACGCGCCAGACCGTCATCGCCGTGGAGCAGGGGCGGTACTCGCCCTCGCTCGAGCTGGCGTTCCAGATCGCCCGCGCCCTGGGGCGGCCGATCGACCAGGTGTTCGCGTACGAGCCGGAGGGAGACCGGGCATGAGGGCGGTGGTGCGGGAGCGGTACGGGGACTCGTCGGTGCTGCGGGTGGTGCGGCGGGCCGACCCGCCGGCGCCGGTGCGCGACCAGGTGCTCGTCGAGGTGGGGACCGCGGGCGTGAACATGGCGGACTGGCACCTCATGACGGGGCTGCCGTCGGTGGCCCGGCTGGTGTTCGGCGTGCGGGCCCCGCGCGAGCACGGGCTGGGCCGCGACCTCGCCGGCGTCGTCCGGGCGGTCGGGCCCGAGGTCGCGTCGCTGCGGCCCGGCGACGCCGTGCTCGGCACCGCGCCGGCCGCGTTCGCGGAGCTGGCGCTGACCCGTGAGCGCGCCCTGGCCCGGATCCCGGAGGGGGTCCGTCCCGAGCACGCCGCCGCGGTGCCGACCGCGGGGACGACGGCCCTGCACGCCCTGCGGGCGGCGCGGGTGGGTGCGGGCTCGCGGGTCCTCGTGCTCGGGGCCGGCGGCGGCGTGGGGTCCCTCGCGGTGCGGCTGGCGGTCCTCGCGGGGGCCCGGGTCACGGCCGCGACCTCACCGGGCAAGGCCGCGACGGTCCGTGCGCTGGGGCCGGAGTCGGTGGTGGACCGGTCCGACCGGTCCGCGTGGGGCACGGGGTACGACGGCGTGGTCGTCACCGGCGGGCTGGACCCGCTGCGCGACCTGCGCCGGCTGCTCGCACCGCGCGGCGCGCTGGCCCTCGTCGGGGCCGAGGGCGGCGGCGACGTCCTCGGCGGCGGCACCACCCGCCAGCTGCGGGCCGCGCTGCTGTCGCCGTTCGTCCGCCAGCACCTGGTGGGCGTCGTCTCGCGCGACGACCCGGCCGCCCTGGCCCGGCTGCGCGACCTGCTCGCCGACGGCTCGCTGGTGCCGGCCGTGGAGCGCGTGCTGCCGCTCGAGCGCGCGGCCGAGGCCGTCGACCACCTCGCGTCGGGCGCCGCCCGCGGCAAGGTGCTGCTGGCCGTCAGCTCACCAGCAGCAGGTCCGTCGGCCGGGGGGTGAACGCCCGGCCCAGCAGGATGCAGCCGGCCCCGACCGCCCCGACCTGCGGCCCGAACTCCGACGACGCCACGGTGAGCGGGTGCCCGCCCGGGACCGGGTGCGCGGCGACCTCCGCGGCGAGCGCGTCCGCCGCGAACGGGGCGATCCGGTCCCACAGCGGGCCGCCGACCAGGATCGCCGGCAGGTCCAGCAGGTCCGTCAGCACGCCGGCCGCCATGCCGACGCGGCGTCCCGCCAGGCGCAGCACGTCCCGCGCCCCGGCGTGGCCGGCCGCCGCCGCGGCGCACAGCGCGGAGACGGCCTCGTCGACCGCGCGCGGGTCGCTCCCGTCGCCCCAGCCGGGCAGTGCGACGCCCGCCGCGCGCCCCTGCTCCGCCAGCGCCTCCGCCCGCAGCACCGCGCCCAGGCAGCCGCGGCGCCCGCACCAGCAGGGGGCGCCGTCCGGGTCGGCGACCAGGTGCCCGGACTCCCCCGCGTTGCCCGAGACCCCCCGCACCACCTCGTCGTGCAGCACCGTCGACACCGCGACGCCGGTGCCGAGGTAGAAGAACACGAAGTCCGACGACCGCTCCTGCGGGTGCCACAGGTGGGCGCACGCCGCCGCGGTCACGTCCTTGTCGAGCACCGCCAGCAGGCCGGTCCGCTCGGCGACCGCGTCCCGCAGCGGGACGTCGTGCCAGCCGGGCAGGTGCGGCGGGTCCAGCACCACACCGGCGTCGACGTCGATCGGCCCCGGGGCGGCGATGCCCACCCCGAGCACGCGGTCGCGCTCGACCTCCGCGGATGCGAGCAGCCCCTCGATCTCCCCGACCAGGCCGTCCACGACGGCGCCCGGGTCCTCCGGCACCGGCGTGGGGCGCTGCCGCCGCGCGACCACGGCGCCCGACAGGTCCAGCAGCACGAACGTCATCGTCGCCGGGTCCAGGTGGACACCCACCGCGAACCGGCTCACCGGGTTCAGCCGCAGCAGCGTGCCCGGCCGGCCGGGCCCCGAGCGCGCGGTGGCGCCCTCCTCCACGACGAGCCCGAGGTCCAGCAGCCGCCGGGCGACGTTCGTGACGGTCTGCGGCGACAGCCCCGTGCGCCGTGCGACGTCGGCCCGCGCGAGGCCGCCGCCGGCGCGCCGGACGACGTCGAGGACCACCGTCTGGTTGAAGTCCCCCATCCGGGGCAGGTTGGTCCCGCGCCGCATGCCGCCTCCCCTCACGCCGACCCGCGCCGCGGCCCTGCGTCGCCGGTCCGGCTGCATCATGGCAGACGGCGGGGGCCGGGCCGCCGGACGGTGGTCCCGTCGGCCGGCCCGGCCGGTGCCGCCGGCGGCGACCTCAGTGCGCGAAGTGCCGGGTGCCGGTCAGGTAGAGCGTCACGCCCGCGGCCTGCGCCGCCGCGACGACCTCCTCGTCCCGCACCGAGCCGCCGGGCTGCACGACGGCGCGCACCCCCGCGTCGAGCAGCACCTGCAGGCCGTCCGCGAACGGGAAGAACGCGTCCGAGGCCGCGACCGCGCCGCGCGCCCGCTCGGCGCCGCCGGCGTTCGCCCGCTCGACCGCGAGCCGGCAGGAGTCGACCCGGTTGACCTGGCCCATCCCGACGCCGACCGACGCGCCGTCCGCCGCCAGCAGGATGGCGTTCGACTTCACGGCACGCACCGCGCGCCACGCGAACGCGAGGTCGGCCAGGGTGGCCCCGTCGGCCGCGTCGCCGGCCGCGAGCGTCCACGTCGCCGGGTCGTCGCCGGGGGCGTCGACGCGGTCCACCTGCTGCACCAGCAGCCCGCCGCTCACCGGGCGCATCTCGACGACGGCGGACGGGGCGCCCTCGACCACCAGCAGGCGGACGTTCTTCTTGCGCTGCAGCACCTCGAGCGCCTCCGGCTCGTACGCCGGCGCGACGACGACCTCGGTGAACACCTCGGCGATCTGCTGCGCCGCCGCGAGCGTGACCGTGCCGTTGGCGGCGATGACCCCGCCGTACGCGGAGACCGGGTCGCAGGCGTGCGCCTTGGCGTGGGCGTCCGCGATGTCCGTGCCGACGGCGATGCCGCACGGGTTCGCGTGCTTGATGATCGCGACCGCCGGGCCCTCGTGGTCGTGCGCCGCGCGCCACGCGGCGTCGGCGTCCACGTAGTTGTTGTACGACATGGCCTTGCCGTGCAGCTGCGTCGCCTGCGCGAGCCCGGCCGGGCCTTGCGCGGAGGTGTAGACGGCGGCGCGCTGGTGCGGGTTCTCGCCGTACCGCAGCACGTCCGCGCGCTCCCACGTCGCCCCCACCCAGGCGGGGAACCCGGTGCTGACGCCGTCGACCTCGTCCGTCGTCGTCGCGACGTTCCCCATCCAGGACGCCACGGCCACGTCGTAGCTCGCGGTGTGCACGAACGCCTGCGCCGCGAGCCGGGTGCGCTCCGCCAGCGTGAAGCCGCCGGCGCCGACGGCCGCGACGACGTCCGGGTAGGCCGACGGGTCGACGACCACCGCGACGCTCGGGTGGTTCTTCGCCGCCGCGCGCACCATCGACGGGCCGCCGATGTCGATCTGCTCGACGCACTCGTCCGGCGTCGCCCCGGAGGCCACCGTCTGCGTGAACGGGTACAGGTTGACGACCACCAGCTCGAACGGGGCGACGCCGAGCTCGTCGAGCTGCGCCAGGTGCTCCGGCCGGCGGGTGTCCGCCAGGATGCCCGCGTGCACCCGCGGGTGCAGCGTCTTCACGCGCCCGTCGAGGCACTCCGGGAACCCCGTCAGGTCCTCGACGCGCGTCACCGGGACGCCGGCCGCGGCCACGGTCGCCGCCGTCGAGCCGGTGGACACCAGCTCGACGCCGGCCCCGTGCAGGGCGGTCGCGAGCTCGACGAGGCCCGCCTTGTCGTAGACGGACAGCAGCGCGCGGCGGACGGGGCGCCGGGTGGCGTCCGCGGTCGGGTCGGCGACGGGCGCGACGGGGGGCAGGCTGGCGTGGGACATGCGGTCCTCCGGGTCGGGCGGGCACCACGGCGGGTGCCACGGTGGTCGGACCCGAGCACCCAGGCGGACGGTGCGACGGCGGGAACTGCGGCCGCTCCCCGGTGGTCGATTCCACCTCTCGCCAGTCACGGCCGGGACGAGCCTACCCGAGCCCGACGGTGACCGACCGGCCCTCCACCCGCATCCCCTCGGCCACGACCCGGGCCACCCAGGTGACCAGCAGCTCGCGCTCCGCGACCTTGATCCGCTCGTGCAGCGTCGGCTCGTCGTCGCCGTCCAGCACCGGCACCGCGACCTGCGCCACGACCGGTCCGGTGTCGACGCCCGCGTCCACGACGTGCAGCGTGCAGCCCGTGACCTTCGCCCCGAACGCGAGCGCGTCGCGGACGGCGTGCGCCCCCGGGAACGACGGCAGCAGGGCGGGGTGGGTGTTCACGACCCGGTTCTCCCAGCGCTCCAGCACCGGGGCCCCGAGGATGCGCATGAACCCCGCCGACACCACGAGGTCCGGCCGGAACACGCCGATCGCGTCCGCGAGCGCCCGGTCCCAGGCGCCGCGGTCCTCGAAGTCGCCCGGCGCCACCACCGCGGTCGGCACGCCGGCGTCGCGGGCCAGCGCCAGGCCACCGGCCCCCGCACGGTCGGCCACCACCCCGACCACCCGCGCGGGGTACCCGGGGGTGCCGTGCGCGGCGAGCAGGGCCGCGAGGTTGGTGCCGGCCCCGGAGACCAGGACCACGACGCGTCCCGCCGCGCGGGTGCCGGGCCGGTGGGACGCCGCGGGGCCCACGGCGGGGCCGGGGACGGGGCCGGACGGGCTCGCGGGCGCGGGGACGGGGGTCACGGGGCGACACCCTAGCCGGGCCGTGCGGGAGAATGCCGTGGTGAGCAACCCCTACGCGCCGCCGCCGGCCGGTCCGCAGCGCCCGCCCTCCCGGGAGGACGCCCCGGCGCGCACCGGGCAGGGCGGCGAGCCGCCCGAGGCACGGGAGGCGGACGACCGCGGCGCCGCGCGGCCGGACCCCGACCGTCTCGTGGCCGAGGTCTCCCGGCTCGGGGGCGGGAGGCATGCCCGCCGGCCCCGCGACCGGGGCACGGCCGGCGCTGCCGCCGGCCCGCACGGGCACCGGGGCGGCACGTCCGCCGCTGCCGCCACCGGACCCCGAGGCGGTGCTGCGCGTCGGCCGGCTGGTGCGGCACTTCGGCGTCTGGCTGCTCGCGGGCGTCGCGGTCAGCCTGCTGCCGCTGCCCTGGCGCGTCGCGACCGTGGCGTTCCTGGCCGGCGCGGTGGTCACCGGGATCCGGGCGCTGCGGGCGGTCGCGGTGGCGCGGATGCGCGGCGGCCTGCTGCCGCTGCTCGTGGCGGGCCTGGCGCTCACGGGCCTGCTCGGCGCGGGCACGCTCGGCTCGTTCGCCCTGTGGCCGGCGGAGACCGCCCGGCAGGAGTGCCTGTCGGGCGCGCTCACCGTCTCGGCGCAGGCCGCGTGCGACCGCGCGTACGAGGACGCGCTCGACGACCTCACCGGCGGGATCACCGGCGGACCCTGACGGCCGCGTCGCCGGAGCCGCCGGACGGCACACGGGGGCGTCAGGCCCCGCCGGCCCCGTCCTCGCGGGGCGTGCCGCCCGCACCGCGCGCCGTTGAGCCCGCGCCGGGACCCGCCCCGGCTGCACCCGCCGGACCGGCGCCCGTCGCCGCGGCGCCGTCCCGTGCGGCAGTGCCGTCCGTGGCCGGCGGCCGCACGCCCCGCCCGGTGACCGCGTCGCGGGAGCGCCGGAGCGCGGACGCCACCGCCGCCCGCACGTGCCGGTCCCCGGGCAGCAGCACCACCAGCGCGCCCAGCGCGACCCCCGCGGCCACGGCGAGCCCGACCGGCAGCGGGTCCGGGCCGAGGTCGGCCATCCGGCCGGGCCCGATCCCCCCGCGTGCGAGGGCCGCCAGCAGCACCGCGCCGAGCCCCGCCGTCGCGGCGGCCGTCGCACCGGCGACGAACGGGTCCCGGGCGCGCTGCGTGACAAGGCGGCGACGCAGCACGACGGCCGTCACGGCACCGGCCAGCACCGTCACCACGGGCGCGGCGAGCAGCACACCGCCCGTCACGTCGGGGGCGGGCAGGGCACCGAGCAGCGGCACGGCGGGCAGGGCACCGGCGTCCACCTCGGCGATCCCGAAGCTCGTCCCGGTCCCGACGGCGAACCCCGGCCCGACCAGCCAGGACAGGGCCCAGAGCACCAGCGTCGGCACGTAGGCGAGCTCCCCCAGCGCGAGGACGGCCCCGCCGACGGGGTCGAGGTCGAGGCCGCGCACGACCTCGGCCACCGCGGTCCGGCCCGTCACCACCCAGAGCGCGGCGAGCAGCGTCGCGCCCAGCACGAGCGTGGCCAGGGCGGTCGTCCCGGCCGCGACGCCGTGCGCCACGGGCTCGGGCAGCCGGGTGCGGACCGGCTCGAGCACGTCGCGCAGCCGCGGCGCCTCCGGCCGGCGCAGCAGCCCGGTCCCCAGCCCGACGGCGGAGAGCACGATCGCGCCGAGCACCCCGGCGCCGATGTGCAGCAGGGGCACGCCGGTGGCGAGACCGGCGACGAGCACGACGCCCGTGTACGCCGCCACGCCCGCGCCCAGCGCCGACCGCGTGGCGTAGCCGGACCGGCGGGCGGACGCGTAGCAGCCGAACAGGGCGAGCGCGGTCAGGCCGAGCGGCACCAGCGTCACGCCCGGCGCCAGCGTCATCGGCACGCCGTGGGCGAGCAGCCACAGCCCGGTCGCGACCGACACGGCGTGCGTCCACGGCACACCGGACGCGGCCGGCGCCGAGGACGTCGCCACGTACGCCGCGACCGACGGCAGCACCACCACGAGCAGCGACAGCAGCGCCGCCTGCAGCCCGGCGAGCAACCCGCCGACCCAGCGCGGGGCGCCGTCCAGGTCGCTGACGAAGAACCGCGGCGGCGCCGAGTCGTCCAGCACCCGGCGTCGCGGGCGGGGACGGGTTCCGGGCGCGCTGCTCACCGCCCCATGGTCGCCGCCCGCACGGCCCCGGACGCCGAACCGCCCCGGCGCGCCGCGGGATGACCCGGGGCGCGCCGGGGCGGCCGGCGCGGCGTGCGCGTCAGGACAGCAGCGCCCGGGCGAGCTCCGCGGTCTCGGTCGGGGTGGTCCCGACCTTGACGCCCGCGGCCTCGAGGGCCTCCTTCTTGGCCTGCGCCGTGCCGGCCGAGCCCGAGACGATGGCGCCGGCGTGGCCCATCGTCTTGCCCTCCGGCGCGGTGAAGCCGGCGACGTACGCGACGACCGGCTTCGTGACGTGCTCGGCGATGTACGCCGCGGCCCGCTCCTCCGCGTCGCCGCCGATCTCGCCGATGAGCACGACCAGGTCGGTCTCCG
This sequence comes from Cellulomonas sp. ES6, assembly GCF_030053835.1. NCBI lineage: Bacteria > Bacillati > Actinomycetota > Actinomycetes > Micrococcales > Cellulomonadaceae > Cellulomonas > Cellulomonas sp. ES6. The sequence goes on along the minus strand of NZ_CP125655.1, from coordinate 3,410,700 downwards.
GGTCGGCCTCGAACGCCGCGAGGGCGTCGATGTGCGTCGTGCCGATGATCGGGTCGCCGCCGATGCCGACGGCGGTGGAGAACCCGAGGTCCCGCAGCTCGTACATCATCTGGTAGGTCAGCGTGCCGGACTTCGACACCAGGCCGATGCGGCCGGGCCCCGTGATGTCCGCGGGGATGATGCCGACGTTCGACTTCCCGGGGCTGATGAGACCCGGGCAGTTCGGGCCGACCAGCCGCACGCCCTTGTCCTGCGCGTAGGCGAAGAACTCGGCGGTGTCGGCCACCGGGACGCCCTCGGTGATGATCACGACCAGCGGCACGCCCGCGTCGACGGCCTCGATCACGGCCGCCTTGGTGAACGCCGGCGGCACGAAGATCACGGACACGTCGGCCCGGGTCGCCTCGACGGCGTCGCGCACCGTGCCGAACACCGGGATCGCCACGGTGAGGCCGGAGCCGTCGCCGCGCGGGTACTCCACGCTGGTGCCGGCCTTGCGCGGGTTCACGCCGCCGACGATGGTCGTGCCGGCGGCGAGCATGCGGGTGGTGTGCTTGCTGCCTTCGGACCCGGTCATGCCCTGCACGATGACCTTGGAGTCCGCGGTCAGGAAGATCGCCATGGGGTTGCTCTCTCGTCTCTCGCGTCGCTGCGTGCGGTCGGTCGTCAGGCGGTCGCGGCCAGGCGGGCGGCCTCGGCCGCTCCCCCGTCCATGGTCTCGGCCAGCGTGACGAGCGGGTGCGCCGCGTCCCGCAGGATGCGCCGGCCCGCGACCACGTTGTTGCCGTCGAGCCGCACGACCAGCGGCTTGGTGGCCTGGTCGCCCAGGATCCCCAGCGCCGCGACGATGCCGTTGGCGACCGCGTCGCACGCGGTGATGCCGCCGAACACGTTGACGAACACGGCCTTGACCTGCGGGTCGGACAGGATGATGTCGAGCCCGGCCGCCATGACCTCCGCCGACGCGCCGCCGCCGATGTCGAGGAAGTTCGCCGGCTTGACGCCGCCGTGCTCCCGGCCCGCGTACGCGACGACGTCGAGCGTGCTCATGACCAGCCCGGCGCCGTTGCCGATCACGCCGACCTCGCCGTCGAGCTTCACGTAGTTGAGGTCCTTGGCCTTCGCCTTCGCCTCGAGCGGGTCGGCGGCGGCGGCGTCCTCGAGCGCGGCGTGGTCCTCGTGCCGGAACTCCGCGTTGCCGTCGAGCGTGACCTTGCCGTCGAGCGCGACCACGTCACCGGCCTCGGTCAGGACGAGCGGGTTCACCTCGACGAGCGTCGCGTCCTCCTCGCGGTAGACGTCCCAGAGCCTCGTCAGCACCGCGGCGACCTTCGGGGCCACCGCGGCGTCGAAGCCGGCGGCCGCGACGATCTCGTCGGCCTTCGCGGCGTCGATGCCGGTCCGCGGGTCCACCGGGACCCGCGCGAGGGCCTCCGGGCGCTCGACCGCGAGCTGCTCGATCTCCATGCCGCCCTCGACGCTCGCCATGGCGAGGTACCGGCGCTCGGCGCGGTCGAGCAGCAGGGAGAAGTAGTACTCCTCCGCGATGCTCGCGCCCGCGGCGACCATGACGCGGTGCACGGTGTGGCCCTTGATGTCCATGCCGAGGATCTCGGCGGCCCGCGCCTCGGCCTCGTCCGCGGAGCGCGCGATCTTGACGCCGCCGGCCTTCCCGCGGCCACCGGTCTTCACCTGCGCCTTGACGACGACCACGCCCGTGGCGCCCTCGGCGGCCAGCAGCGCCTCGGCCGCGGCCCGCGCCTCGGCGGGCGTCGTCGCGACGATCCCTCCCAGGACGGGTACCCCGTGCCGCTCGAACATGTCACGTGCCTGGTACTCGAACAGGTCCACCTGCTGCGGTCCTTCCGTCGCCCTGCGTCCCGTGGCGGGATCCGGCTGCTCTGCCGCGGACGATGGTAGCCCCGCCCCGGCGGTTTATCTCTACGTCGAGATATGTGACCCGGGTCGCACGACCGGGGACGTCGGCGTCAAGCAGGGTTGACAGCGGGGCGCGCGTCAACCATCGTTGACACATGACCGAGGCACCCGACCCGACCGGCGCGCTCGCCGACGCCACCGCCGCCGACCCGGCCGCCGGCCTGCGCGCCGTCCGCTCCCTGCGCGCGCTCGCCGACCGGCTCGAGACGCTGCAGGTGCTCCGCGCACGCGAGCTCGGCTGGTCGTGGCAGGACATCGCCGACGCCCTGGGCGTGAGCCGCCAGGCCGTGCACCAGAAGCACCACCGCCGCACCACCTGACCCCGCCCGACGAGGAGGACGACATGTTCGAGAGGTTCACCACCGGCGCGCGGCAGGCCGTCGTCGCCGCGCAGGAGGTCGCGCGCGACCTCGGCGACCCGCAGATCTCCCCCGCGCACCTCCTGGTCGCGGTCGCCTCCTCGTCGGACCCGGCCGCGCAGGCGCTCGCCGCGCACGGCGCGGACCGGCAGGCCCTGCTCGACCGGTTCGACACCGACGGCCTCGACGCCTCGGCGCTCGCCGCGCTCGGCATCGACCTCGAGGCCGTCCGGCGCCGGGCCGACGCCGTCTTCGGCGCCGGTGCCCTCGAGCGCGCCGGCGGCCGACGCCGCGCCCCGTCCGGGCACGTGCCGTTCACGCGGGACGCGAAGAAGACGCTCGAGATCGCGCTGCGGGAGGCCGTCCGGCTGGGCCACCGCCGGATCGGGGCCGGGCACGTCCTGCTCGCGGTCGTCCGGCTGGACCGGACCGACGGGCACCTGCTGCTGCGCCGGTGCGGGGTCGACCCGGCCGCGCTCGCCGCCGACGTCACGGCGCGCCTGGCGGACGAGGCCGCCGCCTGACGCGTCCCCCGGGCGGGTGACACGTCACCGCACGTCATCCGCCCGCGTCGGCTAGCGTGCCCTCGGACGTCGAGACACCCCGGGGGCGAGATGAGTTCGATCGACGAGACGCTGGCGCACCTGCGCCGGGCGGCGGCCTCGACCGCCGCGACGCTGGCGGCGGTCCGTGCCGCGGCGCCCGAGGAGACCACCGCGACCGACGACAGCGGTGCCGTCGCCGTCGCCGTCGACCGCCGCGGGCGCCCCGTGGGCGTGCGCGTCGCGGACGACTGGAACCGCCGCACGACACCGGAGGAGCTGGGGCGCGTGGTGCTCGCGGCCGCCGGGGCCGCCACCGCCGACCTGGGTCGCGCGATGTCGGAGGCGCTGCGCGCGGACGCGGGCGCGGCGGCCGACGCGCTGCCGGCCGAGCCGGTCGCCGTGCCCACGTTCGACGGCACCCCGCGGCCGCTCACCGAGCTCGCCGAGCTCGCCGTCGCGCAGCTCAGCGGGGCCGCGGCCGCGGAACCCGCCGCGCCGGCCACCGCGACCGGGTCGGCCGGCGCCCACGTGACCGTGACGCTCGCCGCGACCGGGCTCGTCGGCTGCGACGTCGACCCCCGCTGGGCCGCACCGCAGTCCGGCGTCGCGCTGTCGACGGCGGTCAACCAGGCGCTCGGTGAGGCGGCGCGGGCGCTGGTCGCCCTCGACGGGCGCCGGCAGGAGCAGGACACCGTGCTGGCGGAGGCGTTCGCGCACCTGCGCGCCCTCGCGCCGGCGACCACCGACGGGGAGGCGCGGGCATGAGCGAGATCGACGTCGTCACCAGCGCGCTGCGCTCGGAGGCGCAGACCTGGGACGCGGAGGCGGACGCCATCGGGCAGGTCGCCGCGTCCGTCGACGGGCTGCGGCTGAACTACCTGACCGCCGGCATCTTCGCCCTGGTGGTCGCCGACCACGAGGCCGCGGTGGACCAGGTCGCCGCGCGGTGCCGCGAGGGGGCGACCGCCATGCGCGACATCGCCACCGCGCTGCGAGCCAACGCCCAGGCCTACGACGACCGCGATGCCGACGTCGCCGACCACGTCGACGGCGCGTACTGACGAGGGGGACCGATGAGCGACTTCAGCACGGCCACGTTCCAGGCCACCATCGAGGGGCTCCAGACCGGGCTCTCGGACCTGTCCGGGCAGCTCGCGCGCGTCGGCCCGGCCGTCCGGTCCGCCACGTCGATCCCGCTGATGCCCGACTTCGTCAAGGACGGGCTGGTGTGGTGCGGCGAGAAGCTGCTGGAGATCGGGCAGGCGGTGCTCGACAAGATCGGCGAGCTGCTGCTCGGCGCGGCCGCCCCCGTGGCGTTCTTCTTCCGCGCGTCCGACTGGCACGAGAACGTCGGCGGTCCGGCGTCGGGCGTCGCGGCGTCGGTCAACCCGAACGCGCTGCGCGCCACCCGCGACTGGACCGGTGACGCGGCGACCTCCTACTCCCGCTCGGTCGCCGGGCAGACGACGGCGGCGGCCGCGATCCAGGGCGTCTCCTCCAGCATGGCGACGTCCCTGGTGACCTGCGCGGTCGCCGGCCTCGCGTTCTACGTCGCGATCGGCGTCATCCTGGTCAAGCTCATCGTCGCGACGATCGCGGCCATCGCGGCGCTCGGCTCCGTGGTGTTCTCCTGGGCGGGCGTGGGCATCATCATCGAGGAGGCCGCGGTGAACACCGGGCTCATCGTCGCCGCCGTGACCACCCTCGTCGCCGTGCTCGGCGCGCAGGGCAACGCGATCGTCCAGATCAAGGGTGCGGTGTCGTCCGGGGCCGCGTTCCCGGGCGGTGCGTGGCCGGAGGGTGCCGCGTGACCGGGCCGGCCGGTACGCCCGGCGTCCCGGACCCGCGCGGTCCGCTGTCCCCCGCGGCGCAGGAGCGTCGCCGCCGCACCGCGCTCGGCGTGACCGGCGGCGTCGGCGCCGTGGTGCTGCTCGCGATCGCCTGGGCGCTCGGGCGCAGCGTGGGTGCGGGCGCGGTCGTCGTGCTGCTCGGGCTGGTCGTGGTGATCGGCGTCCTGGCTGCGCTCCTCATCGGGTCGGACCGCCGGCGGCGCGCCGCGACCGCACCCGCCGACCCGGCGCAGCGCGCCACCCCGTCGCTCGACCTCGACCGGGTCCGTGCGCAGCACGCGCAGGGCGGCACGGCCGCGGCGGTCCGCGAGGTCCGGCGCCAGGCGCCCTGGCTGAGCCTCGCGGAGGCCGCCGCGGTGGTGGAGCGGCTCGGCTGACGGCACCCCGGCCGGCGGCCCGGCCGGGGCCGCGCCCGGATCAGGCCGTCGGGACCGGGTAGCCCTCCGACGGCTGCACGACCACGAAGCCCGGGCCGTGGAACGCGTACTGGAACGCCTCACCGGTGCCGCCGCGCAGCATCGACGTCATGTTCATGCTCGACACGACGCCGGGCGTGAGGTTCGCCGACCAGCACACCGCCGCGTTCGGGTCCACGTAGGTCGGCTGCTGCGAGCAGTCGAGCACCATCGGCCGCCCGTGCGACGTGAGCGCGACCGTGCCCTGCCCCTGGATGAGCGTGTTGAACAGGCCGGCGGTCATCATCCCGGCGCCCTTGGTGCGGTGCAGGTCCCACTGCAGCCCGGCGTCGAAGGCGAGCAGCGACGCCCCGCCCACGCTGATCGCGTCGCCCTCGAGCTGCAGCAGGAAGACGTCCTCCGCGGCGCGCGCGAAGAACACCTCCCCGGGGCCGGACACCCGCATCAGCGCCTGGTCGTCCGAGCTGACCGCGCGCTTGACGAACCGGGCGAGCGACCCGGACGACTCGTGGTGGAACTGCACCTGGCCCTGGTGGGCGACCATCGCCCCCTTCGCGGCGAGCACGTCCGGCCCGAGCGTGACCTTGAGCATCTTGGGGCTCTGGAGGGCGAACCGGTCGGCGGACTGGACCTCGGTGTGGGCCTGGTCGAAGAGGGGGCTGCGCATGCCCCCGATCATGCCGGAGCGCCGCGCCGCGCGTGGCCGGTCACGCACGGCGCGTCCGCACCGCCGCAGGTCAGAGCTTCGTGACCGGCGAGTAGCGCAGCAGCAGCCGCTTGGTGCCCTCGGTGCCGAAGTCCACCTTCGCCACCGCGTTCGGCCCGCCGCCCTCGATCGACACGACGGTCCCGAGGCCGTAGGCGTCGTGCGTGACCCGGTCCCCGACGGCGAGCGTGGGGATGTCGGCGTCCTTGCGCGGCGTCGCGGAGCCGAACGTGGCGCCGCCCGAGCCCGGGGCCGGGCGCTCGCCGGCTCGCGAGGCCGCCGAGCTCTTCTTCCAGCTCGTCTGGGCGCCGGACCCGGTCCGCTCGCGGGAGCCGTGGCCGCCGCCCGAAGCATAGCCGGACCGCCCCCCGAGGAACCCGCCCGGGCCGCGCAGCCGGTCGTTCGACGACTCGCGGCGCCGCCAGTCGAGCAGCTCCTCCGGCAGGTCGTCGAGGAACCGGCTCGGCGGGAACTCGTTCGGCACGCCCCAGGCGGTCCGCACGGCGGCGCGGGAGATGTACAGCCGCTGCCGCGCCCGCGTCAGCCCCACGTACGCGAGCCGGCGCTCCTCGGCGAGCTGGTCGGTGTCCGCGAGCGACCGCATGTGCGGGAACGTCCCGTCCTCCATGCCGGTGAGGAACACGACCGGGAACTCCAGGCCCTTCGCGGTGTGCAGCGTCATGAGGGTGACCACGCCCTGGTCGGGCTTCGCCTCGTCGCCGCCGTCGTCGGACGGGATCTGGTCGGAGTCCGCGACGAGCGAGACGCGCTCCAGGAAGTCCGCGAGGTTCCCGTCCGGCTCGGACTGCTCGAACTCGCTCGCCACGGCGTGCAGCTCCGCGAGGTTCTCGACCCGGGTCTGGTCCTGCGGGTCCTCGCTGGCGCGCAGCTCGGCGAGGTAGCCCGACCGGTCGAGCGCCGCGCCCAGCACCTCGGACGGCCCGGCGCCGGACTCGTCGAGCGCCCGGAGGTCCGCCATCATCCCGGCGAACTGCCGCAGGCCGGTGACCGCGCGCGTCCCCAGGCCCGGGACCTCGTCGACGCGGTCGAGCGCCGCCCCGAACGAGATGCGCTCGCGCTCCGCGAAGCCCGCGACCATCGCCTCCGACCGGTCGCCCAGGCCGCGCTTCGGCACGTTGAGGATCCGGCGCAGGTTCACGTCGTCGTCGGGGTTCGCCACGGCCCGCAGGTACGCGACGGCGTCCTTGATCTCCCGCCGCTCGTAGAACCGGGTGCCGCCGACCACCTTGTAGGGCAGGCCGACGCGGATCAGCACCTCCTCCAGCGCCCGGGACTGCGCGTTGGCGCGGTAGAAGATCGCCACGTCGCCGGGCCGCACGCCGTCGGAGTCGCCCAGGCGGTCGATCTCCTCCGCGACGAACCGGGCCTCCTCGTGCTCGTTGTCCGCGACGTAGGCGACGATCTTCGGGCCCGAGCCGGAGTCGGTCCACAGCCGCTTCGGCTTGCGGCCCGGGTTCTTGCTGATGACCGAGTTCGCGGCGGACAGGATGGTCTGCGTCGAGCGGTAGTTCTGCTCCAGCAGGATCGTCGTGGCGTCCGGGTAGTCCGCCTCGAACTCCATGATGTTGCGGATGCTCGCGCCGCGGAACGCGTAGATGGACTGGTCGGCGTCGCCGACGACCGTGAGCTCGCCGCGCGGCAGGTCGTCCCCGTCCGTCCCCGCGCCGGCGAGCTCGCGCACGAGCACGTACTGGGCGTGGTTGGTGTCCTGGTACTCGTCCACGAGCACGTGCCGGAACCGGCGGCGGTAGTGCTCCGCCACGGCCGGGAACGCCTGCAGCAGGTTGACGGTCGTCATGATGAGGTCGTCGAAGTCGAGCGCGTTCGCCTGCCGCAGCCGCTGCTGGTAGCGGGTGTAGACCTGCGCGAGCACCTGGTCGAAGTCGTTCCCCGACGACCCGCCCGAGGTCGAGGCGAACGACTCGGGGTCGACCAGCTCGTCCTTGAGGTTCGAGATCTTCGCGCCGAGGGCCTTGGGCGGGTAGCGCTTCGGGTCCAGGTCGAGCTCGCGCGCCACCAGGGTGAGCAGCCGCTGCGAGTCGGCGGCGTCGTAGATCGAGAACGACGAGCGCAGCCCGAGGGTCTGGGCCTCGCGGCGCAGGATGCGCACGCACGCCGAGTGGAACGTCGACACCCACATCGCCCGCGCCGACGGCCCGACCAGGGCGGCGACCCGCTCGCGCATCTCCGCGGCGGCCTTGTTGGTGAAGGTGATGGCGAGGATCTCCCCCGCGCGCGCCTGCCGGGTGGCCAGCAGGTGCGCGATGCGGTGCGTCAGCACCCGGGTCTTGCCGGAACCGGCCCCCGCGACGATGAGCAGCGGGCCGCCGTGGTGCAGCACCGCGGCGCGCTGCTGCGGGTTGAGCCCGACCAGCAGGGCGTCGGCGTCGACCGACGGGGCGCGGCTCCGGCCGCGGTCGCCGCCGCCGTCCCCGGGGGCGTCGTCCCGGGCGTCGGCGTCGTCCCGGGCGTCGGCGCGCGGCGGCACGGCGGCGGGCAGCCGTCCGAGGTCGGCGAGGCCGGGCAGGGGCAGGTTCTCGAAGAGCGACGTCATGGCGGGACCCAGCCTAGGCGCCCCCACCGACACCCGGGACCGCCCGGCCACCGCCCGCGGCGGTGCCCCGCGTCACGTCGCGAGCAGCCCCGCGACCCACGCCGCGGTGGCCACCAGCGCGCCGGCCAGCTCGACGAGGATCGTGAGCCCGGTCGCCCGCAGCGCCGCCAGCGTGGCGCGCCACGCCTGGTCGTGCGGGTGCCGCTCGAGGACGCGCTCGGCCAGGTAGACGCCGCCCACGAACCCCACGGGCAGCCCGACCACGGGGATGACGAAGAACCCGATCACCCCGAGCACGCCGCCCCACACCAGCACGCGGCTCCGGACGCCGGTGCGGACCAGGTAGCGCCCGGCCAGCAGGTACTTCACGACACCCGCCGCCACCGTCGCCACGGCGGCCACGGCCAGGACCACCCAGGCGGTCGTGCCGCCCGTGACCACGGCCCACACCGCGACCGCGCCGAGCACCAGCAGCGCCCCGGGCAGCACCTGCACCACGACGCCGAACATCCCGACGACGATCGCGAGGCCGACGAGGGCCTCGCCGAGCCCGCTCACGGGCGCGCCGCGCGGAGCCGCGCGGGCGTCACCGCCACAGGACGGCGACGAGCACGTTCAGCAGCGTCAGGCCGAGGGTCGCGCCGACGAGGCCGCGCGAGACGCGGTCGGGGCGCCGGGTCCCGAACCACACCAGGCCGGTCACGACGAGGGCCACCACCAGCTTGACGGCGATCTTCGCGTTGTCCGGCGGCTCGAGGTCGCCGACCTCCGCGGCCCGCAGGCCGGTCATCACCACGCCGGTGACGAGTGCGGTCAGCGCGCCGTGCAGCGCCCCCTTCGGGAAGGCCGGCTGGCGGAGCGTGACGAGGCACCCTCCCAGCACGATCGCCCAGCCGACGAGGTGCAGCACGACCAGCAGGCCGTACACGGTGTCCATGGTTGGCGGTCCCCTGTCCTCGGTGACGTCGGTACGCCCCGAGCATCGCACGCGCGCTCCCCCGTGCCCGGCAGGGCGCGGCGGCGGGCCCGTGCGGGCCTCGTCACAGCAGCCGGCGCGCGGCCGCCCAGCGGGTGAGCTCGTGGCGGGAGGACAGCTGGAGCTTGCGCAGCACGGCGGACACGTGGGTCTCGACGGTCTTGATGGAGATGAACAGCTCGCCGGCGACCTCGCGGTATGAGTACCCGCGGGCGATGAGCCGCATGACCTCCCGCTCGCGCGCGGACAGCCGGTCGAGCTCGTCGTCGCCGGTCGCGACGTCGCCCGCGGCGGCGCCGAACGCGTCCAGCACGAAGCCGGCCAGCCGCGGCGAGAAGACCGCGTCGCCGCCCGCCACGCGCAGCACCGCGTCGCACAGGTCCGGCCCCGAGATCGCCTTCGTCACGTAGCCGCGCGCCCCGGCGCGGATGACCGCCACGACGTCCTCCGCGGCGTCCGAGACCGACAGGGCGAGGAACCGCGTGCCGCCGAGCAGGTCCGTGCACGCGCGGATCACCTCCGCCCCGCCGCCGCCGTCGCCGCCGGGCAGGTGCACGTCGAGGAGCACCACCGGCGGGCGCGTCGCGTGCACCACCTGGACCGCCTCGTCGACCGTCGCGGCCTCGCCGACGACGCGCACGCGCCCGTCCAGCGAGGCGCGCACGCCCGCGCGGAACATCAGGTGGTCGTCGACCAGCACCACGTCGACCGGAGCGTCGTTCATGCCTGCATCGTCCTCTCGTCGTCGCCGTCCGCGGCCCGGTCCGGCCCCGTGGCGTCGGGGACCGTCCCCGGGGCCTCCGGGGCGGCGCGCAGCACCGGCACCCGCAGCCGCACCTCCGTGCCGCCGCCCTCCTTGCACACCACCGACGCCCGCCCGCCGCGGCGCCGCACCCTGCCGAGGATGGACTCCCGGACGCCGAAGCGGTCCGGCGGCACGGCGTCCGGGTCGAACCCGTCGCCGCGGTCCCGGACGAACACCTCGACCTCCTCGGGCCCGGCCTCCAGGTAGAGCGAGACGGGCGGGCGGCCGTGGCGCACGGCGTTCAGCAGCGCCTCGCGGGTGGCCTGCAGCAGGGCGTCGGTGTTCGCGTCGGGCTCGGTGTCGCCCACCACGACGGTCTCGATCGTCACCGCCTCGCCGTCGGGCCCGGTGCGCGTGTCCTCGATCTCGGCGACGATCGCCGCGAGCGCGCCCGCGACCGACGTCCCGGGGGCGGGCCGGTCGTCGTACAACCACGCCCGCAGCTCGCGCTCCTGGGCGCGGGCCATCCGCGCGACCTCGGTGGGGTCGTCGGCCCGGGACCGGATCAGCGCGAGCGTCTGGAGCACGGAGTCGTGCAGGTGCGCGGCGATGTCCGCCCGCTCCGACTCCCGCGCCCGGGCGGCCCGCTCGTCCCCGAGCTCCCGCACCAGCCGCAGCCACCAGGGCGCGAGCACCAGCGCGACGCCGCCGAGCACCGCCACCGCGGCGACGGTCGACTGCACGAGCGCGCCGGGCGGCGCGTCCTGCCCGACGAGCAGCAGCACGCCCACGCCCGCGATCACCAGGCCGCCGGCGAGCCGTAGCCCGCTGACCGGGCGCCGCGAGCCCGAGCGCCGCTCCCGCTGCACCGCGTCGAGCTGGCTCCACGCGAGGGCCGCCCCGGCGACGAGCAGCAGCACCGGGACGACCCACGTGCTGAGCTCCCTGGCGCCCGTGCGGGTCAGGAGCATGGCCGCGGCGCCCGCGAGCAGCGCGACGCCGACCGCGATCTCCGTCCAGGGCAGCCGGCGCAGCCGCTCGACCGGGTCGGCCTGCTGGGGGCGCGCGAGCCGCTGGAGGCTCGCCGGCCGCTCGGCGCCCGCCACCGCCAGGGGGTCGCCCACGGGGACGGTCACCCACCAGAACACGTACAGCAGCACGCCGACGCCGCCGACGGGCGTCAGCAGCACGAACAGCAGCCGCACGAGCCGCACCGGCAGGTCGAGGTGCAGCGCGAGGCCGGCCGCGACGCCGCCGACGACGCGGCCGCGGTCCGGGCGGCGCAGCGGCAGGCGGGGACGGGGCTCCATGCAGAGATCGTCACACGTCCGGACCGCGCCGCGGGGTCCTCAGGGCCCAGGATCAGGGGCCGCGGCGCGTCTTTCAGGGGCGGCTCAGGGGGGTTCCCGATGCCCCGGCACCGCGCCCCCGGCGAGGATCGGGACATGACGAACGACAGCGCCGGCCGCGGGCCCGGCCCCGTGCCCCCGGCACCGCCCGCACCCGGAGGCCCCAACGGGTTCTTCGCCGCGATCCGCCGGACCGGGCTGGTCCGCTCGCAGGACCGCTGGGTCGGCGGCGTCGCCGGCGGGCTCGCGTCCCGGTTCGGCCTCGACCCCCTGCTCGTCCGCGGGCTCGTCGGGGTGACCCTGCTCATGGGCTTCGGCTTCGTGCTCTACGGCATCGCGTGGGCGCTGCTGCCGGAGCAGGCCGACGGCCGCATCCACCTCGAGGAGACCATCCGCGGCAGCTTCGACGTCGCGCTGCTCGGCGCGATCGCCCTGGTGGTCGTCGGCCTGTCGTGGGGCGACCGCTGGTTCAGCTGGGGCCCCTGGGGGACCGGCTGGCTCGGCGCCTTCGCCTGGGCGGCGGCGGTGGTCGTCGGGATCGTGATCGTCGCCAGCGCCGTCCGCCAGCGCAAGGACCGCCACCCGGGACCGCCCGCGTGGCAGCCCCCGTCCCAGGAAGGACACACCCCCATGACCAGCACCAGCCCGGCCGGCACCCCCGCCGGACCCCCGGCGGGCGCGCCCGTCCCGCCGGCCGCCGGTGGCCGCGGCCCGGCACCCGCGTCGGCCCCGGCGTGGTCGGCGCCGCCCGCGTGGGCCGCCGCCCCCGCCCCGGCGCGCGGCTGGAACCCGCCGCCCCCCGCTCCCCCGGTCCCGCCGGTGCCCCCGGTGCCGCCCGCCCCGCCGCGGCCCCCGCGTCGCGGACCGGGCGCCGCCCTGACGGGCGTCGTCGTGGCCGTCATCCTGCTCGGGCTCGCGGGCCTGCTCGCCGCCGACCGCGCGGGCTGGTACACCGGCCCGATCCTCCCCGTCGTCATCGGCGGCGGCGTGGTGCTCGTCGGCGTGGCGATCATCGTGTCCGGCCTGCGCGGCCGCACCGCCGGCGGCCTGACGGCCCTCGCGATCATCGGCATGCTGATCGCCGGCCCGGCGGTCGTCGTCGACGGGCGCGGGGAGTGGCGGGTGGACCGCGACACGTTCCGCAGCGTCGACGTCGCGGTGACCAGCCGCGCGGCGGCCGAGAAGGGCTACGCGTTCGGCATCGGCGACGCCCACGTGGACCTCACCGACGTCCCCCTGACGGACGAGACGCTCGTCGTGCCCGTCAGCGGCGGCATGGGTGACATCACCGTCGTCGTCCCGGAGGGCGCCGCGGTGACCGCCGAGGTCACGTCCGGGGTCGGCGACATCGACTGGCGGGTCGACGGCAACCGGCAGCGGGCCGACGGCGTCGGCAACGACCGGCTCTTCACCAGCGAGGCCATGGCCGACGGCCGCGACGCGGAGATCGCGCTGACCATCGAGCTCGGCGTCGGCACCATCACCATCGAGGAGGACCGATGACCAGCACCGGACCCGGCACCCCCCGGCCCGACGACGCGGACGAGCCCGTGACCGAGCGGATCGACCGCCCCGCGACCGACGGACCGACGGAGCAGATCGCCCACGTCGAGCCCGCCGGCGAGACCGTGGAGCTCGCCGCGGCGCAGCCCGCCGGCGCGCCCGAGCGGATCGCGCCCGTCGACGCCACGCGGGAGATGCCGTCGGCGACCGCCCCCGGCGGCACCGTGCCCGGCGCTCCCCCGGCGCCCGAGTCGGCGCCCCGGTACGGCGCCGCCCCGGCCTCCGGACCGGCGCCCGCGTACCAGGCCCCGCCCGCCGCCCGGGCCGCCTCACCGGCCCCCGCGCCGGCGCCCGCGCAGCCGCCGGTCCCGCCGGAGGACCGCGGCCCACGCTCCGCGACCGTCGTGTGGGGCCTGATCGTCACGGTGGTCGGCGTCGGGATCCTCGCGGCCGCCGCGGGCGCGCGGATCGACGTGCAGCTCGCGCTGATCGTGCTGCTGGCGGGCGCGGGTCTCGCGCTGCTGGTCGGGTCGGTGCTCACCACGGCACGCCGCCGCGGCCGCGAGGCGCGGACCGGCCGCTGACCCCCCGGACGACGACGGAGGCCGGGACCCGATCGGGTCCCGGCCTCCGTCGTGCCGTGCGGGTGGTTCAGGCCTTGAGGCCCGCGTCCGCCGGGGTGGTGCTGCGCGTCTCGGCGACGGTCGCGACCGAGCGGCCGGCGATGGCCCACAGCGCGTAGCCGACGAGGATGAACATCACGCCCAGGCCCATGACCAGCGCCGCGACGCCGAACGCCACGACCGAGGTGAAGAGCGAGGCCCGGAGGAACGACGCGTTCATCGCGGTGTCACGCAGCGGGTCCTCGCGGTCGAGCTCGGCGTAGGTCTTGCCGCCGGTCGCCTCGAGGGCGTGGTGGTTGATGATGTCCGCCTGGGCGAACGCGGTCCACGGCGTCGTGACCGGCTGCCCGGCGAAGTTGGCCGCGTCCTCGGAGACGGTGATGTTCTCGTCGGCGAGGTGGCTGGAGACCGAGCCCCAGGTGACGCCGCCGGCGATGATGAGGACGAGACCGGCGACCGCCGAGATGATGCCGATGACGCGCGCAGCCTTCGAGCCGCCCGTCGCTGCCACGGTAGACATGTGGTGATCCCTTCAGATACCCCCGTTGCGGACCGACCCCTTGCCGGCCCGGTGGAACCTGTGAGCCCCACGGGAAGAGCGTCTCCCACGCGGCGGCCGGAAGGTGGGACGTTGGTCATGCGATCCGCCCGGAGAGGCTTCGTGACGCCACGCACAAAGACCGGATTCGTGCCGATCGGGTCTTTCGTCCCACGCAGAGTCGCCCGTCGAGCCTAGGACAGAGGTCCCGGTCTCCGGGAGGGACGCCGCGGCCGGGAGCGCGACGGCCCGGCACCCCCTCGGGGTCCCGGGCCGTCGGCGTCCGCGCGTGCGCCGCGCGTCACTCCCACTCGATGGTGCCCGGCGGCTTGCTCGTCACGTCCAGCACCACGCGGTTGACCTCGGGCACCTCGTTGGTGATCCGGGTCGAGATGGTCGCGAGCACGTCGTAGGGCAGCCGCGTCCAGTCGGCGGTCATCGCGTCCTCGGAGGACACCGGCCGCAGCACCACCGGGTGCCCGTACGTCCGGCCGTCGCCCTGCACGCCCACGGAGCGCACGTCGGCCAGCAGCACGACCGGGCACTGCCAGATCTCGCGGTCCAGGCCGGCGCGCGTCAGCTCCTCGCGGGCGATGAGGTCGGCGGCGCGCAGCACGTCCAGCCGCTCCTGCGTGACCTCGCCGATGATCCGGATGCCCAGGCCGGGGCCCGGGAACGGCTGGCGCCAGACGATGGCCTCCGGCACGCCGAGCTCCAGGCCGACGGCGCGGACCTCGTCCTTGAACAGCGCCCGCAGCGGCTCGACCAGCTCGAACTGCAGGTCGTCCGGCAGGCCGCCGACGTTGTGGTGGCTCTTGATGTTGGCCGCGCCCTCGCCGCCGCCCGACTCGACGACGTCCGGGTACAGCGTGCCCTGGACGAGGAACTTCACCTCCTCGCCGTGCGCGCCCGCCTCCTCGACGACCTCGCGCGCCGCGTCCTCGAACACGCGGATGAACTCGCGGCCGATGATCTTGCGCTTCGTCTCCGGGTCGGTGTGCCCGGCCAGGGCCGTGAGGAACCGCTCGCGGGCGTCGACGACCTTGAGGTTGACGCCGGTGGAGGCGACGAAGTCCTGCTCGACCTGCTCGGCCTCGCCGGTGCGCAGCAGGCCGTGGTCGACGAACACGCACGTGAGCTGGTCGCCGACGGCCTTCTGCACGAGCGCCGCCGCGACGGAGGAGTCCACGCCGCCCGACAGGCCGCAGATCACGCGGGCGCTGCCGACCTGGGCGCGGATCCGCTCGACCTGGTCGGCGATCACGTTGCCCGGGTTCCAGTCGGCGGCCAGGCCGGCACCCTCGTACAGGAAGTGCTCCAGCGTCCGCTGCCCCAGCGGCGAGTGCTTGACCTCCGGGTGCCACTGCACGCCGAACAGGCGGCGCCCGCGGTCCTCGAACGCGGCGACCGGGGACCCCGCGGAGGTCGCCAGGACCTCGAAGCCCTCGGGGGCGGCGTGGACGGCGTCGCCGTGGCTCATCCAGACGGTCTGCTGCTCGGGGCTGCCCGCCAGGACGGTGCCCGTGCGGACGACGTCCACCGGGGTGCCGCCGTACTCGCGGTTGCCGGTCTGCGCGACCTCGCCGCCGAGGGCCTTGGCCATCGCCTGGAACCCGTAGCAGATGCCCAGCACCGGCACGCCGGCCTCGAACAGCGCGGGGTCGACGAACGGCGCCCCCTCGGCGTACACCGAGGACGGGCCGCCGGACAGGATGATGGCCGCCGGGTCCTTGGCCAGCATGTCCTGCACCGACGCGGTGTGCGGCACGATCTCGGAGTAGACGCTGGCCTCGCGGACGCGGCGCGCGATGAGCTGGGCGTACTGGGCCCCGAAGTCGACCACGAGCACCGGGCGGTGCTGGTCGGCGGGCGAGGAGCCGGAGGGCGGTGGCACGGGCACGGGAGAGGCGTCGGTCACCGGACCAGGGTAGTGCTCCGCGGGAGGGCGACGGCCGCGTGCTCAGGAGCCGGAGCGGTCCCCGATGCGCCGCTGCCGGGAGATCTCCTGGCGCAGGCTCTCGTGGAAGTCCTCGGCGACGGCGAGCTGCTCGCGCAGCGCCCGCGAGCGCTCCTCCGCGGCCAGCCGGTACATCGCGAGGCGCTCCAGCAGCGCGTCGTGGTCCTCCTGGCTGACGCCCGGGGCGTTGATCCGGTCGAGGACGCCCAGCAGGTCGCCCATCTCGTCGAGGGAGAAGTCGAGCGGCTTCATGCGCTTGATCAGCTCCAACCGTGCGATGTCGGGCTCGGTGTACAGGCGGAAGCCGCCGTGCGTGCGGGCCGAGGGCCGGACCAGGCCGACCTCGCCGTAGTAGCGGATGGTGCGCAGGGAGAGCCCGGTGCGCTCCGCGACCTCCCCGATCTGCATCAGGTGCAGGGACACGGGCGACACCTCCTTCCGGGCCGGCGCGGCACAGCATAGCCGCGCCGCGCGCCCCGCTGACCTGCGCGGACGACCGGGGCGAGTGCACCCGCCCAGCCCACTCTCCTGTGACGTCAGCGTCGGACCGGACCTGGGCGCACCCTCCCGGTCGTCGGCGGCATCCCGGCCTGCAGTCTTCCCAAACGGGACAAACAGGACATATCTTCCGTAACGTGAGAGATGCCGACGCGACGCCCCGCCGCCTGCCCGGCCTCGACGCGCTCCGTGGGCTCGCCGTGTCGCTCGTCCTGCTCAACCACGCCTGGCCCGCGACGTTCGGCGCCGCCGGCGTGGTCGGCGTGACCATCTTCTTCGCCCTCTCCGGCTGGCTCATCACGGGCCTGCTGCTCCGCGACGTCGAGCAGCACGGCCGCGTGCGCTACGGCCGCTTCGCCGCCGCGCGTGCCCTGCGCCTCTACCCGCCCATGCTGTTCATGCTCGCGGGCTTCGTCGTCGTCGAGGGCGCCCTGGACCACCTCGGCGACCGCCACCTCGTCCCGGAGTCGCTGCTGGCCGCCGTGACCTACACGATGAACCTGCCGCTGCTCCCCCACGGGAGCGAGTCGCTCTACCACTTCTGGACCCTGGCGACCGAGGAGCAGTTCTACCTGCTGTGGCCGCTCGTCCTGGCATGGGCGTGGCGGCGCGGCCTGCTGCGGGTGGCGGTCGGGCTCGGCGTCCTCGGCACGCTCGCGGCGTGCACCGTCACGATGCTGCTGGTGGCGCCGGACGTCGCACGCGTCTACGCGCTGCCCACGTCCTGGGCCGCCGCGCTGCTCATCGGCTGCGCGGGCAGGCTCGGGCAGGACACGCTGCAGCAGCTGCTGCCGCCGGAACGCGGGCCCCGGCGGCGGCTCCTGGTCGTGCTGGTGGCGCTGCTGCTGGCGACCTCCCTGTCCGGGCCCACCGGGGCGCACCCCTGGTGGTACCTGCTGGGAGTGCCGTCGGTGGCCGCGGCCACCGTCGTGCTCGTGTCGTACGCCGGCCGCTGGCCGGTCCTGCCCAGCCGGCTGCTGCGTCCGGCGGTCGCCCTCGGCACGATCTCCTACGCCGCCTACCTGTGGAACGCGGCGATCGTGCGGTGGCTGCACCACCCGCAGGACGCGCTCGGCGCCCTCGCCACGATCGCGCTCACGCTCGTCGCCGCCACCGCGAGCTGGTGGCTGGTCGAGCGTCCCGCGGGACGGCTGCGCGCGCGACTGCTCGGCGGGCGCCGGGTCAGCGGGCGGGGGCGGACGCCGGCCGGCCCTCGATCCGGGCGACGGCGTCGGCGTGCACCCGCCGCTCCAGCACGAACGACATGACGGGGACCACGCCCGCGAGCGCCATCGTGGCCAGCCGGCCGAGCGACCAGCGCATGGCCGACCAGAGCTGCACGACGGTCGCCAGGTAGACGACGTAGACCCAGCCGTGCGCGATGGCCACCCAGGTCCCGAGGACGGGCTCCGGGTCCCCGGTCGCCGGGTCGACGCCGCCGGCGTGCAGCACGTACTTGAGCACCATCTCGAGGCAGAGCACCAGCAGCATCGTGCCGGTGACCCACGCCATCGCGCGGTAGCGGGCGAGCCTGCCGGGGGCGCTCTCGAGGACCGGCGCGGGGGCGGGCCGTCCGGCGGGGGCGGGCTCGGTCATGGGGGTCCTCTCGGCGGCCGGCGGGGTGCTCCCGGTGATTGTCCCCCAGCGGCCGCGCGGTCGTCGCGCGCGACCGGCCAATTCCCTTGCCGGTGTGTCAGGGCTCACCCGTAGCGTGGTCCGTCGTGCGACCCCTTCCCCTGCCGGACCCCGGCCACCCCCCGCTGACGGGCCCCCGCCGGCTCCTGCTGTGGCAGGCGCGGCGGCAGGCCGGCGTGCTCGCGGGCGCGACCGCGGTCGCGGTCGTCGGGAACGTGGCGGCGGCCCTGCTGCCCTGGCAGCTCGGCCGGATCGTCGACGGCGGGCTCGAGCACGGCCTGGGCCGGGAGCTCTGGCTGGGCTGCCTGCTGCTGGCCGGGCTCGGACTGGTGCAGGTCGGCGCGAACGTCTGGGGGCACCGGCTCGAGGTGGAGAACTGGCTGCGCGCGGCGTTCGCGTCGTCGCAGCAGGTCGGCCACCACGTGACGCGCACCGGCGACGCGATCACCGACGAGCTGCCGACCGGCGAGGTCGTCGCCACCGTCGCCACGGACGCGCTCCGGATGGGCGAGGTGTTCGCGATCCTCCCCCGGCTGGTCGGCGGGATCGCGGCGTACCTCACGCTCGGCGCCCTGCTGCTGGGCACGTCGGTCCCGCTCGGGCTGCTCGTGCTGCTGGGCCTGCCCGTGGTCGTCGCGGTGCTGTCCCTGCTCGTCCCGCCGCTGCAGCGTCGCCAGGCCGCCCAGCGCGAGGCCACCGGCCGGCTGACGACGCTCGGCGCCGACACCGTGTCGGGCCTGCGCATCCTGCGCGGCATCGGCGGCGAGGACGTGTTCGCCGACCGGTACCGCGCGCAGTCCCAGGAGGTGCGGGCGGCCGGCGTGCGGGTGTCGCAGACGCAGTCGCTGCTGGACGCCCTGCAGACGCTGCTGCCCGGCCTGTTCCTCGCGGTCGTCGTGTGGGCGGGCGCCCGGCTCGCGCTGTCCGGCGACATCAGCCCGGGGCAGCTCGTGTCGTTCTACGGGTTCGCCGCGTTCCTCACGCAGCCGCTGTGGACCGCGAGCGAGGCGATCCGCGTGGTCACCCGGGCGGTGGTCGGCGCGCGCAAGATCATCCGCGTCCTGTCCGTCCCGGTCGCCGGGTCGGACGACCCCGCGCACCCGGCGACCGCCCCCGGGCCCGGCGAGGCGCTGGTGGACGAGGCGAGCGGCGTCGTCGTGCGGCCGGGGCGGCTGACCGCGCTCGTGGGCGCCGACCCGGACGAGACGGCGCGGATCGCGCTGCGGCTCGGCCGGCTCGGGCCCGCCCGCCGCGAGTCCGACGAGGGCGGGGCGGACCAGGGCGGGGCGGACGAGCACGCCGCCGTCCGCGAGCCCGCGGACGCCCCGCTGTCCTCGGTGCGCTGGGGCCGCGCGCTGCTGCACGAGCTCGCCCTGGGCGAGGTCCGCGGCCGGGTCGTCGTCGCCGAGTCCACGCCGCACCTGTTCACCGGCACCCTCGCCGACGAGCTGGACGTGCGCGGCGGGGCCGACCGCGACGCCCTGCTGGCGGCGATGACCGTGGCCGACGCCGGCGACGTGCTCGACTCCGTGCCCGGCGGCCTGGACGGCGCCGTGGAGGAGAAGGGCCGCTCGCTGTCCGGCGGGCAGCGGCAGCGGGTCGCCCTGGCCCGCGCCCTGCTCACGGGGGCGGAGGTGCTCGTGCTCGTCGAGCCGACCAGCGCGGTGGACGCCCACACCGAGGCCCGCATCGCCCGGCGACTCGCCGACGCGCGGCGCGGGGCGACGACCGTGGTGGTCACCGCCAGTCCGCTGGTGCTCGACGTGGTTGACGAGGTCGCGCTGGTCGCCGGCGGCCGGGTGGTCGCCACCGGGCGGCACCGCGACCTCGTCGCGGCCCGGGACGCGACCGGCCCCGCCTACCGCGCCGTGGTGTCCCGCACCGACTCCCCCGGCGACGACTCCCCCGTCCCCCGCACCGACCACCAGGACCACGACCGACCGGAGGTGAGCCGTGAAGCTGCCCGTCGCTGACCCGACCACCCTGCGCCGGCACACCGCCGCGCTGCTCCGCCGGCACCGCCGGGGCCTCGTGCTGGTCGTGGTGCTGCACGTCCTCGCGGCCACCGCGGGCCTCACCGGGCCCTGGCTGCTCGGCCGCCTCGTGGACGCCGTCGTCGACGGCACCACGACGGCCGCGGTCGACCGGACGATCCTCGTGCTCGTCGTCGCCGTGCTCGCCCAGACCGTCCTCATCCGCTACGCCCAGCGGTCGGCGATGGTGCTCGGCGAGACGGTGTTCGCGGAGCTCCGCGAGGAGTTCGTCGCGACCGTCACCCGGCTGCCGCTGTCCACCGTGGAGCGGGCCGGCACCGGCGACCTGGTCGCGCGGACCACCACCGACATCGACCGGGTGCAGTACACGGTCCGGTTCGGGGTGCCGCGGATCCTCGTCACGGTCGCGACCATCGCCCTGACGGCTGTCGCGGCCGTGGTGACGAACGCGCTCGTGGCGATCGGCCTGCTCGCCGGGCTGCCGCTGCTGCTCGGCGTCACCCGCTGGTACCTGCGCCGGGCCGCCCCGGCGTACCTGCGCGAGTCCGCGGCCTACGCGACGATCAACGGGACGATCACGGAGTCCGTGGAGGGCGCCCGCACCGTGGACGCGCTCGGGCTCGGCGCACGCCGGCGGGCCCGGCTGGACGCGGACCTGCGGGAGGCGTTCGCCGCCGAGACCCGCACGCTGGGCCTGCGGACCGTGCTGTTCCCCGGCGTGGACACCGCGTTCATCCTGCCGGTGGTCGCCGTGCTGGCCTGGGGCGCGTACCTGATCTCGACCGGGCACGCGACGGTCGGGGCCGTCACGACGATCGCGCTGTACGCGATGCAGATCATCCACCCCATCGGCGAGCTGATCTTCTGGCTCGACGAGATCCAGGTCGGCGCGACGTCGCTGGCCCGGATCATCGGGGTCGCGGACGTCGCCCCGGACCGCACGGCCCGCGACGCCCGTCCCGCGGACGAGGCCGTGGTCGCCAGCGAGGTCCGGTACGCGTACCGGCCCGGCCGCGACGTGCTGCACGGGGTGGACCTCACGCTGCGCACCGGCGAGCGGCTCGCCGTCGTCGGGCCGTCCGGCGCCGGCAAGTCGACGCTCGGGCGGATGCTCGCCGGCATCCACCCGCCCACGGGCGGTGCCGTGACGGTCGGCGAGGTCCCGCTGGTCGACCTGCCGCTGGACGAGCTGCGCGGCCACGTCGCGCTCGTGACGCAGGAGCACCACGTGTTCGTCGGGCCGCTCGCCGACAACCTGAGGCTGGCCGACCCGGACGCCGACGACGCCGCCCTCGAGCGGGCGCTGCGGGCCGTCGACGCCTGGGAGTGGGTGGCGGCGCTGCCCGGCGGGCTCGCCACGGAGGTGGGCTCCGGCGGCGTCGCGCTCACCCCGGCGCAGGCGCAGCAGGTGGCCCTCGCCCGGCTCGTGCTGCTCGACCCGCACACGCTGGTGCTCGACGAGGCGACGTCGCTGCTCGACCCGCGGGCCGCCCGGCACCTGGAGCGCTCCCTGTCGGCGGTGCTCGAGGGCCGCACGGTGGTCGCGATCGCCCACCGGCTGCACACCGCGCACGACGCCGACCGCGTCGCCGTGGTCGACGCCGGGCGCATCACGGAGATCGGGCCGCACGACGAGCTCGTGGCGGCCGGCGGGGAGTACGCCTCGCTCTGGAGCTCCTGGCAGCGGGAGTAGCCGCCGCGCGACGTGCCGCCGCTCAGGCCCCGGGCGGCGGTGCGTCGCCCGGGCCCGCGCCGTGGTCGGTCCCGGCGTCCGCCGGCCCGAGCTCGCCGGACTCGCGCAGCACCTCGTCCTTGAGCAGCCGCACCCAGAGCGCCACCGCGAACGCGCCGAAGACGAACCACTGCGCCGCGTAGCCGAGGTTCTGCAGGTTGAGCCCCGTGCCGGACCGCTTCGGCGGCGGCAGCAGCTCCACGGCGGCCGGCTGCGCGGGGTCGGACGTCGTGAGCACCGCGTAGCCCGTCCAGATGGGGCCGCCCCACACGCCCAGCAGCTCGGCGGACGACACGCTGTCGGTCGTGCCGTCGCCGGTCAGCGGCGCGCCGGAGTCCTCGGACGCCTGCAGGTACCCGGTCACGGTGACGGTGCCCGCGGGCACCGCCAGCTCGGGCGCCGCGGGGTCCTGCACGTCGGCGGGCACCCACCCGCGCACCACCGGCAGCACCGCCCCGTCGGCCTCCGGGTCCGCGGACTCGACGCGCAGCGGCGTCAGGACGAGCGAGCCGGTGCGCCCGTCCAGGCCGCGGTCCGTCACGAGCAGCTGCCCGTCCGCCTCGTACCGCCCGGTCACCTCGATCCGGCGCCCCACGAGCGACCCGTCGAACGTCGACTGCGGGGCCAGCACGTCCTCGAGCGGCACGGGCGGCTGCGCCTCGACCTCCGCGAGCGCCCGCGCCTGGGCGGCCGCCCCGCGGACCTCCGCGCGCTCGAGCTGCCAGGCGCCGAGCCGCCCGCAGACCGCCGCCGCGGCGAGCAGGACCACGAGAAGGCCGATCATGCGCGGCGTGCGCGCGACCCGCCACAGGGTCGCGCGCCGCTCGGCGCGGGAGGTCTCGGGCACCTCAGCACGGTACCCGGCCGGGGCGCCGGGACCCGAGCCGGGACCCCGGCCGCACGGCCCCGTCCCCGCGCCCGTGGGGGCGGGTGCACCCCGTCACCCGATGGGGTTGGATGGGTCGGGGCCGAGGTACGGCCACGGGGCTGCCGGCTAGGTCGGACGTCCCGGCTCGCGGCGTCCGGCGCCGCAAGGCTGGGGGATGCCCGGCGGGGGGCGCTCGTCCGGGCCCACGGCTCATCCGTGGTTCTGCGAAACGGGGAGAGACATGACGACGACGACGGCGCCGCTCGAGACCTGGCGGGCCGGGTCCGGCCAGCCGGTCTCCGAGGAGACGCTCCGGCGCATCGACGCCTGGTGGCGGACGGCCAACTACCTGTCGGTGGGCCAGATCTACCTGCTGGACAACCCGCTGCTGCGACAGCCGCTGACCCGCGACCACGTCAAGCCGCGGCTGCTCGGCCACTGGGGCACGACGCCGGGCCTGAACTTCCTGTACGCGCACCTGAACCGCGTCATCGCGGAGCGCGAGCAGTCGACGCTGTACCTGACGGGCCCCGGCCACGGCGGCCCCGGCCTCGTCGCGAGCGCGTACCTCGACGGCACGTACTCCGAGGTCTACTCCGACATCACCCCCGACGAGGAGGGCGTGCGCCGGCTGTTCCGGCAGTTCTCCTTCCCGGGCGGCATCCCGAGCCACGTGGCGCCGGAGACGCCGGGCTCCATCCACGAGGGCGGCGAGCTGGGCTACGCCCTGTCGCACGCGTACGGCGCGGCGTTCGACAACCCGGACCTGCTGGTCGCGGCGGTCGTCGGCGACGGCGAGGCCGAGACCGGCCCGCTGGCGACGTCCTGGCACTCGAACAAGTTCATCGACCCGGCCAAGGACGGCGTCGTGCTGCCGATCCTGCACCTCAACGGGTACAAGATCGCCAACCCGACCGTCCTGGCGCGCATCCCCGAGGAGGAGCTGCTCGACCTCATGCGCGGGTACGGCCACAAGCCGCACCTGTTCGTCGGCGGCTTCGACGGCGAGGACCACGCCGCGGTGCACGCCCGGTTCGCCGAGCTGCTGGACGTCGTGCTCGACGAGATCTCCGAGATCAAGGCGCGCGCCGCCGCGGGCGACGAGTCCCGCCCGGCGTGGCCGATGATCATCTTCAAGACCCCGAAGGGCTGGACCTGCCCGCCGGTCATCGACGACAAGCAGGTCGAGAACTCCTGGCGCTCGCACCAGGTCCCGCTGGCCAGCGCCCGCGACACCGACGAGCACCTGAAGGTCCTCGAGGGCTGGCTGCAGTCGTACCGCCCGGAGGAGCTGTTCGAGGCGGACGGCTCGGTCAAGGCGGACATCACGGCCCTCGCCCCGGGCGGCACGCTGCGGATGAGCGACAACCCGCACGCCAACGGCGGCCTGCTGCTCAAGGACCTGCGGCTGCCGGACTTCCGCGACTTCGCGGTCGAGGTGCCGGTGCCGGGCGGCTCGATCTCCGAGGCCACCCGCGAGCTCGGCAAGTACCTCACCGAGGTCATCCGCCGGAACCCGGACAACTTCCGGATCTTCGGCCCGGACGAGACGGCGTCCAACCGCCTGCAGGCCGTGTTCGACGTGACGAACAAGCAGTGGAACGCCGAGTACCTGCCGACGGACGTCGACGACCACCTGGCCCGGATGGGCCGCGTCGTCGAGATGCTGTCCGAGCACCAGTGCCAGGGCTGGCTCGAGGGCTACCTGCTGACGGGCCGGCACGGCCTGATCACCAGCTACGAGGCCTTCATCCACATCGTCGACTCGATGTTCAACCAGCACGCCAAGTGGCTGAAGGTCACCAACCACATCCCGTGGCGCCGGCCGATCGCCTCGCTGAACTACCTGCTGTCCAGCCACGTGTGGCGCCAGGACCACAACGGCTTCAGCCACCAGGACCCGGGCTTCATCGACCACGTCGTGAACAAGAAGGCCGAGATCGTCCGGGTGTACCTGCCGCCGGACGCGAACACCCTGCTGTCGACGTACGACCACTGCCTGCGCAGCCGGCAGTACGTCAACGTCGTGGTGTCCGGCAAGCAGCCCGCGCCGAACTTCCTCACGATGGACGAGGCCGTCGCGCACTGCACCCGCGGCCTGGGCATCTGGGAGTGGGCCGGCACCGAGGTCGAGGGCGAGGACCCGGACGTGGTGCTCGGCTGCGCCGGCGACGTGCCGACGCTCGAGGTGCTGGCGGCGGCGCACATCCTGCGCCAGGAGCTGCCCGACCTCAAGGTGCGGGTCGTCAACGTCGTGGACCTCATGCGCCTGCAGGACGAGCGGGAGCACCCGCACGGCCTGTCGGACCGCGACTTCAACACGCTGTTCACGACGGACAAGCCGATCGTGTTCGCGTACCACGGCTACCCGTGGCTGATCCACCGCCTGACGTACCGCCGCAAGGGGCACAAGAACCTGCACGTGCGGGGGTACAAGGAGGAGGGCACCACCACGACGCCGTTCGACATGGTGATGCTGAACGACCTCGACCGGTACCACCTGGTCATCGACGTCATCGACCAGACGCCGTCGCTGGGGTCGAAGTACGCGGGCCTGCGCCAGCGCATGGTGGACGCCCGCCTCCGCGCCCACGACTACACCCGGGCGCACGGCGAGGACCTCCCCGAGGTGCGCGACTGGGTCTGGCCCGACGCGGGCGAGACCGGCACCGAGGTCGGCGGCCCCCAGCAGAACGCCACCGCGGCGACCGGCGGTGACAACGAGTAGCACCCGCCTCGCGGCCGATGGCCCGCACCACCTCGGTGCGGGCCATCGGTCGTCCGGGACCTAGGTCACACGTCGGGGGGTCGCGCGGGCCCCGGAGGGCCCGTCGTGGCGACCGTCACCGGCTCCGTGGGCCGATCCCGCCCCCGACGTCCGGCAGAATTCATCCCACCACCCGGCGACACCGAACCGACCAGGAAGAAGCCCCACCCGTGGCCCGCAGCATCTACGTCACGTCCCCGGAAGGGGACACCGGCAAGTCGACCGTGGCACTCGGCCTCGTCGACCTGCTGACCCGCACCGTGCAGAGGGTCGGCGTGTTCCGCCCCATCGCCCGGTCCACCGAGACCCCCGACTACGTGCTGGAGCTGCTGCTCGCCCACGACGGCGTGGACCTCAGCTACGAGGACTGCATCGGCACCACGTACGAGTCCGTGCACGCCGACCCGGAGGCCGCGCTCGCGACGATCGTGCAGCGGTACCACGCGGTCGCGCGCGCCTGCGACGTCGTCGTGATCGTCGGCACCGACTACACCGACATCGCCGGCCCCGCGGAGCTCGGGTTCAACGCCCGGATCGCCGCGAACCTCGGCGCCCCGGTGCTGCTGTGCGTCAAGGGGCAGGGCCGCACCCCCGAGGAGGTCCGCCAGGTCGCCGAGGTCGCCGCCGCGGAGCTCGAGGCCGGGCACGCCCAGGTGGTCGCGATCGTCGCGAACCGCTGCCGCCCCGAGGACGTCGACGCCGTGCGCGCCGAGCTCGCCACCCGCGCGACCGCGTGGGCGCTGCCGGAGGACCCGTTCCTCGTGGCCCCGACCGTCCGCCAGCTCATGGAGTCCGTCGGCGGCCGGCTGGTCGGCGGCGACGAGCAGCTGCTGTCCCGCGAGGCCACCGAGGTGCTCGTCGGCGCGATGTCCATCGAGCACCTGCTGGAGCGCCTGTCCGACGGCGTCGTCGTCATCGTCCCCGGCGACCGCTCGGACATCCTGCTCGGCCTGCTCATGGCGCACACCGCCGACGGCTTCCCGTCGCTGTCCGGCATCATCCTCAACGGCGGGTTCGAGCCGCCGGCCATCGTCACCCGCCTCGTCGACGGCCTGGGCAGCCGCCTGCCGCTGATCCGCACCGAGCTGGGCACGTTCCGCTCGGCGAGCGAGGCGGCCGGCACCCGCGGCCGCCTCTCGGCCGACTCGCAGCGCAAGGTCGACACCGCGCTCGCCCTGTTCGAGAAGTACACCGACGCCGAGGAGGCGCTCGCGGCCCTCGAGGTCCCGGCGCCCGACGTCGTGACGCCGCTGATGTTCGAGTACGAGCTGCTCGACCGGGCCCGCTCGGACCGCAAGCACATCGTGCTCCCCGAGGGCAACGACGACCGCATCCTGCGGGCCGCCTCCACGCTGCTCCAGCGCGAGGTCGCGGACCTGACGATCCTCGGCGACGAGGCGGCGATCCGGACCCGCGCGACCGAGCTCGGTCTCAACCTGGCCGCCGCCACCGTCGTCGACCCGAAGTCGGGCGACCTGCTGGAGCGGTTCGCCGCCGAGTACACCGAGATGCGCAAGCACAAGGGCATGACGGTGGAGCGAGCCCGGGAGATCGTGTCCTCGGTGTCGTACTTCGGCACGATGATGGTGCAGCTCGGCCTCGCGGACGGCATGGTCTCCGGCGCGGCGCACACCACCGCCCACACCATCAAGCCGTCCTTCGAGATCATCAAGACGGTGCCCGGCACGTCGGTCGTCTCGTCCGTGTTCCTCATGTGCCTCGAGGACCGCGTGCTCGTCTACGGCGACTGCGCGGTGAACCCCGACCCGACGGCCGAGCAGCTCGCGGACATCGCGATCTCGTCGGCCGCCACCGCCGCGCAGTTCGGCATCGAGCCCCGCATCGCGATGCTGTCGTACTCCACCGGCATGTCCGGCTCGGGCGCCGACGTCGACAAGGTCCGCACCGCGACCGAGCTGGTCCGCGAGCGCCGCCCCGACCTCAACGTCGAGGGCCCCATCCAGTACGACGCCGCCGTGGACGCCTCGGTGGCCCGCACGAAGATGCCGGACTCCGACGTGGCCGGCCGGGCGACCGTGTTCGTGTTCCCCGACCTCAACACCGGCAACAACACGTACAAGGCCGTGCAGCGCTCCGCCGGGGCCGTCGCGGTCGGCCCGGTGCTCCAGGGCCTGCGCAAGCCCGTCAACGACCTGTCCCGGGGCGCCCTGGTGCAGGACATCGTCAACACGGTCGCCATCACGGCGATCCAGGCCCAGGCCATGGGCGCGACCTCGGAAGGCACGAAGTGAACACGGTCCTCGTCATCAACTCCGGCTCCTCGTCGATCAAGTACCAGCTGGTCGACGTCACCAGCGGCGAGGCCCTGGCCTCCGGCATCGTGGAGCGCATCGGCCTCGAGGTCGGCAAGGTGAAGCACGAGGGCCCCTCCGGCACCACGGTGCTCGAGCAGCCGGTGCCCGACCACGAGACCGGCATGCGCGTCGTGCTCGACCTGTTCGAGCAGCAGGGGCCGCAGCTCCGCGAGGAGGACCTGACGGCCGTCGGCCACCGCGTCGTCCAGGGCGGCGACGTCTTCGACGGCCCCGCGGTCGTCGACGACGAGGTGCTCGCGCAGATCGACGCCCTGTCCCCCCTCGCGCCGCTGCACAACCCGGCGCACGTGGCGGGCCTCAAGGCGGCGCGGCACGCGTTCCCGAACGTCCCGCACGTCGCCGTGTTCGACACCGCGTTCCACCGCACCATGCCCCCGGCCGCGTACACGTACGCCATCGACCGGGACGTCGCCGAGCGGTACAAGATCCGCCGCTACGGCGCGCACGGCACGTCGCACCTGTACGTGTCCCGCGCCACCGCCGAGTTCCTCGGCAAGGACGTGTCCGAGCTCAACACGATCGTCCTGCACCTCGGCAACGGCGCCTCCGCGTCGGCCGTGCGCGGCGGCGCGTGCATCGACACCTCGATGGGCCTGACCCCGCTCGAGGGCCTCGTCATGGGCACCCGCTCCGGGGACATCGACCCGGCCGTGCTGTTCCACCTGGCCCGCGTCGGCGGCTACACCATCGACGACCTGGACGAGCTGCTGAACCGGAAGTCAGGGATGCTCGGCCTGTCGGGCTACACCGACATGCGCGACGTGCACGACGCGGTCGCGGCCGGCGACGAGCGCGTGAAGACGGCCCTCGACGTGTACTACCACCGCATCAAGGGCTACGTCGGCAAGTACTACGCCGAGCTCGGGCACGTGGACGCGATCACGTTCACCGCCGGCATCGGCGAGAACGACGACATCGTCCGCCTCAACGCCCTGCAGGGCCTGGAGCGCCTCGGCATCCAGGTCGACCCGGAGCGCAACGCCGGGCGCAAGAAGCAGCCGACGGTCATCTCCCCGGACGGCGCGGAGGTCACCGTGCTGGTGATCCCCACCAACGAGGAGCTCGAGATCGCCCGTCAGGCGGTCGCGACGATCGCCTGACGGCGCCCGCCGACGCGCGAGGGCCCGGCACCGGATCCGTCCGGTGCCGGGCCCTCGCGCGTCGGGACACGGAGCCGTCCGCACTCCGGACGTCATCCGTCCGCCGTGCGGACTTCACCCGATCGATGCCTCCAGGCCCCCGGCGGGGTACCCGATACCACCGGTATGACGACTGCCCGAGCGGCGCAGCCGGGTGGCCTTCCCGACTGGCGCTCGGAGCTCGACCGGATCGACCGGCTCTGCGACGCAGCCCCCGCACTCTGCGTCGCCGCCCTGCCCGACCTGCTGGACCGGGCACAGGCGGAGGGCGCCGTGCCGGTGGAGATCGAGCTCGAGTACAACGGCGGCTGGGCGCACCACCTCGTAGGGGACGACGCGCTGGCACTCGCCGCGATGGAGCGCGCCCTCGCGCTGGCGACGTCCCACGGCCTGCGCCCCTGGGAGGGCCGGGTGCTGCAGGGGCTCGCGGCGGTCTACAACGGGTTCGGCGACAACCTCTCGGCCCTGGAGTTCCTCGAGCGGTCGCTCGCGATCCGCCGCGAGCTCGACGACACCGAGGGCCTCGCCGCCGCGCTGAACAACCTCGCGGACACGTACATCTCGATGGGCCGGTTCCCGGAGAAGGCCCGCGAGCTCCTGGACGAGGCCGCGACGCTCTGGCCGCTGCTCGACCGCCCCGACGGCACCTGCGCCACGCTGTCCGGCCTGGCCAAGCTCGACACCGACGAGTCCGAGGCCCTCGCGTCGGCCGACCCGGCGCGCGCCCGGGTGCTGGCCGACCGCGCCGTCTCCCTCGCGACCCGCGGCATGCTCGCCGCGCAGGACGGCAACCCGCGCATGGCCGCCGAGGCGCAGATCCGCCTCGCCCGCGCACACATGGCCCGCGGCGACCTCGCCGCCGCCGACCGGGCGCTCGAGGACGTCGCGGCGGTGCTGCCGGAGGTGGCCGCCCGGTACCTGACCATCCGCTACCACGCCGCGCACGGCCGTCTCCGGCGGCTGCGCGGGGACCACGCCGCGGCCCGCGCCACCCTCTCCGCCGGCCTGCTGCTGACCGAGCAGACGCTGCGCCCGATGGAGCGGGCGGACCTGCTGCTCGAGCTGGTCCAGGTGCACGAGGACACCGGCGACCTGCGGGCGGCGCTGGAGACCCACCGCCGCTACCACGAGGCCGTCATGCTGCAGCGCGACGCCGCCGCCGAGCGCCGCGGCATCGTCGTCAACGCCCAGCTCGAGGTGGAGCGCGTGCGCCAGTCCCGGGACCAGGCGCGCAAGCGGCTCGCGGAGCTCGCGGCCCTCAACGAGACGCTCCAGCACGACGCCGCGCACGACCCGCTGACCGGGCTGCTCAACCGCCGCGGCCTCGACGCGATCCTCGCCGCCAGGCTCGGGCAGGAGGAGTCGCTCGCCTACGTCGTCGCGGACATCGACCTGTTCAAGGCCGTCAACGACCAGCACTCCCACCCGGTCGGCGACGAGGTGCTGCGTCGCGTCGCCCAGATCATGACCGGGGCGGTCCGCGTCGGCGACGTCGTGGCGCGCATCGGCGGCGAGGAGTTCACGCTCGTGCTGCTGGACTCGCCGCTCGAGCAGGCCCGCGCGGTGTGCGAGCGCATCCGCGGCACGATCGCCGGCTACCCGTGGCAGGAGCTGTCGCCGCAGCTCCGGGTCACGCTCAGCCTCGGCGGCGCGATGGCCGCGACCGGCGAGTCCGCCCACGCCCTGGCCGCCCGCGCCGACGCCGCGCTGTACCGGGCGAAGCGCCAGGGCCGCAACCGCGTGCACTTCTCGGAGGACCCGGAGCCGGCCTCGGCGACGGCGCTGCCCTCGCCCCCCGCCCCGCCGTCGGAGACGGTGCGGGCCGGCTGAGGCGGTCGCGCCGGCCGAGGCGGTGCGCGCCGGCCGAGGCGGTGCGCGCCGGCTGAGGCGGTCGCGCCGGCCGAGGCGGCGTCAGCGCAGCCGCAGCCGCCGCGCGAGCCGCAGCGCCGCCGTCACCTGCGCGGTCCACCGCTCCGGCGGCCCGGCGAGCACGCGGCCCGGCCCCGCCGGCGGCAGGACGGCGCGCCCCGCGAGCCGCACCCCGTGCACGCCGCGCTGGACCGCGACCGTGCGCGTCACGGTCAGCGCCAGCAGGCCCTCGCGGCCGTGCCGCCGGCCCCAGCCGGAGTCCCCCCGGCCGCCCTGCGGGGCGGCGACCGAGCCCCACGACGCCTGGTAGCCGTCGTTGACGGCGACGGAGCCCGCCCGCAGCCGCGCGGCGAGCGCCTGCCCCCGGCGCGCGGACCGCGTCCAGATGCTCGCGTGCAGCGCGGATGACGAGTCGTCGGCCGCCGCGACCGCCTCGTCGTCGGACGCGACCCGCTGCACCGCCACGACGGGCCCGAACGTCTCCTCCCGGAACGCCCGCGCATGGGCGCCCACGCCCTCGAGCACGGTCGGCTCGTACACGTACGGGCCGACGTCCGTCCGGTGCCGCCCCCCGGCCAGGACCCGCGCGCCGCCCGACAGGGCGTCCTCCACGTGCTCCACCACCCGGGCGAGCTGCTCCGCGGAGGTCAGGGACCCGACATCCGACCGGTAGTCCAGCCCCACGCCGATCCGCAGCGCGCGCGTGCGCCGCACGAACGCCGCCAGGAACGCGTCCGCGACGGCCTCGTGCACCAGCAGCCGCTCCACCGACACGCACAGCTGGCCCGTGCCGCCGAAGCACGCCCGCACCGCCCCCTCGGCCGCGGCCTCCACGTCCACGTCGTCCGCCACGTACATCGCGTTCTTGCCGCCGAGCTCCAGCGTCGTGGGCACCAGCCGCTCCCCCGCGCGCGCCGCGACCACCCGGCCGGTGGCCGTGGACCCGGTGAACACCAGGTGGTCGACGTGGTCGGCGACGGCCGCGCCCACGACGGGTCCGCCGCCGAGCACCACCTGCACCAGCCCGGGCGGCATGCCGGCGTCCTCGAGCAGCTCCACCGCCCACAGGGCCGTCAGCGGCGTCTGCGGGTCCGGGCGCAGCAGGACGGCGTCCCCGGCCGCGAGCGCCGGCAGCACGTCGCCGAGCGTCAGGCTGAGGGGGTAGTTCCACGGCGCGACGACGCCGACCACCCCGACCGGGTCGTGCCGGACCCGCACCGACGTCAGCCCCGGGACCAGCCCCGGCCGTCGCTCGGGTGCGAGCAGCGCCGGCGCCCGCTGGCCCAGGTGCCGGGCGACGAGCGCGACGTCCGCGACCTCCTCGAACGCCGAGGCGCGCGCCTTGCCGTTCTCCAGCTGCACCAGGTCCAGCACGTCGCTCTGCCGGGACAGCAGCAGGTCGTGCACGCGCAGCAGCAGGCCCGCGCGCCGTCGCGCGGGGACGGCCGCCCACCGGCGCTGCGCGGCCCGGGCGGCGCGCGCGGCGCGGGCGACGTCGTCGGGCGTGGACACGGGCAGCGTCGCCAGGGGCGCCCGGGTCCAGGGCGCGTGGTGCGTCGCGGTGCCCGCACCGGGCGACGTCACCACCCGCCGGGCGAGGTCGCGCAGGTCGTCCGGCTCGAGCACCAGGGTGGCGAGCGGGTCGGTCTCCGGGTCCAGGACGCCGTGGTCGGGCACCATGCGCGCCAGGGTACGCGCGCGCCCCGCGGGAGTCGCCGGGCCGCACCGGGCCACGCCCGCACACCGCCGGGGCCGCTCCCCGCGGCCGGCGCGTCAGAGCCCGAGCGCCGCCCGCGCCTCGGGCGTCACCCGCGCCGTGACCGCCGCCCGCGCCGCCGCGGGGTCCGCCGCCGCGAGCGCCGCGTCCGCCATCTCCCGGCACTGCGCGAGGGTGTGTCGGCGCAGCGCGTACCGCACGGCGGGCAGCGCGGCCGGGGACATCGACAGGCTGGTGACGCCGAGCCCGGTGAGGACGAGCGCCATGAGCGGGTCCGACGCCGACTCCCCGCACACCCCCACGGGCCGGTCGCGCCCGGCGCCCGCCCGCGCGGTGGCGGCGACGAGCTCCAGCACGGCCGGCTGCCACGCGTCGAGCAGGTCGACGAGCTCGCCGCGCAGCCGGTCGGCAGCCATCGTGTACTGCGCCAGGTCGTTGGTGCCGAGCGAGACGAAGTCCACCTCGTCGAGCACGCCGGCGGCGCGCAGCGCGGCGGCCGGGACCTCGACCATGACGCCCGCCGTGCGCAGGCCCGCGTCCCGGGCGGCGGCGGCGAACGCCCGCGCCTCCCCCGCGGTCGCGATCATCGGGGCCATCACCCAGGGGTCCGTGCCGGTCTCGTGGCCCGCCCGCGCGAGCGCCGTGAGCTGGTCGGCCAGCAGCCCGGGCGCGGAGCGCACCAGCCGGTAGCCGCGCACGCCGAGGGCCGGGTTCTCCTCCGGGGTGAGGTTCGCGAAGGCCAGCGGCTTGTCCGCGCCCGCGTCGAGGGTCCGCACGACGACCTTGCGCCCCGGCCCGACGGCCCGGAGCACGCGCGCGTAGACCTCGGCCTGCTCGTCGACCGTCGGCGCCCGCTGCCGGCCCAGGAACAGCACCTCGGTGCGGAACAGCCCGACGCCCTCCGCTGCGGTCGCGGACAGCCGCTCCGCGTCCTCGGCGGTGCCGATGTTGGCGAGCAGCGCGACGCCGTGCCCGTCGGCGGTGGCGCCCGGCGCGGTGTCGTCCTCCAGCGCCCGCTCCGCCGCCGCGCGGGCCGCGAACGCCGCGCGCGCGTCGTCGTCGGGCTGCACGAGCACGGTGCCCGCGGCGGCGTCGACCCCGACCACCACCCCGTCGGGCAGGCCCGCGGCGCCGGCGGTGCGCACCACGCAGGGGATGCCGTTCTGCCCGGCGATGATCGCGGTGTGCCCCGTGGGGCCGCCCTCCTCGGTGACGAGCGCCAGCACCCGCTCGAGGTCGAGCGCGGCGGTGTCGGCCGGCGCCAGGTCCCGGGCGACGACGACGGACGGCTCGCGCAGCTCGGGGACGCCGGGGGCGGGCAGCCCCGCCAGGCGGGCGACCACGCGGTCCCGGACGCTGCGCAGGTCGGTCACGCGCTCGGCGAGGTAGCCGCCGGCCTGCTCGAACATCGCGGCGAACTGGCCGACCACCGCGTCGAGGGCCCCGACGGCCGGGTCGCCGCCGCGCACGCGTGCGAGCACCTGGTCGCGCAGGGCGGGGTCGTCGGCCATCATCGCCGTCGCGCCCAGCACCTCGGCGACGGTCCCGCCCGCCCGGTCGGCCTGCGCGCGCAGCGCCTCGGCGACGTCCGCGAACGCGGCGACGACCGCGTCGGGCACGTCGGCCTCGGGCACGCGGGCGCCGTCCCGCACCACGGGCGCGTCGGCGGGCACCGCCGGGGCGGGCTGCACCCGCACGACCGGGCCCACGGCGACGCGCCGGCCCACCCCCACGCCGTGCAGGAGCGTCCCGGGGGCGGGAGGGGCGGTGGACTCGGTGCGCGTGCTCATGGTCTCTCCGTCGAGGTGGGGGCGAGCGGGTGCGGGTTCGGGGGCTGCGGGCCCGGGCGGGCCCTCAGAGCTCCTTGAGGGCGAGGGCCGGGTCGGGGTCGGCGACGACCACCACCTCGCCGGGGCGGACGTCGGCGGGGCACGGGGCCTCGGTGCCGGGGAGCAGCACGGCGGCGCGTCCCCACGCCACGGCGCGCCGCAGCCGCTCGGCGGGCTCCCCGGGGGCGGCCAGGTACCCGGCGAGCGTGGAGTCGCCGGCGCCGACCGTGGAGACGGGCAGCAGCGGCGGCCCCCCGGCCCACCAGGATCCGCCACCGGTCACGAGCAGCGCGCCGTGCGCCCCGAGGCTGACGAGCACCGCGTCGGTCCCCGCGGCCCGCACGGTCGCGGCGGCGGCCAGCACGTCCCCGACGGTCACGAGGTCCCGGCCGGCGAGCTCGGCGAGCTCCTCGTCGTTGGGCTTCACGAGCGCGAGGCCGCCGTGCCGCACGGCCGCGGCCAGCGGCTCGCCGGACGTGTCGAGCACCACCGGGACGCCGTGCCGCGCACCGAGGTCGGCCACCCGCGTGAAGAACGCGTCGTCGACGCCGGCGGGCAGGCTCCCCGCGGCGACGACCGCCGTGGCTCCCGCGAGCACCTCGGCCTCCACGGCGGCGAGCAGCGCGTCGACCTCCGCGGCGGACAGCGCCGGCCCGGGGGCGTTGATCTTGGTGGTCGCGCCGCTCGACTCGGTGAGCGTGATGTTGGACCGGGTGTCGCCCGACACCGGCACGGGACGGGCGGTCACCCCCTGGGCCGCCAGCAGCGCGACGAGCTGGGCGCCGTCCGCGCCGCCCGACGGCAGCACGGCGCAGGTCGCGACGCCGTGCACCGCGAGCGCCCGGGACACGTTGATCGCCTTGCCGCCGGGGTGCTGGTGCGTGCCGACCGCCCGGTTGACCTCGCCGGGCAGCAGGACGTCGAGGTCGAGCGCCCGGTCCAGGCTCGGGTTGGGCGTCAGGGTGACGACGCGGGGCGTCCCGGCCGCCCGCGACCCGGTCACGCCCGCACCACCCGGGGACCGGCGGCCTCGATCTCGTCGGCGACCTCGGGCTGCACGCCCGCGTCGGTCACCAGCGTGTCGACCTCCGCGAGCGGTGCGACGTGCGCGAAGTCCTCCCGGCCGAGCTTGCTGTGGTCGGCCAGCACCACGATGCGGCGCGCGGCCTGCACCAGCGCCCGCTTGACCGCGGCCTCCGCGAGGTCGGGCGTCGTGAGCCCGTGCTCGACGCTCAGCCCGTTGGTCCCGAGGAACGCCACGTCGGCCCGGATGTCGGCGAGCTCGCGCAGCGCCCAGGTGCCGACCGCGGCGAGGGTGCGACCACGCACCGTCCCGCCGACCAGGTGCAGCGTGATGCCGGGGCGGGTGGCCAGCACGGTGGCGACCGGCAGCGCGTGCGTGACGACGGTGAGCTCGCGGTCGGCCGGCAGGAGCTCCGCCAGGCGCACGGTGGTCGTGCCGGCGTCGAGGATCAGCGAGCCGCCGTCGGGCAGCTCGTCGAGGGCGGCCTTGGCGATGCGGTCCTTCTCCCCCGCGAGCAGGCCCTCGCGCTGGGCGAGACCGGGCTCGAACCCGAGCTGCTCGACGGGGATGGCGCCGCCGTGCACGCGCCGGACCAGGCCGTGGCGCTCCAGCACCGTCAGGTCGCGGCGGACCGTCTCCGGCGTGACGTCGAGCCGGGCGGCCAGCGACGCGACGTCGACCCTCCCGTCGCGCCGCGCGGCGGCGAGGATCTGCTGCTGGCGCTCGGTTGCGTACACGTCCGCTCCGTCAGGGTCCCGTGCCGTCGGGTGTCGCCCGGCGGCGGTGCGGGTCCAGCATGGCGCAGGTCAGGCCCGAAACGCAAGCAAACAAACCGACTCGGGCGCGGATCCACACACATCCGGGCAGGAACGGGCAGCCGCCCCGCCCGCCGGGCTCAGCGGGGCTGGTACGGCGAGACCACGATCTCGACGCGCTGGAACTCCTTGAGGTCCGAGTACCCGGTCGTGGCCATCGCCCGGCGGAGCGCCCCGATGAGGTTGAGCGACCCGTCGGCGGTCGACCCCGGGCCGAACAGCACCTGCTGCAGCGTCCCCGCCTGCCCGACGTGCACCCGCTCCCCGCGCGGCAGGTCCGGGTGGTGCGCCTCCGGGCCCCAGTGCCAGCCGCCGCCCGGCGCGTCCGTCGCCCGGGCGAGCGCGGCCCCGAGCATGACGGCGTCCGCCCCGCACGCGACGGCCTTCACCAGGTCGCCCGACCGACCCACCCCGCCGTCCGCGATGACGTGCACGTACCGGCCGCCGGACTCGTCCAGGTAGTCCCGGCGCGCGGCCGCGACGTCCGCGACCGCCGTGGCCATCGGGGCGTGGATCCCCAGCGAGACGCGCGTGGTGTGCGCGGCGCCGCCGCCGAACCCGACGAGGACGCCCGCCGCGCCGGTGCGCATCAGGTGCAGCGCCGCGGTGTACGTTGACGCGCCGCCCACGACCACCGGCACGTCGAGCTCGTAGATGAAGCGCTTGAGGTTCAGCGGCTCGGCCCGGCCGGAGACGTGCTCGGCCGACACGGTGGTGCCGCGGATGACGAACAGGTCGACGCCGGCGTCGACCACGTCCTTCCAGAACTCCTGCGTGCGCTGCGGGGACAGCGCGCCCGCCACCGTCACACCGGCGTCGCGGATCTCGCCGATGCGGCGGCGGATCAGCTCCGGCTGGATCGGCGCCGCGTAGATCTCCTGCATGCGGGCGGTCGCCTCGTCGGCCGGGAGCTCGGCGATCCGGGCGAGCAGCGGCTCGGGGTCCTCGTAGCGGGTCCACAGCCCCTCGAGGTCGAGCACGCCCAGACCGCCCGCGCGGCCGAGCGCGACGGCCGTGGCCGGGCTCATGACCGAGTCCATCGGCGCCGCCAGCACCGGCAGGTCGAAGTGGTAGGCGTCGATCTGCCAGCCGACCGAGACCTCCTCCGGGTCCCGCGTGCGCCGGGAGGGCACCACGGCGATGTCGTCGAAGGAGTACGCGCGCCGCCCCCGCTTGCCGCGGCCGATCTCGATCTCGTTGCTCACCGGCCCAGGTTACCGGCGTGGGCGCCCCCGGTGCCGGGCACGCCCACGCCGGAGCGGCGGGGCGGAGGTCAGCCCGCGACCGCCTCCACGACCGCCGCGCAGAACGCGGGCAGGTCGTCGGGGTTGCGGGACGTGATGAGGGTGCTGCCGCCCGCCTGCGACACGACGACCTCGCGGTCCACCCAGTCGGCGCCGGCGTTGCGCAGGTCGGTCGCCAGGCTCGGGTACGACGTGAGCGTGACGCCGTCCACGACGCCCGCCTCGATCAGCGTCCACGGGCCGTGGCAGATCGCCGCGACCGGCTTGCCCGCGCCGACCACCGCGCGCACCAGCGCCTGCGCGCCCTCCTGCGTGCGCAGGGTGTCGGCGTTGACGGTGCCGCCCGGGATGACGAGGGCGTCGACGTCGTCCGCCGACACCTGGTCGAGCGTGCGGTCCACCGGGTACTCGCCGCCCGGGTCGAGGTCGTTGTTGACGGCGCTCACCGTGCCCGCCTCCGCGGACACCAGCACGGGCGTGCCGCCCTCGTCGACCACGGCCTGCCAGGGCGCGGTCAGCTCGGGCTCCTCGATGCCCTTGCTGCTGGTCAGGAACGCGACGGTCCGGCCGGTCAGGCGTGCCATGACGTCTCCTCTCGGTGGGTGCTCCCCGCTGTCCGCGGGCTCCTCCCACCCTCACCCCCGCGGGGCCGGGCCGCATCTCGCCGGGCGCGGGCCGTCCGGCACGGCCCGGGCGGTGACAGGACGTGCCAGGCCGCGACAGGCCGGGGCCGGTTCCCCGGCCGCGTGGGTGGCCGGTGCGATGCTGACGGGGCAGGAAGGAGGACGACGCATGACCTGGACGGACGGGCCCCTGCTGGGCTTCGACACGGAGACCACCGGCGTCGACGTGGACCGCGACCGCATCGTCACCGCGGCGCTGGTACGGCGGGACGCGGCCGGCACGCACGTCCGGACGTGGCTGATCGACCCGGGCGTGCCGATCCCCGAGGCCGCGAGCGCGATCCACGGCATCAGCACCGAGCACGCCCGTGCGCACGGCTCGGCGCCACGCCCGGCGCTGGACGAGATCGCGGACGCCATCGCGGGTGCCGTCCGCGACGGGGTGCCCGTGGTCGCCTACAACGCGTCGTTCGACCTGTGCCTGCTGGAGGCCGAGCTGCGCCGCCACCACCTGCCCACCGTGGAGGACCGCCTCGACGGCGAGCTGCGGCCGGTGATCGACCCGCTGGTGCTGGACCGCGCGGAGGACCGGTACCGC
This sequence comes from Cellulomonas sp. ES6, assembly GCF_030053835.1. Taxonomy (NCBI): domain Bacteria; kingdom Bacillati; phylum Actinomycetota; class Actinomycetes; order Micrococcales; family Cellulomonadaceae; genus Cellulomonas; species Cellulomonas sp. ES6. The sequence goes on along the minus strand of NZ_CP125655.1, from coordinate 3,371,932 downwards.
AGGGGCAAGCGCAAGCTGGTCGACCTGTGCGGCGTCTACCAGGTGGTCGACACCGGCAGCCTGCACACCGCCGACGTGGACGTGGTCGCCACGCTCGACGTCCTGGAGCGGATCGTCGGCCGGTTCCCGCACCTCGGGGACCTCGACCTCGTGTCCCTGCACGACTACCAGGTGACCGCGCACCGGGCGTGGGCGGAGGCCTTCAACGCCTGGCGCGACGAGCGCGGCCTGCCCGGCCCGGGCGCGGAGCACACCTGGCCCAGCCGCGGTCGCCGGCCCCTGGCCCCGCCCGTGCACGACCCGGCCCGCGACCTGCGGTTCGCCGGCCGCCCGGTGCAGGACACGCTGATCGCCTGACCTGCGCCGTCACCTCACCCGTGACGTCCCGCCGGTGGCAGGGCGGCGTCGAACACAGGATCTCCCCATCCTGCGGCGCGCCGATATCTCATCCATGAGATACGTTCGGTCGGTGACCACGACTTCCGAGACCGCGACCGGCACGATCCCCGCCGTCCCCGCGCCCAACTCCCCCGTGACTCCCACGCTCCCCGAGCAGCTCGCCCACGTGGGCTCGCTCGTCCGGTCCGCCCGCCGCCACCGCGGCCTCACGCAGACCCAGCTCGCCGAGCTCCTCGGCACCAGCCAGTCCGCCGTCCACCGCATCGAGCAGGGCTCCCAGAACCTCAGCCTCGACATGCTCACGCGCATCGGCGCGGCGCTCGACGCCCCCATCGTGACCCTCGGCGGCCCCCAGCACACCCACCTGCGCGTGCAGGGCGGCGTCCGCCTCGAGGGACGGCTCGACGTCAACACCTCCAAGAACGGCGCCGTCGCGCTGCTGTGCGCCTCGCTGCTCAACCGCGGCACCACGCGCCTGCGCAACGTCGCCCGGATCGTCGAGGTGGACCGCATCGTCGACGTGCTGCGGTCCGTCGGCGTCCGCGCCACGTGGTCGAACGACGGCCACGACCTCGAGATCGTCGTGCCGAAGGACCTCGACCTCGAGGCCATCGACGTCGACGCCGCCCGCCGCACCCGCTCGATCATCATGTTCTTCGGCCCGCTGCTCGGGCAGCACGACGAGTTCCGGCTGCCGTACGCCGGCGGGTGCGACCTCGGCTCCCGCACCGTCGAGCCGCACATGATCGCCCTGCGCCCGTTCGGCCTGTCCGTCACCGCCAGCGGCGGCCGCTACCTGGCCCGCGTCACCGACCCGGGCACGGAGAACCTGTCGATCGTGCTGACCGAGCGCGGCGACACCGTCACCGAGAACGCCCTCATGGCCGCCGCCCGGCGCCCCGGCGTCACGACCATCCGCAACGCCAGCCCCAACTACATGGTCCAGGACCTGTGCTTCTTCCTGGAGCTGCTGGGCGTGCGGGTCGACGGCATCGGGACCACCACGCTCACCGTGCACGGCAAGGCGGAGATCGACGCCGACGTGGAGTACGCGGTGTCCGAGGACCCGGTCGAGGCGATGAGCCTGCTCACCGCCGGCATCGTCACCGGCTCGGAGATCACCGTCGGCCGCGTGCCGATCGAGTTCATGGAGATCGAGCTCGCGACGCTCTCCGAGATGGGCCTGCGGTACACGCTGTCGCCGGAGTACACCGCCCACAACGGCCGCACCCGGCTCGTGGACATCACGGTGCACCCGAGCGACCTGCGCGCGCCGCTGGACAAGATCCACCCGATGCCGTTCCCCGGCCTCAACATCGACAACCTGCCGTTCTTCGCGGTCATCGCCGCGTGCGCGACGGGCTCGACGCTGGTGCACGACTGGGTCTACGAGGGCCGGGCGATCCACCTGACGGACCTCACCCGGCTCGGCGCCGACGTGCGCCTGCTCGACGCGCACCGGCTGCAGGTGTCCGGCCCGACGCACTGGTCCGGCGCGGAGGTGTCGTGCCCGCCCGCGCTGCGGCCCGCCGTGGTGATCCTGCTGGCGATGCTCGCCGCCAAGGGCACGAGCGTGCTGCGCAACGTCGACATCATCGCCCGCGGGTACGAGCAGCTGCAGGAGCGGCTGGTCGAGCTGGGCGCGCAGATCGAGACCTTCCGCGACTGACCGCCGACGCGACGGGGCCGGGTGCACGCGCACCCGGCCCCGTCCGCGCGTCCGCCCGAGCACGGCCGCGAGGTCGTCAGTCCCGGCCGAGGTCGTCAGCCCGGCATGACGACCTCGGCCGCTGGTGACGACCTCGCGGCGGGAGGCGCGACGTGCGGGTCAGCGCACCGTGTAGTTCGGGGACTCCGAGATCATCTGGACGTCGTGCGGGTGGCTCTCCTTGAGGCCCGCCGGCGTGATGCGGACGAACTTCCCGCGCTGCTGCAGCTGCGGGATCGTGCGCGCGCCGACGTAGAACATCGACTGGTGCAGGCCGCCGACCAGCTGGTGCGCGACCGCCGCGAGCGGGCCGCGGTACGGGACCTGGCCCTCGATGCCCTCGGTGATGATCTCGTCGTCGGTGAGGTCGCCCTGGAAGTAGCGGTCCTTGGAGTACGACCGGCGGTCCCCGCGGCTCTGCATCGCGCCGAGCGACGCCATGCCGCGGTAGCGCTTGAACTGCTTGCCGTTGACGAACACCAGGTCGCCCGGGGACTCGTCGCAGCCGGCGATGAGCCCGCCGACCATGACGCTGTCCGCGCCGGCCACGAGGGCCTTGGCGATGTCGCCCGAGTACTGCAGGCCGCCGTCCGCGATGACCGGGACGCCCGCCGGCTTGGCCGCCAGCGACGCCTCGTAGACCGCGGTGACCTGCGGCACGCCGACGCCCGCGACCACGCGCGTCGTGCAGATGGAGCCCGGGCCGACGCCGACCTTGACCGCGTCCACGCCCGCGTCGACCAGCGCCTGCGCGCCCTCGCGGGTCGCGATGTTGCCGCCGATGACCTGCACGTGCCGCGTGGCCGGGTCGGACTTGATGCGGCGCACCATGTCGAGCATGAGCCGGGCGTGGCCGTTGGCGGTGTCGACGACGAGCGCATCCACACCGGCCTCGACGAGCGCGGTCACGCGGTCCCAGGCGTCGCCGAAGAACCCGACGGCCGCGGCGACGACCAGGCGGCCGGACGCGTCCTTGGTGGCGAGCGGGTACTGCTCGGACTTCACGAAGTCCTTGACGGTGATGAGCCCCTGCAGGCGGCCGTCGGCGTCCACCAGCGGCAGCTTCTCGACCTTGTGCTTGCCGAGCAGCGCCGCGGCGTCGTCGTTCGAGATGCCGACCGGCCCGGTGACCAGCGGCATCGACGTCATCGTGTCGCGCACCCGCCGGGTGGCGAACTCGGCCGGCGGCACGAAGCGCAGGTCGCGGTTGGTGATGATGCCGAGCAGCCGGCGGTCGTCGTCCACGACCGGCAGGCCGGAGACGCGGTACTTCGCGCACAGGGCGTCGAGCTCGGCGAGCGTGGCGTCGGGACCCACGGTGACGGGGTCGGACACCATGCCGGACTCGGAGCGCTTCACGAGGTCGACCTGGTGGGCCTGCGCCTCGATCGAGAGGTTGCGGTGCAGCACGCCGATGCCGCCCTGGCGGGCGAGCGCGATGGCCATGCGCGACTCGGTGACGGTGTCCATCGCGGCGGACACCAGGGGGATCGACAGGGAGATCTCACGCGTGAGGCGGGTCGTGGTGTCGACCTCGCTCGGGATGACGTCGGTCTCGCCCGGGAGGAGCAGGACGTCGTCGTAGGTGAGACCGATGAAGCCGAACGGGTCGGCAGGCGCGGCGGATCCAGGGGTACCCAGGTCGGTCATCCCCCGATGATACGGCGGTTCCCGACGGCACCCGGACGCCGGGGAGGTGACCTCCGCGACGCCCCGCGTCAGCGGATGAGGCCGCGCCGCAGGCCGATCGCGACGGCCTGCGCCCGGTCCGCCGCGCCGAGCTTGCGGAACAGCCGGCGGGCGTGGGTCTTGATGGTGTCCTCGGACAGGAACAGCTCCTGCCCGATCTGGGCGTTCGACCGGCCGTTGCTCATGCCGACCAGCACCTCGACCTCGCGCTTGGTCAGCGAGACCTCGTCGCGGGACGCGCCGGCCTGCACCGGCAGCTCCGCCCGTGCGACGGCGGGCGTGGGGGCGCTGGCGACGGCACCGTGCGCCGCGACCGCGTCCGGGACACCGGCGGGCAGTGCCGGGCTGGCGAGGATGTGGGCGGCGACCGCGGCGAGCTCCGCGCGGCCGACGTCCGGGGCGAGGTAGCCGCGCGCACCCAGGGCGATCGCCCGGTCCAGCGCGATCTCGTCGCCCGGCACCGCCAGCATGACGACCGTCGACTGGGACGGCACGGCCCGCAGCCTGCGGATCGCCTCGACCGGGCCGGGCGACGGCAGGTGCGCGTCGAGCAGCACGATCGTCGGGGGCACGCGGCGGGCGAGCGTGACCAGCTCCTCCACCGTGGCTGCGGCGCGGACCGGCGCGAGCGAGGGGACCCCCAGTGCCGTCAGGACGATGCGCTCCCGCACCGCCGTCGACCCGTGGCACACCACGACGCCAGCCATCGACCTCCGCCTTCCGCCTCTGCCCGGTCCTGGCGGACCCGGCTTCTAGGTGTATCGGCCGGATCGGGCGGGACGTTAGCGCGAACGGGTCACGGATCGGTCACCGGCAGACCGCGAGCACCTCGTGCACGAGCCCCGGGACCGTGCGGACCCGGTAGACCTCCGGCCCGCGCGGCACGGCCGGGGACGCCTCGTCGGGCACCATCGCGAAGACCGGCAGCTCCGGGTGCTGCTCGACGAGCGCCGCCAGCGTGGCGAGGTCCGGCGCGGGCTGCTCGCTCGTGAGCACGACCGCCGACGGCGACGTCATCGCGGTGATCTCCAGCAACCGGTGCCGACCGGTGGGGCCCGCGACGACGCGCGCGTCCACGCCCGCGTCCGCCAGCGCGCCGGCCAGCACGTGCAGCGACAGCGGCCGCGGCTCCCCGGGCGCGGCCATCAGCAGCGCGATGCGCCGGCGCGACGGGTGCGCCGGCACCCGGCCCGAGCGGTCCCGCAGCACCGTGAGGGCCGCGGCCACCACGAGCGCGTCGGGCTCGTCGCCGGGGCGCGCCAGCACCGTGCGGGAGGCGATCCCAGCCCGGGCGGGTGCGACCAGGTCCGACCACCACCGCGTCAGGTCGGCGCCGGCGGGCAGGGCGAGCAGGCGGGCGACCTCGCCGGCGTCCGCGCGCAGCGCCGCGTCGATCACGGCGGTGGGGGTGGCGGGCCGGTCGGCGCGGGGCGGCGGCCGCAGGGCACCGAGCGACGTCACGCCGGCACCTCGGGCGGCGCCCGGACCCTCCGCACCGCCGACGAGGTCGGGCACGGCGGACAGGTGCCGCACCACCGGCTCCTGCGGGGCGCCCTCCCGGGCGAGGCGCGCGGCGTCCGACGGCGGCACCCCGTCCAGCGTCAGGGCCCGCATCCTCATCAGCCGTGCCAGGTCGGCCGCGCTGTAGCGGCGGTGCGCGCCGGCGGTGTGCTCGGACGGGCCCAGGCCGTAGCGGCGGTCCCACGTGCGCAGCGTCGCGGGCGCCACCCCGAGCCGCCCCGCGACGGCGGCCACGGTCAGCGTCGGCGCGGCGTCGCCGGCGTCCGGGGCCGGCGACCCGTCCGAGCCGGTGGTCTCGTCCGGGCCGGTGGTCTCGTCCGGGTCGGCGGTCTCACCCGGGTCGGCGGTCTCACCCGGGTCGGCGGGGTCGACGGGTCCGGCGGGGTCGGCCCGCTCGGTCGCGTCGGTGGCGTGCGGGTCCACCGAAGGTGCCCGCCCCGCCGTGCCGCCGTCGTCGTCGATCTGCATCTCGCCCGTCTCGTCCGCGCCCGTCGTCCTCGCGCCCCGCCGATTCTGCCGGGGATGTGGCGCGGTTTCCACCGGCGACGGCGCGATCGGCGACCGACCCGGCGCCGGACGGTTCGCGTCGAGAACGCGTCAACGCAGGTGAGGCCCGTCACGAATCGCTTCACGCCAGATCGCGACACGGTCTTGAACAACTCCTGGCGCGGTTGTACTGTCTCCAGCAGTGCAGTTCGACGCCGCACCAGGGACGGAGGTCCCAGAGGCGGACGGACCGCCTCACTCGCACGATCAGCCCGGTGGCTCGCGCCGCCGGAGGTATGGAGGAGCACATGGCCGAGATCTCTCGCCTCCCGGGCCCCGTGATGGAGCTCTGGGAGTGGCAGTACGAGGGCGCCTGCCGGGACGCCGACCAGGACCTGTTCTTCCACCCCGAGGGCGAGCGCGGGGCCGCGCGCCGCCGCCGCGCCGAGGCGGCCAAGGCCATCTGCGCGACCTGCCCGGTCATCAACGAGTGCCGCGAGCAGTCGCTCGCGGTCCGCGAGCCGTACGGCGTGTGGGGCGGGCTGTCCGAGGACGAGCGCGCCGCCGTCCTCGCCGCCGGCCGCACCCAGAGCCAGGTGGTCTGACCCCGGCTCCCCCTGACGTGGCGACCGCCGCGGTGCGATACCGCCCGGTCGCCGATCACGACGACGAGGCCCCCATCCGCGTGCGGAGGGGGCCTCGTCGTGCGTGCGGCGCGGTCCGGGCACGACGGGGCCCCGGACGCGGGGCCTACCCGGCGACGACCCCCGGACGCGCCGAGGCCCCCCTCCGCAGCGCGGAGAGGGGCCCCGGACGCCGGCCGGCCGCTCAGGGCCGGCGCGGTGTCACTTCGTGACGATCGCGAGGATGTCGCGGGCGGAGAGGATCAGGTACTCCTCGCCGTCGTACTTCACCTCGGTGCCGCCGTACTTGCTGTAGATGACCTTGTCGCCGACGGCCACGTCGAGCGGGACGCGGTTGCCGTTGTCGTCGACACGGCCCGGGCCGACCGCCAGGACCTCGCCCTCCTGGGGCTTCTCCTTGGCGCTGTCCGGGATGACCAGACCGGAGGCGGTCGTCTGCTCCGCCTCGAGCGTCTTGACGACGATGCGGTCCTCGAGCGGCTTGATGGAGACCGACACAGCGGACCTCCCCTTCGCGTGTGAGTGCTGCCTGATGTCCGTTGCCGCACCGTGCTCACGGCCGGCCGTCGTCGCGGGTGCCGGCGGCCGTGCGGGGCGGTTGGCACTCCCGGTACGAGAGTGCCGATCAGCACTCTAGGAACCCGTTAGCACTCGGTCAAGGCGAGTGCCAACGACGACCCCGGGCGCCGCGTCCGCGTGGGCGCGTCGTGCGAGGATCGCGGCATGGACGCGTCCGGCCTCGCCAAGCTGCTCAGCCCCGAGGGCTGGGCCCTGCTGTCGGCGCTGCCCCCCTACGACGAGCAGCACGCGATGGCGCTGTCGGAGCGGCTGCGGCGCGACGGGTTCCCCGCGGACCTCGTCGCGGCCGCGCTCACGCAGTCCCGGCTGCGCGCGCGGGCGCACGCGAAGCTCGGCGAGTTCGCCGACGGCATGCTGTTCACGCCCGCCGGGCTGGAGCAGGCCACCCGCCTGGTCGTCGCGGCGCAGCACGCCCGCCGGTACCAGGCCGCGGGCGTGCAGCGCGTGGCGGACCTCACGTCCGGGATCGGTGCGGACGCGATGGCGTTCGCCGGCGTCGGCCTGCGGGTGCTGGCCGTGGACGCGGACGAGACGACCGCCGCGCTCGCGACGGTCAACCTGCGCCACTTCCCGGAGGCCGAGGTGCGCCACGGCGACGGGCTGGGCGTCGACCTGGAGGCCGAGGGCGTCGACGGTGTGTACGCCGACCCCGCGCGGCGCACGGCGGGCGGCAGCCGGGTGTTCGACCCCGCGGCGTACGCCCCGCCGCTGGACGCCGTGCTGGCCCTGCGGGCGCGCGTGCCCGCGCTCGGCCTCAAGCTCGGGCCCGGCGTCCCGCACAGCGCGCTGCCGGACGACGCCGAGGCGCAGTGGGTGTCCGTGGACGGCGACGTCGTCGAGCTCGGGCTGTGGTTCGGCCCGCTCGCCCCGGAGGGACCGGGACGGTCCGCGCTCCTGCTCGGGGGCTCCGGCGGGTCCGTGCTGCTGCGCGGCGGCGACGCGACCGCCGACCCGCACCCTCCCGTCGGCCCGGTCGGCGCGTACCTGTACGAGCCCGACGGCGCGGTGATCCGCGCCGGGCTGGTGGCGGAGGTCGTCGCCGGCGTGCAGGGCCGGCTGCTGGACCGCACCATCGCCTACGTGACCTCGGACGCGCTGCACGCCACGCCGTTCGCGACGGCCTACCGCGTGCTGGACGACCTGCCGTTCGGCCTCAAGCGGCTGCGGGCGTACCTGCGCGAGCGGGACGTCGGCGCGCTGACGATCAAGAAGCGCGGCACCGCGGTCGTGCCCGAGCAGCTCCGGCGCCAGCTCGACCTGCGGGGCTCCGTCCCCGCGACGATCGTGCTGACCCGGGTCGCCGGGCAGCAGCAGGTGCTGCTCGTCGAGCCGGTCGGCGCATGACGGCGCCGGCGCGGCTGCCGTTCGCGCGGTCGGAGCGGTCCACCGTCGGCATCGAGTGGGAGCTCGCGCTCGTCGACGCCGACTCCGGCGACCTCCGGCAGGTCGCCAGCACGGTGCTCGACGCGGTGCGGCCCGCGGACGGCGCCGAGCACCCGGCCATCAAGCAGGAGCTGCTGCTCAACACCGTCGAGGTGGTCTCCGGCGTCTGCCGGACGGTCGGCGAGGCGGGCGCCGACCTGCAGCGCGCGATCGACGAGGTCCGCACCGTCACGGACCCGCTGCGCGTCGAGCTCATGAGCGCGGGCACGCACCCGTTCGCCCGCTGGGCGCAGCAGAAGGTCACCGACAAGGAGCGGTACGCCACGCTCATCGACCGCACGCAGTGGTGGGGCCGCCAGATGCTCATCTACGGCGTGCACGTGCACGTCGGCATCGAGGACCGCGCCAAGGTGCTGCCGATCTCCCGGGCGCTGCTGACCTGCTTCGCGCACCTGCAGTCGCTGTCGGCCTCCAGCCCGTTCTGGGGCGGCAAGGACACCGGGTACGCGTCCAACCGGGCCCTGATGTTCCAGCAGCTGCCCACGGCGGGGCTGCCGTTCCAGTTCGAGCAGTGGGAGCAGCTCGAGGCGTACGTCGGCGACATGCTCCACACCGGCGTGATCGACGCGTTCGACGAGGTGCGCTGGGACGTGCGCCCGTCCCCGCGGTTCGGCACGGTCGAGACCCGCATCTGCGACGGCTCCCCCACCCTGCTGGAGGTCACGGCGCTCGCCGCCCTCACGCACTGCCTGGTGGAGCACTTCTCGACGCTGCTCGACAGCGGGCGGACGCTGCCGACGATCCCGCCGTGGTTCGCCCAGGAGAACAAGTGGCGCTCGGCCCGCTACGGCATGGACGCCATCATCATCACCGACGCCGCCGGCGAGGAGGAGCTCGTCACCGACGCGGTCGCGCGGCTGCTGCGCGACCTGGAGCCCGTGGCCGAGCGCCTGGGCTGCGCGGCCGAGCTGGACGCGGTGCGGGTCATCCTCCGCAAGGGCGCGTCGTACCAGCGGCAGCGGGCCGTGGCGCGCCGGAACGCCGGGGAGCTCGACGCGGTGGTCGCGTCGCTGGTGGCCGAGATGCGGGCCGGCCGGCCGCTGTAGCCCGGCCGGGACGCCGGTCTCAGACCGTCACGGTCTCCAGCGGCATCGTCGAGTCCACGCCGATGCCGAAGTCCGAGGCGGGCAGCCCGCGCCGGACCACCGCGGCCCCGAGCGCGGCGATCATCGCGCCGTTGTCGGTGCAGTACCGGATGGGCGGGATGCGCAGCTCGATGCCGGCCTCCGCGCAGCGCTCGGCCGCGAGGTCGCGCAGCTGGGAGTTGGCGGAGAACCCGCCGCCGACGACGAGCGTGTCCACGCCGTGCCGCCGGCACGCCGCGATGGTCTTGGCGGTGAGCACGTCGGCCACCGCGGCCGCGAACGACGCGGAGACGTCCTCCAGCGGGATCTCCTCGCCGGCGTCCTGCCGCGCCTCGACCCAGCGGGCCACGGCCGTCTTGAGCCCGGAGAACGAGAAGTCGTACGCGTGCTTCTCCTGGTCCTTCGCGGCCGTCAGCCCGCGCGGGAACCGGATCGCCGTCGGGTCGCCCTCGCGCGCCAGGCGGTCGATGTGGGGGCCGCCGGGGTACGGCAGGCCGAGCAGGCGGCCCACCTTGTCGAACGCCTCGCCCGCGGCGTCGTCGAGCGTGGAGCCCAGCTCGTGCACGCCGGTGACGACGTCGTCGACCAGCAGCAGGCTGGAGTGCCCGCCGGAGACGACGAGCGCCATGACCCGGTCGGGGAACAGGCCGTGCACGAGCTCGTCGACGGCGGCGTGGCCGATGACGTGGTTGACGCCGTACAGCGGCTTGCCGAGGCCGTAGGCGAGCGCCTTGGCGGCGGCGGTGCCGACGGTCAGCGACCCGACGAGCCCCGGGCCGGCGGTCACGGCGACCGCGTCGACGTCCGCGAGCGTCACGCCCGCCTCGTGGAGCGCGCGCTCGACGGTCGGCACCATCGCCTCGAGGTGGGCGCGGGAGGCGATCTCGGGGATGATCCCGCCGAATCGCGCGTGCTCGTCCATCGAGGACGCGACGGCGTCGACCAGCAGCTCGCTGCGGTCGGGGTGGGCGCGGACCAGGGCGACCCCGGTCTCGTCGCAGGACGTCTCGATCCCCAGGACGAGCGGCGCTTCGGGCATGGGGACCATCCTAGGTCGGGCTGCGGGAGCGTTCCGCGGGCGCCGTGTGACACGGTTCACTCAGGCAACCGGAATGCCCCGGATTGGTTGCGGATTCAACCAGTCATGAGCATCGACACCGCCCCGAGCGAGCTCCGCGTCCCCGCCGAGATCGCCGACCTCGTGTTCCGGTCCGCCCGCACCGTCAACAGCTTCGCCGACGGCGAGGTCACCGACGAGCAGGTCCGCGCCGTGTGGGACGTCGTCCGCTGGGGCCCCACCGCGATGAACACCCTGCCGCTGCGGCTGCTCCTCGTGCGCACCCCGGAGGCCCGCGAGCGCCTCGTGACGCACATGGCCGACGGCAACAAGGCCAAGACCCAGCTCGCGCCGCTCAGCATCGTCGTGGCCGCCGACCTCGACTTCCACGAGCACCTGCCCCGGCTCGCGCCGCACATGGCCGGCGCGCGCGACAACCTCGCCGGGGCCGAGGCGGTCCGCGAGCGCATGTCCCGTGACAACGCGTTCCTGCAGGCCGGCTACCTCATCGTCGGCCTGCGCGCGGCCGGGCTGCACGTCGGCCCGATGACCGGCTTCGACGCCGCCGGGCTCGACGCCGACCTGTTCGCCGGCACGTCGTGGCGCTCGATCATCGTCATGAACGTCGGCACCGAGCCCGCCGACCGCGAGGGCCTCGGCGTGCCCGCGTCGCACCCCCGCCAGACGCGCCTCGACTTCGAGGACGTCGCCCGTACCGTCTGAGCCGTCCCGCACCGTCACGGGCGGGCAGCCGCGTCACAGCGACGCCGGCTGCCCGCCCGCGTCATCCCTGCCCGCGTCGTCCCCGCCGGCCGGCGCGGCGCCCGCCAGGCGCAGCCGCATCGTCCAGGCGTCCACGTTCTCCGGCTGGTAGTAGCCGCGGCGCCGGCCGAACCGCTCGAACCCCGCGCGCTCGTACAGCCGCAGCGCCGGCTCGTTGTCGACCCGCACTTCCAGCAGGACGTCCCCGGCGCGCAGCTCGCGCGCGCGGCCCAGCAGGGCGTCCAGCAGGGCGCGCCCCACGCCGCGGCCCTGCGCGTCCGGCCGGGTGCCGATGGTCATGACCTGGGCGTCCCAGCCGTCGAACCACAGGCCCGCGTACCCGACGAGTCGACCCGCGGCGTCCTCGGCCCCCACGTACCAGCGCCCCGCCCCGTCCAGCTCCTCCGCGAGCGACGCCCGCGACCACGCGCCCGCGCCGAACAGCGCGTGCTCCATCGCCTCCAGGTCGTCCAGGTCGGCGGGCACCAGCGGCCGCAGCCGCACGGTCACGACCCCAGCACCCGCTTGCCCGGGGCCGGCGGCACCGCGTCCGGCCGGCGCAGGTACAGCGGCTCCGTCGGCAGGACGGTGCCCTCGCCCGCGACCGCGAGCCGCGCCAGGGCGACGCGCGCGAGGTCGGCCGGGTCGACGTCGGCCGGCGTCCCCGGCGTGGCCGGCAGCAGCTCCGGGTACAGCGCGGTGCCGGCGCCCGCCACCACGAGCCCCTCGACCTCCCGGGCCGCGACGTCCGCGGGCGCGTCCACCCCCGGGCCGTCGACCACCTCGACGGTCGCGTCCGTGCCCGCGCCCACGACCGCCCGGTAGCGCGCCCAGTACACCTCGCGGCGCCGCGCGTCGGTGACCACGAGCACCTCCCCCGCCGGCTGCAGCGCGCGGACCGTCGCGAGCGCCAGGGCGTCGAGGGAGGACACGCCGTGCACCGGGACCCCCAGCGCCAGTCCCAGCGTCCGGGCCGTGACGAGCCCGACGCGCAGCCCCGTGAAGGGAGCCGGCCCGGTCCCGGCGACGACCGCCGTGAGCTCCGTGCGCGCCACGCCGGCCTCCGCCAGCACCGCGTCGAGCAGCGGGGTGAGGGCCTCGGCGTGCCGGCGCGTCTCCCCGGACGAACGGGTGGCGAGGGTGCGGCCCGCGTCGTCGACGACGGCGGCGGACGCAGCGGCGGAGGTGTCGAGCGCGAGGACGGGCACCGGTGGGGTTCCTTCCGGGTGGGGTCCGGGCGGGACGGCCCGGGGCGTGGTCGGGGGTTCGGGGTCGGACGGGCGTCCGGGTGGCGCCGGCCGTCAGCCGGGCAGCGGCACGCCGTGCCAGCGGTCGCCATGTGCGCGGACCGTGACGGTCCGGACCCCGGCGGCGGCGTCCTCGGCGTCCGCCACCGCACCGCGGGGGCGCCGCAGCGCGACCTCGAGCCGGTCGGCGGCCAGCGACTCCACGAGGCCCGCCCCCCACTCCACGACGGTCACGGACTCGTCCAGGGAGGCGTCCAGGTCGAGCGCGTCGACCTCGTCGAGCGATCCGAGCCGGTACGCGTCGACGTGCACCAGGGCCGGGCCGGTCGTGCCGTCGTCGCGCGGCAGCGGCGGGTGCACCCGGGCGATGACGAACGTCGGCGACGCGACCGCGCCCCGCACGTGCAGCCCCTGCCCGATCCCCTGCGTGAGGGTCGTCTTGCCGGCGCCGAGGTCGCCGGTCAGCACCACCAGGTCGCCCGGCCGCAGCAGCCCCGCGAGCGCCGCGCCGTACGCGCGCGTCGCGTCCGCGTCCGCCAGCTCCACCGCGACCTCGGCCACCGTCGTCGTCCCGTCCTGCCCGCTCACCGTTCTCCTCCCGTGCCGCCCGGCGCCTCGGGGTCCACGTGCACGCGCGGGACGCGGGCGCCGAGCCGCGTCACGATCTCGTAGGAGATGGTGCCGCACGCCTCCGCCCAGTCCTGCGCGGTGGGGCCGCCGTCGGCGCCCGTGCCGAACAGCTCGACCACGTCGCCCGCGGACTCGGTGGCGTCGGGTCCCAGGTCCACCACGACCTGGTCCATGCAGACCCGGCCGGCGATCGCGAGCCGCCGCCCGTGCACGCCCAGCGGGGCCCCGGGCGCGCCGTCGACGCCGGAGGCGTGCCGCGGCACGCCGTCCGCATACCCGAGCGGCACCACGCCGAGCGTCGTCTCGCGGTCCGTGACGTAGTGGTGGCTGTAGGAGACGCCGTGGCCGGCGGGGACCCGCTTCACGGTCGCCAGCTCGGCCTCGACGGTCATCGCCGGGCGCAGCCCGAACCGCTCCGGGCCGCCGAGCTGCGGCACGGGGGTGAGCCCGTACAGCGCGATGCCGGGCCGCACCAGGTCCAGGTGCAGCTCGGGGTCGGTGAGCGTGGACGCCGACGCCGCGATGTGGCGGACCTCGAGCCGCGCGCCGCGCGCCTCCGCGTCGTCCGCCGCCGCCCGCAGCGCCGCCGCCTGCCGGTGCAGCGTCGGGTGCCCCGGCTCGTCGGCGAACGCGAGGTGCGACCACAGGCCGACCACCCGCAGCACGCCCTCGGCCTCCAGCCGCAGGGCCGCGTCGAGCACCTCGGGCAGGTCCGCCGGGGTCAGACCGTTGCGGCCCAGGCCCGTGTCGACCTTGAGGTGCACGCGCGCCGTCCGGCCCGTGACGCGCGCCGACGCGGCGACCTCCTGGAGCGCCCACGGGGCGGCGACCGACAGGTCCACGTCCGCGGCGACGGCCTCGGTCAGCGGCGCGCCGGGGGCGTACAACCAGGTGAGCACGCGGGCGGTGATCCCCGCCTCCCGCAGGGCGAGGGCCTCGCCGAGCTGCGCCACCCCGAGCCACGTCGCGCCGCCCTGCACCGCGGCGCGCGCGACCGGCACCAGGCCGTGGCCGTACGCGTCCGCCTTGACGACCGCCATCACCTGGGCCGTCGGCGCGAGGTCCCCGAGGGTGCGGGCGTTGTCGCGGATCGCCGAGAGGTCGACCACGGCGCGGGCGGGGAACAGGCTCACCGCCCCAGTCTCCCACCGGCGGGCGCACGGGCCGACGTGAGCCGGCGCGAGCCGGTCCGATCCGGCGCGGGCGGGCGCACCGACAGGGCCCTCCCGGCGCGACGCGCCCGGCCCTCAGTCGACCGTCACCACCACGTCCGCGCGGTCGCGGGTGCCGGCGACGAGGTCGGCGTTGCGCTGGTCCGGGCCGTGGGTCCAGGCGTACGCGGCCTCCGGGGCCTTGCCGAACAGCCGGTGACGCGCCACCAGCCGCTCCGCCCGCACGGACTCCGGCAGCTCGGCGTACCAGCACTCGTCGAGCAGGCCCCGCACCGGGCCGAACCCGTGGTCGTCCAGCAGCAGGTAGTTGCCCTCCGTGATGACGAGCGGCACGTCGGCCGGGACGGCGATCGCCCCGGCGATCCCGTTGCGCAGGTCGCGCCGGTACTCGGGCGCGTACACCGTCTCGCCGGGTACGGCCGCGCGCAGCCGCCGGAGCAGCGCGACGTACCCGGCCGCGTCGAACGTGTCCGGGGCGCCCTTGCGGTCCTGCCGCCCGAGCCGCTCCAGCTCGGTCTGCGCCAGGTGGAACCCGTCCATCGGGGCGACGACGCACGAGCCCGCGAACGCGGCGAGGATCTGGGCCGACAGCGTCGACTTGCCGGCCCCGGGCGGCCCCGCGATCCCGAGCAGCCGGCGCGCCGGCCGGTCCGTGCCCGGCTCCGGGGTGAGCAGCGCGGCGACCCGGCGGTGCAGGTCGTCCCGCAGCGGCGGGAGCACGGGGTCCGCCCCGGCGGCGCGGGCGGTGCCGTTCGAGCCGGTGGTGCCGGTGGTGCCGGTCGGGTCGACGTCGGTGTCCTCAGCCACGGAGCAACCCTGCCACGACGGCGGGCACGGCGTGCGCGACGTCCAGCGCCGCGACGGGGCCGCCGGGGACCGCGGCGGACGCGGCGTGCCCGTGCACGAGCGCGGCGGCCGCCGCGAGCGCGGCCGCGAGCGGGGGGTCGGCGAGCACGTCGCCCGCCCGGCCCGCGAGCAGCGCGGCGAGCAGCCCCGCCAGCACGTCGCCCGACCCGGCGGTCGCGAGCCACCCCGGCGCGTCCGCCTGCGCGAACACCGCCCCGCCCGCACCGGCGACCACCGTGGTGCTGCCCTTCAGCAGGACCGTCGCCCCGGTGCGCTCGTGGGCGCGGCGGGCCCACCGCAGCGGCTCCGCCGTCACCGCCGCGCGGTCCACGTCCTCGCCGAGGCGGGTGAGCAGGGCCGCCAGCTCCCCGGCGTGCGGGGTGAGGACGCACCACGGGGCGAGCGTCTCGGGCGCCAGGGCCAGGGCCCCCGCGTCGAGCACCGCCGGCTGCCCCTCGGTCAGCGCGCGCTCGAGCGCGTCCCCGACCCGGCGGGCCTGCTTCGCGTGCGCGGGGTCGACCCCGGGGCCGAGCAGCCAGGCCTGCACCCGGCCCTCGCCGGCGACGACCTCGGGGCGCGCCGCCAGGACCGCGCGCCGCACCGCCGCCGGCCCGACGTACCGGACCATCCCGACTCCCGCCCGCACAGCGGCGGACACGCAGAGCACCGCCGCCCCGGGGTACGTGGGCGTGCCCGCCACCACGCCCAGCACGCCGCGGCTGTACTTGTGGTCGCCCGGGCCGGGCACCGGCCACAGCGCGGCGACGTCGGCCGGCCCCAGCCGCGCGACGGCCGGGGCGCCCGGCAGCGGCAGCCCCAGGTCCACGACGGCGAGCCGCCCCGCCAGCCGTGACGCCGGGGGCAGCAGCAGCCCGGGCTTCGCCGTCCCGAACGTCACCGTCAGCCCCGCGGGGAGCACGGGGCCGTCCGGCAGCGAGCCGTCGTCCACCCCGATCCCGCTCGGCACGTCGACGGCGACGACCAGCGGCCCGGGTGCGTCCGGGGACCCCTCGTCGGCGAGCAGCTCCGCGAGCAGGGCGGTGAGCAGGCCGGCGACGCCTCGCGGGGCGCCCCGGCCGCCGATGCCGAGCAGCCCGTCGAGGACGACGTCCGCGGCGTACGCCTCGGCGACCGCGTCACCGAGCCAGACGACCGGCAGGTCCGGCCCGTCCCCCGCCCCCGGGCGTCCGTCCCCCGCGTCCCTCGCGTCCCCGACGCGCACCGCACGCCCGCCGGCCCGCCGCAGCGCCGCCAGCCCCTCCGCGTGCGGCGTCCCCGTCGTGCACAGCGCCACCACCCGCACGCCCCGCCGGGCGAGGACCGCACCCGCGTGCAGCGCGTCGCCCCCGTTGTTCCCGGAGCCGACCAGCGTCACCACGGTGGCCCCGCGGACCGCGCCCCGGCGGGACACCAGCTCCGCCAGGACCCGCGTCGCGAGCCCGCCCGCCGCCTGCTGCATGAGCGGCACGCCACGCGCGAGCAGCGGCTCCTCCGCCGCACGCACCTGGGCCGCCGGGTACCCGATGATCATGCGTCCATCCTGGCCGACCTCGTCGCGCGGCGCTCAGGCTCCGGCGGCGATAGGTTCGGCCCCATGCGCTTCGGACTCTTCATCCCCCAGGGCTGGCGGCAGGACCTCACCGGCATCGAGCCGGCCGAGCACTGGTCCGTCATGAACGGGCTCGCCCGGCACGCCGACGACGGCGACACGTTCGACTCCATCTGGGTCTACGACCACTTCCACGCCGTCCCCGAGCCCAACGGCGAGGCGACGCACGAGGCCTGGAGCCTCATGAACGCGTACGCCGCCACGACGAGCCGCGTGAAGCTCGGGCAGATGTGCACCTGCATGGCGTACCGGAACCCCGCCTACCTCGCGAAGGTCGCGACCACGGCGGACGTCATCTCCGGCGGCCGCGTCCAGATGGGCATCGGCGCCGGCTGGTACGAGCACGAGTGGCGCGCCTACGGCTACGGCTTCCCGCGCGCCGGCGAGCGGATCGCGATGCTGGACGAGGGCGTCCAGATCATGAAGCAGCTCTGGACCAACGGGGTCGCGACCCTCGACGGCGCGCACTACCAGGTCGACGGCGCGCAGCTCTCCCCGCTGCCGCTCCAGGTCGACGGCCCGCCGCTGTGGATCGCCGGCGGCGGCGAGCGCAAGACGCTGCGGATCGCGGCCGAGCACGCGCAGTACACGAACTTCGACGGCACGCCCGCCGGATTCGCCCACAAGTCGCAGGTCCTGCAGGAGCACTGCGCGGCGATCGGCCGCAACTACGACGAGATCACGCGCTCGGCCAACTACAACGTCGTGATCGGCGCGACCGAGGCCGAGGTGGACGACCGCATCGCGTGGGTCGAGGAGCACTACGCACGCACCGTGCCGGACAAGGCGCCGGGCGTCGCCGAGGAGTTCCGCAACGGCCCGCTGGTCGGCACGCCGGAGCAGATCGTCGAGAAGCTGCGCGAGCTCGAGGCCCTCGGCATGACGTACGCCATCACGTACTTCGCCGAGGCGGCGTACGACCGCTCGGGCATCGAGCTGTTCGAGCGCGAGGTCGTCCCGGCCCTGCGCTGACCGCGCGCCCGCTCACCGCCTCACCCGCTCACCCGCTCACCCGCTCACCCGCTCACCGAGAGTCCAGGACACGCCCGGGATCCGTCGAGATCGCCGGCGTGTCCTGGACTCTCGGTCGTGCCGGGACGCGGACGGGGCGCTGCGGTCGCGGGAGGTCGTCCACAGGGTGGGGCAGGCGATGTGCGTGGTCGAGCTGCCGTGCGAGAGGGTCCGGCGCATGGTCCGGTCCGCGCCCGCTCTCCCCGACGACCTCGCCGGGCGGTCCTTCACGGTCGCGGAGGGTCGCGCCGCAGGGCTGTCGTCCCGGGACCTGCGCGACCCGGCGCTACGACGACCGGCGCGCGGCCTGCGCGCCACCGGTCCCTCCCCTGCGGACCTGCTCGCCCGCTGCCGGGAGCTCCTGCCCGTGCTGCCGCCCCAGGCCGTCTTCAGCCACACGACGGCCCTCGACCTGCTCGGCGTCGACCGCCCGCGCGGTCTGCGGCGACCGGACGACGTGCACGTCGAGGTCGGGTCCGGCGCCCGTCCGCCGCGTCGCCGGGGCGTCGTGGGCCACCGCCGGTCGGGACCGCGAGCGCCGGTCGTGCTCGTCGGGGGCATCCCCGCCGTCACCGCGCCGCGGCTCTGGGTCCAGCTCGCCGGGGAGCTGGACGTGGACGAGCTCGTCGTCGCCGGAGACGCACTGCTCCGTCGCCGGGACGCCCGCGTCGGGCTGCCCGAGCTGACGAGGGCCGTCGAGGGGCTGGACGCCGGTGCGCGCGGACTGCGACGGCTACGGCGCGCGCTGCCGCTGCTCCGCGCCGGGACCGACTCGTGCCAGGAGACCCGGCTCCGACTGACGCTGGTGCGCGACGGGCTGCCCTGCCCCGAGGTGAACCGGCCGGTGCTCGACGCGGACGGGCGCTTCGTGGCGCTGCCCGACCTCAGCTACCCGGCCCGCCGCCTCGCCGTCGAGTACGACGGCGACGTGCACCGCACCGACGCCCGGACGTGGCGTCGCGACGTCGCGCGCCGGCAGGCCCTCGAGCACGAGGGTTGGCGTGTCATCACGTGCACCGCCGACGACGTCCGTGCGCCGGCCCGCGCCCTCGCCTGGATCCGCGCCGCGCTCGGCCCGCACCGCGCCGGCGACCCCTGGCCGCCCCACGCCCGCTGACGCGCCCGCCCCTCGGTCCGACGCCCCCTCGCCGGTTCCCGTGCCCGACCTGCCGACCCACCGGCTCCCGTGCCCGACCTGCCGACCCACCGGCCCCGTGCCCGCCCCACCGACCCGCCGACCCCCGTGCCCGACCTGCCGACCCGCCGGCTCCCGTTCCGGCCCCACCGATCCGCCGGCTCCCGTTCCGGCCCCACCGATCCGCCGGCTCCCGTGCCGGCCCTCTCGACCCCGCGTGCCCGCGCAGCCCCATGTACCCAACCCGCCATCCACGAAACCGACCTTCCCGCCCACCTACACGACCCGCCTGCCCCCGTACCCGAGCCCTCCGTCCCGCTCGCTTCCCACACCGAGACACCAGGACACGCCGACGCAGCCGCACGAAGCCCGGGCGCGTCCTGGTCTCTCGGCACGGAGGCAGCGAGCCGCGCACAGCGCGAGCACACGCACACGCAGCACACGCACAGCGCGCGGGCACGCACAGCACTCACGCGCGATGCGCAGCGTCGAGAGGCCAGGACACGCCGACGCAGCCGCACGAAACCCGGGCGCGTCCTGGAGTCTCGGCGCGGAGGCAGCGAGCCGCGCACAGCGCGAGCGCACGGTCAGCGCAGACGCACACGCACACGCAGAACACGCGCACACGCGCAGCGCGCGGGCACGCACAGCGCACGCGCGCGCTGCGCGGCGTCGAGAGGCCAGGACATGCCGACGCGACAGCGCGAACTCGGGCGTGTCCTGGCCTCTCGGCGGCGCGCGCAGGGCGCGGGCCGGGTCAGGCGGACTCGGCGACCACCATCGCGGAGGCGATGCCCGCGTCGTGGGAGATCGACAGGTGGAACCGCGCGACGCCGAGCTCGGCCGCCCGCGCCGCGACCGTGCCGACCACCTCGACCTCCGGCGGCCCGCCGGGGACGCGGCGCACGGTCGCGTCCTGCCACGACATGCCGCCCGGCGCTCCGAGGGCCTTCGCGATGGCCTCCTTGGCCGCGAACCGCGCGGCCAGCGACGAGGGGGCGAGGTCGCGCTCCTCCGCCGTGAACAGCCGCTCCCGCAGCGCGGGCACCCGCTCGACCGTCGCCATGAAGCGCGCGACGTCGACGACGTCGATGCCGACCCCGACGATCACGGGCGGTCCTGCTCCTCGACGAGGGGACGCCAGCGGCCCCACTTCTCCTCCAGGGCGGCGTCCAGGTCGACCTCGAGCCGGGTGGCGAGCAGCAGCACGTGCGCGAGGACGTCGGCGAGCTCGGCCCGCACCGCGGCCTCGCCCTCCGCGACGGGCCGCCGGGACCGGCCGGTCGCCGCGAGGTACGCCTGCGTGAGCTCGCCGACCTCCTCGCCGAGCTTGAGCAGCAGCCAGTCGTCGGTCCGCTGGATGCCGTGCAGGCGCGCGTAGGCGCGGGAGACCGCCTCGACGTCGGCCTGCGCGGCCCGCAGCTCCACTACTCGACCGTGACGGACTTCGCGAGGTTGCGGGGCTGGTCGACGTCGAGGCCGCGGGCGGTCGCGAGCTCGCACGCGAACACCTGCAGCGGCACCACGGACAGCAGCGGCGCGAGCAGCGTCGGGCTCTGCGGCACGAAGAACACCTCGTCCGCGTACGCCTTCACCGCGTCGTCGCCGTCCTCCGCGATGACCAGCGTGCGGGCGCCGCGGGCCCGGATCTCCTGGATGTTCGACACGACCTTCGAGTGCAGCGAGTCGCGGCCGCGCGGCGAGGGCACGATGACGAACACCGGCTGGCCGGGCTCGATGAGCGCGATCGGGCCGTGCTTGAGCTCGCCGGCCGCGAAGCCCTCCGCGTGGATGTACGCGAGCTCCTTGAGCTTGAGGGCGCCCTCGAGCGCCACCGGGTAGCCGACGTGCCGGCCGAGGAACAGCACGGAGGAGGTGTCGGCCATCCAGCGGGCGATCTCCCGGACGCGGCCGGCGCGGTCCAGGACCTCCTGGATCTTGGCGGGCATGGCGCGCAGGTCCTCGAGGATCTCGCCGATCTCGTCCGCGAACTTGTTGCCCCGCAGCTGCGCGAGGTACAGGCCCAGCAGGTACGCGGCGGTGATCTGCGCGAGGAACGCCTTGGTCGACGCCACCGCGACCTCGGGGCCGGCGTGCGTGTAGAGCGCCGCGTCGGACTCGCGCGGGATGGTCGACCCGTGGGTGTTGCAGATCGCCAGCACCTTGGCGCCCTGCTCCCGGGCGTGCCGGATGGCCATGAGGGTGTCCATGGTCTCGCCGGACTGGGAGATCGCGACGACCAGCGTGCGCGCGTTGACGATGGGGTCGCGGTAGCGGAACTCGTGCGCGAGCTCGACCTCGACGGGCACGCGGCACCAGTGCTCGATCGCGTACTTGGCGACGTGGCCGGCGTAGGCGGCGGTGCCGCACGCGATGACGATGATCTTGTCGACCGACCGCAGCACGGACTCGTCGATCTTCATGTCGTCGAGGACCAGGCGCCCCCGGGTGTCGGTGCGCCCGAGCAGCGTGTCGTGCACGGCCTGCGGCTGGTCCGCGATCTCCTTCTCCATGAAGGAGCGGAACCCGCCCTTCTCGGCGGCGGCGGCGTCCCAGTCGACGACGTACTCGCGGCCCTCGGCGGCGTTGCCGTCGAAGTCCGTCACGGTCACGCTGCGCGGCGTGATGACGACGACCTGGTCCTGCGCGAGCTCGAGGGCCCGGCGGGTCTGCGCGATGAACGCGGCGACGTCGGAGCCGAGGTAGTTGGCGCCCTCGCCGAGCCCGACGACCAGCGGGGAGTCGTGCCGGGCGCCGACGACGGTGTCCGGGTGGTCGGCGTGCACGGCGAGCAGGGTGAACGTGCCGTGCAGCCGGCGCACGACCAGCCGCATCGCGTCGCCGAGGTCCTTGGTCTCGTCGTACGCGCGGGACAGCAGGTGCGCGACCACCTCGGTGTCGGTCTCGGAGAGCAGCTCGGCGCCGTCCGCCAGCAGCTCATCCTTGAGCAGGGCGTAGTTCTCGACGATCCCGTTGTGGATCAGGGCGATGCGGCCGGCGACGTGGGGGTGCGCGTTGACGTCGGTCGGGCCGCCGTGGGTCGCCCACCGGGTGTGGCCGATCGCGGCCGAGGCGGCGGGCAGCGGCTGCTCCTCGAGGAGCGCGACGAGGTTGCCCAGCTTGCCGGCCTTCTTGGCGGTCGCGAGGGTGCCGTCCCCCGGGACGAGCGCGACGCCCGCGGAGTCGTACCCGCGGTACTCCAGCCGGCGCAGACCCTCCAGCACGACCTCGAGCGGCTGCCCGTCCGGCCGATGGTCACCGACGTACCCGACGATTCCACACATGGCGGCGAGTCTAGCCGGGGCGGCCCCTCGCACCGGCCGCCGCGGGAGGGACGACGGCGGGACACCGCGCCGACGGGCGCACCCGCGCCCATCGTGCAGAATCGTCGGGTGCGAGCCACCGACGTCCCCGTGTCGCCGTCGCCCTACGTGGAGCTGGACCGGGAGGCCTGGGTCCGGCTGTCCGAGTCCACCCCGCTGCCGCTGACCGACGCCGACGTGACGCGGCTGCGCGGCCTGGGCGACCCGATCGACCTGGCCGAGGTGGACGCGATCTACCGCCCCCTGTCGCGCCTGCTCGACCTGTACGTCACCGCGACCCGGCGCCTGCACGCGGCGTCCTCGACGTTCCTGCGGGAGGACACGCCGCGGACCCCCTTCGTGATCGGCGTGGCGGGGTCGGTGGCCGTCGGGAAGTCGACGACCGCCCGGCTGCTGCGCGAGCTGATGGCCCGCTGGCCGGCGACGCCGAACGTGGCGCTCATGACGACGGACGGGTTCCTGCACCCGAACGCGGAGCTCGAGCGTCGCGGGCTCATGGACCGCAAGGGCTTCCCGGAGTCGTACGACCGGCGCGCGCTGCTGCAGTTCGTCTCCCGCGTGAAGGCGGGTGAGGCCGAGGTGCGGGCCCCGGTGTACGACCACGTCACCTACGACATCGTCCCGGGGGCCGAGGTCGTGGTGCGCCGCCCGGACGTGCTGATCGTCGAGGGGCTGAACGTGCTGCAGCCCGCGCCGTCCGCCGCGGGGACGTCGAGCACCTCGAACCTCGCCGTGAGCGACTTCTTCGACTTCTCGATCTACGTGGACGCCCGCACGCAGGACGTCCGCCAGTGGTACGTCGAGCGGTTCCTCTCGCTGCGCTCCACGGCGTTCGCACGCCCGGAGTCGTACTTCCACCGCTACGCGGCCCTGAGCGACGAGGACGCCGTGGCGCGCGCGGAGGGCATCTGGGACGCGATCAACGCCCCGAACCTGGTGCGCAACATCCTCCCGACCCGCAGCCGCGCGACGCTCGTGCTGACCAAGGGCAGCGACCACTCCGTGCGGCGGGTGCGGCTCCGCAAGCTCTGACGCGGGCGTCAGCGGGTGGGCGACGCCGAGGCCGACGGGGCGACCAGCGCCACCGGGTAGCGCTCGACGTCCACGACGTCCAGCGCGGTGATCCCGTCCCGCACCGCCCCGGGGAGCGGGTCGCAGCCCGACCGCGGCAGCGGCACCCGGACCGCGGACCCGAGCGCGTCGACCAGCCACAGGTCGGAGCGCCCGGCGCCGCCGTCGCACCGGGGCGGGCCGGCGTCCGCGGCGGGCGCGGCGACCGGCGCGGTGAGGGCGGCGACCAGCGGCCCGACGTCGCCCTCCAGCCGGGTGGCGGTCACCGCGGCCCACCGCCCCGCGGCGTCCGTGAGGGTCTCGCCCGTGCTGCACAGGACGGCGGAGGCGGCCGCGAACCCGTCGGGGAGGGGCGCGGGGTCCGGCGCGTCGGGGTGGGGCGCGCGGTCGTACTCGTCCGCGGCGAACCCGAGCGAGGCGAGCACCTGCGGCGCGAGGCAGTCGGCGGCGCGCGCCACGTCGGTGTCCGACGGCAGCGGGGCGACCGCGGACGACCCGGCGGCGTCCGCACCGGCGGAGCACGCGGCGAGCACTCCGGCGGCCGTGGCGGCGAGCAGCAGGGCCGCCGGCCGTCGACGGCGCGCGGGCTGCCGCGACGGCACTGCGGCGCGGTGCGGGTCGCCGGGCGACGGGCCGGTCGCGGGCGTGCGGGCATGAGGTGCCGTCATGGTCCCCGCCCTTCGTCGCCCGTGCTGCCCTGGGACGGAGGACCGGGCTCCTGCCCGGCCTCCGTCGCTGGGGGCGACTCCGTCGTGGCCCGGGACGAGCCTAGGTGCGGGTCAGGCGGCGGACCGGCGCAGTGACCGGATCGTTAGCGTGCGGGCCCGGATCGTTGCCGGGACGTGACCCGCGCGCCCGCCTCGGCCGGCGCGACCGCGAGCGCGGCGGGCCGGACGGGGGCGTCGGCGTCCGGCAGCGGCGCCACGGGCACCCGTGACGAGCCGGGCGGGCGCCGCGGGTCGGCCCCCGGGCGGCGGCCGTCCGGCGTGCCGGGGCCGGGAGGACCCCCGCCCGGGGCGCCCGGAGCACCCGGAGCCCCCTGGGCACCCGGGCCACCCGGTGCCCCCGGTCCCGACGCCGCCGGCCCGGCCCCGGCCCCGCTGCCGGCCGTGCCCCCGCCCGGACCGGCGTCCGCGGCGCCCGCCCCGGACGCCGACGTCCCGGGGGCCTGCACCCCCGGACCGGCCGCACCCGGGCCCGGCGTGCCGGCACCGCGCCCGTCCGGTCGGGAGGCGTCGGTCCCGTCGGCCTCGGCCTCCGGCCCGCCCTGCGTCGGCGCGCCCACGGTGACCGCGCGGCCCAGTCCCGTCCAGCGTCGCAGCACCCAGTCGATCGCCACGCCGACCAGGGTGCCGACCACGACGCCCGCCACGACGGCGACGAGCGGGTGCGACTCCAGCCACACCCCGGCCCCGACGCCGACCGCCGTGCCGTAGCCCGCCCAGGTGACCGCGGCGAGCGCCGTGAGACCGACGAACCGCCGGCGCGGGTAGCGCAGCGCGCCCGCCGTCATGTTGACCGCCACGCGTCCCACCGGGATGTACCGCGCCGCGAGGATGAACGACGAGCCGCGGTGCTCCAGGGCGTGCTCGGCCCACGCGAGCGTCCTGCGCCCGCGCTCCGACCGGAAGATGCGCAGCCGGTGCACGTCGACCTGCGAGCCGATCGTGTACGCGATCTGGTCGCCGGCGAACGCCCCGAGCGCACCGGCCAGCGCGATGAGCGCGAGGTTCGGGGCGCCGTGCGAGACCGACAGGGACGCGAGGCCGATGACGACCGACTCGCTCGGGATGGGCGGGAAGAAGCCGTCGACGAGCGCGAACAGCGTCAGCGCCGGGTAGACCCACAGCGAGTCCGCGAGGGCGGGTATCCAGCCCTCGATGGCGCTGATCCAGTCCTGCAGCACGTGTCATCAGCTCCTGGTCGTGGTGGGCGTCGACGGCACCGGCGGGCCGCGAGGACGACGTCCACGCTAGGCAGCCGCCACCCGGTGCGACATGGGGGACACCCCCGAGTCCCCCCTGGTCCTCCCCCCATGGTTCCCCGGGGCGCTACCGGCCGGCATCGCCCCGCGGACCGACTTCCACCGGCCCGGGGTCCCCCTCGCGACGGACCCGGACCACCAGTGCAGCACGCACCACCGACAGCGGTCACGGCGATTGCGTGGCCGCTGCGTGAACGGGCGGGATCAGCCCTCGAGGGGGAAGCCGAGCGTGCGCGCCGCCTCCGCGGGCCGCGGCTCCGAGGCCCAGTGCGCACCGAGCTCGTCGGTGGCCGAGAGCGAGCGCAGGTGGGCGCGGTCGAGGTAGAGCGTGCCGTTCAGGTGGTCGGTCTCGTGCTGGACGATCCGCGCGGGCCACCCCTGGACGACCTCGTCCAGGGGCGTGCCGCGCTCGTCCGCCCCGGTGAGCCGCAACCGCCGCAGCCGGGGCACGACCGCCTGGTAGCCGGTGACGCTGAGGCAGCCCTCGTAGAACGCCACGCGCTCCGGCTGCTCGCCCGGCACGGGTCCGTACGCCGGGTTGACGAGGACGCGGAACGGCAGCTCCGGCCGCTCCCGCACCGTGCCGGACTCGGTGCCCGCCGCGCCCGGGTCGGCGAGCACCGCCAGCGCCAGGGGCAGGCCGACCTGGGGGGCGGCGAGGCCGACGCCGGGAGCCGCGTGCATGGTGCGGCGCATGACCGCCACCAGCGCGTCGAGCGTCGTGGCGTCGAGCTGCCCGTCGTACGGCACCGCCCGCATCCGCAGCGCGGGGTGGCCCGCCTGCACGATCGGCACCGTCCCGCCGGGCGCCGCCTGCGCGGCCTCGAGCAGCAGGTCCACGCGCTCCCGGACCAGCGACGCGGGCCAGCGCGCCGCGGGGACCGCACCCGGCCCGGTGGCCACGGTCAGAGCGCCAGCCGGTCGCGCACCACGTCGGCGAGCTGCGCCGCGACCCGGTCCGCGTGCTCCTGCGTCCCGGCCTCCACCATCACGCGCACCAGCGGCTCGGTCCCGGAGGACCGCAGCAGCACCCGCCCGGTGGACCCGAGCGCGGCCTGCGCGGCGCCCACCGCGGCGGCGACGTGCTCGTCGGAGGCCGCGCGGTCCTTGTCGACGCCGCGCACGTTGACCAGCGTCTGCGGCAGCCGCCGCACGACCGCGGCCAGCTCGCTGAGCTTCTGGCCCGTGGCCGCGACGCGCGACGCGAGCTGCAGCGCGGTGAGGGTGCCGTCGCCCGTCGTCGCGTGGTCCGCGAGGATGACGTGCCCGGACTGCTCGCCGCCGAGGCTGTAGCCGTGCGCGCGCATCGCCTCGAGCACGTAGCGGTCCCCGACCGCCGTCTCGACGGTGCGCACCCCGGCGGCCTGCATGGCCAGGCGCAGGCCGAGGTTGCTCATGACGGTGACGACCAGCGTGTCGTGGGCCAGGGCGCCGCGGTCCCGCAGGTCGAGCGCCAGCACCCCCATGATCTGGTCGCCGTCGACCAGGGCCCCGGTGTGGTCGACCGCGAGGCAGCGGTCCGCGTCGCCGTCGAACGCGACGCCGAGGTCCGCCCCCGAGGCGACGACCGCCGCCTGGAGCTGCTCGGGGTGCGTGGAGCCGCAGGCCTCGTTGATGTTGCGGCCGTCCGGCGAGGCGTTGATGACGACCACGTCGGCGCCCGCGGCCCGCAGCGCCGCGGGACCGACCTCGCTGGCGGCGCCGTTCGCGCAGTCGACCGCGACGCGCAGCCCGGCCAGGTCGTGGCTGAGGGTCGAGACCAGGTGCTCGACGTACTGCTCGCCCGCGCGGCCGGTGTCGGAGCGGATGCGGCCGACGTCGGCGCCGACCGGGCGCTCCCAGTCCTCCCGCAGGCGCTGCTCGATGGCGTCCTCCAGCTCGTCGTCGAGCTTGTGGCCGCCGCGCGCGAGGAACTTGATCCCGTTGTCCGGCATCGGGTTGTGCGACGCGGACAGCACGACGCCCAGGTCGACGTCGAGCGCACCCGTGAGGTGCGCGACGGCCGGCGTCGGCAGCACGCCGACGTTGAGCACGTCGACGCCCGCGCTCGCCAGGCCCGCGGCCACGGCGGCGGACAGGAACTCCCCCGACGCGCGCGGGTCACGGCCCACGACGGCCCGCGGCCGGTGGCCGGCGAACTCCCCGCGCGACGCCAGCACGTGCGCCGCGGCGACGGACAGGTCCAGCGCGACCTCCGCCGTGACGTCCCGGTTGGCCAGTCCTCGCACCCCGTCGGTGCCGAACAGTCGTCCCATCAACGGGCCCCTTCGTCGTCGGCCGCTGCTCGCGGACCCCTGCATCGTGCCAGAGCGTGCCGCACCGACACGCCGCGTGCCCGAGGTGGGCACGCAGAACGGCCGATGGCCCCGGGGGTCGGACCCCCGGGGCCATCGGCCGTGGCTGAACGGATCAGCGCTTCGAGTACTGCGGCGCCTTGCGGGCCTTCTTGAGACCGGCCTTCTTGCGCTCCACCACGCGGGCGTCGCGGGTCAGGAACCCGGCCTTCTTGAGCGCCGGGCGGTTGTGCTCGGCGTCGATGGCGTTGAGCGCGCGGGCGATGCCCAGGCGCAGCGCGCCGGCCTGGCCGGTCACGCCGCCGCCGCTGATGCGGGCGATGACGTCGAAGCGACCCTCGACGTCGACCAGCTTCAGCGGGGAGTTCACGAGCTGCTGGTGCACCTTGTTCGGGAAGTACTCCTCGAGGGTGCGGCCGTTGATCTTCCACTGGCCGGTGCCGGGCACCAGGCGCACGCGGGCGATCGCCTCCTTGCGGCGGCCCAGGGCCTGGCCGGGAGCCGTCAGGCTCTGGCCGCGGCCAGCCGGCGCGCTGGTCTCGGAGGTGTAGCTGCTGGGCGTCTCGCCGCCCTCAAGGTCGATGTCGACCGTGGTCTCGGCCACTGGTGTGTCCTCGCGTCCTGTCTCGGATGTCCTCGCGGGCGTCAGCCCTGCGCGACCTGGGTGATCTCGAAGGGCTTCGGCTGCTGGGCGGCGTGCGGGTGCTCGGCACCCGCGTAGACCTTCAGCTTGGAGAGCTGCTGGCGGGCCAGCGAGGTCTTCGGGAGCATGCCGCGCACGGCCTTCTCGACCGCACGCTCGGGGTGCTTGGCGAGCAGGTCGGAGTACGCGACGGCCCGCAGACCGCCCGGGTAGCCGGAGTGGCGGTACGCGAGCTTGGCCTCGCGCTTGTTGCCGGTCAGCGCGACCTTGTCCGCGTTGATGACGATGACGAAGTCGCCGCCGTCCACGTGGGGGGCGAAGGTCGCCTTGTGCTTGCCACGCAGCAGCGTGGCGACGTGGGTGGCCAGGCGACCCAGGACGACGTCGGTCGCGTCGATGACGTACCAGTTCCGCTGGACGTCGCCGGGCTTCGGGGTGTACGTGCGCACGGTCGTTGCCTTCTCTATGTCTCTGACTGTGTCCACGGCAATCCCGTAGAAGCCGGGGTCAGCCGATGAGTACCGTCCGTGCGCCCTCCGCGGACCGGTGAGTGGGAACGCACCAGGTCGACGCAGACGAACGCACAACGACTCACCAGGGTAGCCGCCGCCGGGAGGCCGGTCAAAGCGGCCTGCGTCACCCGACGGCGGCTCAGCGCACCCGGGCCACCCGGCCCGCGTCCCACACGGGCTCCGGCGTCTCGACGACCGCACCGTCCTCGCCGAACACGAGGAACCGGTCGAACCCGCGGGCGAACCAGCGGTCGTGCGTGACGGCGAGCACCGTGCCCTCGAACGCCGCCAGCCCCGCCTCGAGCGCCTCCGCGGAGTGCAGGTCGAGGTTGTCGGTCGGCTCGTCGAGCAGCAGCAGGGTCGCGCCGCCCAGCTCGAGCAGCAGGATGTGGAACCGGGCCTGCTGCCCGCCGGACAGCGTCTCGTACCGCTGCTCGGCCGAGGCCACCAGCTCGTAGCGGTCCAGCGCCTTGCTCGCGGGCTCCCGGCCCATGCCCGGCCGCCGGCCCTCGCCGCGGTGCAGGATCTCCAGCAGCGTGCGGCCGGCGAACGCCGCGTCCTGCGCGTGCTGCCGGTTCTGCGCGAAGAACCCGGGGACGACCCGCGAGCCCAGCCGGGCGACGCCGGTGTGCGCCACGGGGTCGACCGGCGGCTCGCCGTCGGCCGGGGCCCGCTCGGGCTGGGGGTCCGTCCCGCCGGCCGCCAGCAGCCGCAGGAAGTGCGACTTGCCCGACCCGTTCGACCCGAGCACCGCCACGCGCTCGCCGAACCACACCTCGAGGTCGAACGGCCGCATCAGCCCCGTGAGCTCGAGCTGCTCCGCGACCACCGCCCGCTTGGCCGTCCGCCCGCCGCGCAGCCGGACCCGGACGTGCTGGTCGTGCGCCACCACCTCGGGCGGGCCGGCCTCCTCGAACTTGCGCAGCCGCGTCTGGGCGGCCGAGTAGCGCGACGCCAGGCCGTCGTTGAACGCGGCCTTCGTCTTGAGGGTGTTCACCAGCGTGACGAGCTTGGCGTGCTCCTCGTCCCAGCGCCGGGCCAGCTCGGCCAGCCGCTCGCGCCGGGCCTCGCGGGCCTCGGTGTACGTGGTGAACGTGCCGCCGTGCACCCACACGGTCGCCCCGGTGCGCGCGGGCTCCAGCGTCGCGACGTGCGTGGGGACCCGGGAGAGCAGCTCCCGGTCGTGGCTGACGAGCAGCACCGTCTTCGGGCTCTCCAGCAGCCGCTGCTCCAGCCAGCGCTTGGTCGGCACGTCCAGCGCGTTGTCCGGCTCGTCGAGCAGCAGCACCTCCTGCGGGCCCCGCAGCAGCGCCTCGAGCACCAGCCGCTTCTGCTCCCCGCCGGACAGGGTCCGCACGCTGCGGTGCTGCGCCCGGTCGAACGGGATCGACAGGACGGCGTCCGTGACGCGGTCCCAGTCCGCCTCGACCTCGTAGCCGCCGACGTCCGCCCAGTCCGCCAGCGCCTGCGCGTACCGCATCTGCGCGGGCTCGTCGTCGACCTCCATCATGAGCAGCTCGGCGGCCGTCAGCTCCGCCGCCGCGGCCCCGACCGCGCCGGTGGCCAGCGACGCGAGCAGGTCCCGCACCGAGCGGTCGTCGGCGATGCGGCCCACGTCCTGCCGCATCACGCCCAGCCCGCCGGTGCGCACCACCGCGCCGTCGTGCGGCTGCTCGTCGCCCGCCACGATGCGCAGCAGCGTCG
The DNA here is from genome assembly GCF_030053835.1 of Cellulomonas sp. ES6. Classification (NCBI taxonomy): domain Bacteria; kingdom Bacillati; phylum Actinomycetota; class Actinomycetes; order Micrococcales; family Cellulomonadaceae; genus Cellulomonas; species Cellulomonas sp. ES6. Next base: position 3,341,378 of record NZ_CP125655.1, on the reverse strand, counting down.
ACTTGCCGGCACCGTTCGGCCCGACCAGCGCCGTGCGCTGCCCCTCGCCGACCCGCAGGTCCACGCCGCCCAGCAGCGGCCGGCCGTCGGGGAGCACGTAGCGCACGTCGTGCACCTCGAGATGACCCATGCGGCCGATCGTCCCAGGTGCAGCGGCCCGGTCCCAAGCCGATTCCGTGCGGTGGCAGCGGGCGGGCGGCGGTGCCACGCTCGTTCCATGACCGAGAACACCCCTGCCACGAGCACCGACGCCGCCACCGGCGCCGAGGGCGACGCCGACCAGCTGCCCGAGGAGGACACGCTGCTCGACCGCGGCGTCGACGACCTGCTGGACGAGGGCTACTCCCCGCCGGACCGGCCCCGGCCGGCGTCGGCGCACTGGGGCGAGACGCCCTGGGAGGAGTCCCGCGGCGAGACGCTCGACCAGCGCGTCGCGCAGGAGGAGCCCGACGTGTGGGACGACCCCGACCGGGCGCCGGACCCCTCGCGCGAGCCCGACCGCGCCGGCCGCCTGCTGGAGGACGACGACGCCGTGGAGTCAGGCGGCAACGACCAGTTCGCGATCGACGCGGGCGTGAGCGGCGGCGCGGCGAGCGCCGAGGAGGCCGCGGTCCACGTGGTCGACGAGGAGGACTGACCTCCGCACCGCCCGGCCGGTCGCGCGGCCGGCGGCGCGTGGTGGAGCCCCGGCGTCCAGCCCCCCGGCGGTGTCAGCCCCGGCGCAGCGGGTGCCGGTCGACGTCGTCCGCCGAGCGCGGGGCGCGCGTCCGGAGCTGCCGGGCGGCCAGCTCGTCGTCCGGCGGGTAGACGACCTCCTCCAGCGTGAGGCCGTGCGCCGCGACGACCGCACCGCCCGGGTCGCGGCGGCCGCCGACGAGCAGCTCCGCGGGCCAGCCGACCGGGCGCCGCGCCTCCCCGACGGCCAGGCTCGCGCCGACCAGCGCCCGCACCATCGAGTGGCAGAACGCGTCGGCGCGCACGGTCGCGACCACCAGGCCCGCGTCCGGTCCCTCGAGCGGCCGCTCCCACGTGAGCTCGTCGAGGGTGCGGATGGTCGTCGCACCCGGGCGCGGCTTGCAGTACGCCGCGAAGTCGTGCCGCCCGAGCACCTGCTGCGCGGCGGCGTGCATCGCGTCGACGTCGAGCGGGCGGCGCGTCCACAGCACGTGGTGCCGGCGCAGCGGGTCGCGCAGGGCCGGGTCGTCGCACACCCGGTAGACGTAGCGGCGCGCCACGGCCGAGAACCGGGCGTCGAACCCCTCGGGGGCCTCGCGCACGGCGGTCGCGACGACGTCGTCCGGCAGCACGCCGCCGAGCCGCGTGAGCAGCGACCGCGCCGGCGTGCGGTCCGAGCGGCCCGGGACCGCCGCCCAGGCGTCCGCGGGGACGTCCACGTGCAGCACCTGGCCGCGCGCGTGCACGCCGGCGTCGGTGCGCCCCGCGACCGTCACGCGCGGCGGCGGGTCCCCCCGGTGCTCCGCCCGCAGCACGAGCGCCAGGCCGTCCTCGACCACGCCCTGCACCGTGCGCAGCCCGGGCTGCCGCGCCCAGCCGGCGAAGCCGGTGCCGTCGTACGCGAGGTCGACGCGGACGCGGACCGGGGGCGCGTCCGGGGTCGGGTGCGCGCCGGTCGCCGGTGCCGGCGTGCGTGCCGGCGCCGGCGTCGGTCCCGCTGCCGGCGTCGTCACGGGACCACCACCGCGCCCGGCGCCTCGCCCGCGGGGAGCTGCACCACCGTCCCGCCGAACCGGGCCTCCCCGGCGCGCAGCGGCCGGCCGTCGACCCAGACCGTGCCCGCGAGCACCTCCGCGGACGCCGTCGTCCCGTCCGGGTACTGCGCCGTGAAGCCGCCCGTCAGCGACGCGTTGAACAGCCGCACCGGGCGGCCCGCGGCGTCGGTCGCCCACCGCGCGCACCAGGCGCAGACGTGACCGGCGTACCGCGCGGACCAGGGCTCGCGCGTGCCGCACAGCGGGCAGACCTGCTGCTCCGGCTCCCCCGGCTCCGCGGGTCCGCCCTGGGCGGTCGCCCGGCCGAGCGCCCCGAGGCGCCGCCCCGCGAGCCCGGGCCAGCCGTGCACCGCCCACGCCCACCCGTCCGGGACCGCCCCCGCCCCGTACCGCGCGCCGAGCAGCGCGCCGGCGACCGCCGCGACCGTGTCCGTGTCGCCGCCGATCCGCACCGCCGCGGCGAGCGCCAGCGGCAGGTGCACGTGGCCGGGCACCTCGACCCCCTCGGGCAGCGGCGGGACCGACCGGGTGATCGCGTGCCAGGCCGCCTGGAGCGCCGTCACCGTGAACCCGTTCGCGCGCAGGTCCGCCGCGGGGTGCGGGGACGCCGCGTCGTCCAGCCAGGCCCGCCACGCGTCGCGGCGCCCCGGCGGCAGCAGGTCCAGCCCGGCGTGCACGTCGAGCCGGGCAGCCACCACCGCGAGCCGTACCGCCTCCGACCACAGCACGCACGAGTCGCCCGCCAGCGGGTCCGGGTGCGTCAGCTCCGCGACCGCGCGCGCCGCTGCCGCCGTCGCGGCGCGGTCGTCCAGCGCCACGAGGCCCACGACGCCGGTGCGCATGAGCGCGCCGTTGCCCGCCGTGCGGCCCGTGGCCGCGTGCAGCTGCGCCGCGGCCGCCCGCAGCCGCGCGGCCGGCCCGCCCGCGTCCCGGTGCGCCGCGGAACCCGCACCCGCGAGCACCGCGGCGGTCTGCGTGCCGACGTCGCTCGCGCCGCCCGCGCGCCACGCCTCGAACCCCGCGGCGACCTCGTCCAGCTCCGCCTCCGACCGCAGGCCGCCGCCGCGCGCGGCCACCCGGGCCACCACCACCGACATCTGCGTGTCGTCGCTCCACTCGCCCGGCGCGTACGGGCCGAGCCCGCCGCCGCGCATCACCGGCAGCTCGTCCGCGCCCGGCGGCTCCGCGAACTCGTACGGCACCCCGAGCGCGTCGCCCGCGGCCTGGGCGAGCAGCACGCCGGAGGCGCGCTCGAGCACGCCGCGGTCGAGCGGGCGGGCGGCGGGGTCCGCCCCGGCGGGGTCCGTGCGGAGAGGCTGGTCGGGCACGCACCCGAGGGTACGGGCCGGGCGCCTGCTCTACCGTGGTCGGGTGCCCACGCCCGACCCCGCGCCGTACACGCTCGCCGTCGACTGCGGGGGCGGGGGCATCAAGGCCTCCGTCCTCGACGCCTCGGGCACCCTGCACGCCCCCGCCGTCCGCGTGCCGACGCCCTACCCCCTGCCGCCGTCGCGGCTCGTCGACACCGTCGCCGACATCGCCGGCCGGCTCCCGGCGTTCGGCCGGGCGACCGTCGGCATGCCCGGGATGATCCGGCACGGCGTCGTCGTCGCCACCCCGCACTACGTCACCCGCTCCGGGCCGCACACCCGCGTCGACCCGGAGCTCGTGGAGGCCTGGTCGGGCTACGACATGCGGGCCGCCGTCGAGGCCCGGCTCGGGGTCCCGGCGCTGGTGCTCAACGACGCCGAGGTGCACGGCGCCGGCGTGGTCTCCGGCACCGGGGTCGAGCTGGTCCTCACCCTCGGCACGGGGCTCGGCTCCGCGCTGTTCGACGGCGGACGGCTCGCCCCGCACCTGGAGTGGTCGCACGCCCCGGTGCGCCGGATGACCACCTACGACGAGTACATCGGGCAGATCCAGCGCGCGCGGCTCGGCGACGGCCTCTGGTCCCGGCGGGTGCGGCAGGTCGTCGAGGGGCTGCGGCCCGTCGTGCTCTGGGACCGGCTGTACCTGGGCGGCGGCAACTCCCGGCAGATCACCCCGCAGGTGCTCGCCCGGCTCGGCGACGACGTGGTGGTCGTGCCGAACCAGGCGGGCATCGTCGGCGGCGTGCGCGCCTGGCAGCTCGGGGTCTGACCGCGCGGCTCGGGGTCCGGCCCCGGGGCGTCAGCCCAGCAGGCAGAGGCTCTTGACCGCCTGCCGCCCGTCCATCGCCCGGTACCCGTCCGCGATCTGCTCGAGGCCGACGCGGTGGTCGAAGACGAGGCCCGGCTCGATGGTGCCGGCGAGGACGTCGGCCAGCAGCTCCGGCAGGTACCGCCGCGCCGGCGCGATCCCGCCGCCGACGGTCAGACCCCGGCCGAACAGCGTGCCGACCGGCAGCTCGACGCCGTGCGGCAGGCCGACGTACCCGACGCCGCCGTAGGGCCGGACGGCCGCGAGCGCCGTCCGCATCGACTCGGCGGTGCCGACGCACTCCAGCACGTGGTCCGCGCCGACGCCGCCGGTGAGGTCGAGGACCTCGGCCACGGCGTCGTCACCCCGCCCGGCGACCACGTCGGAGGCTCCGAACCGCCGGGCCAGCGCCTGCCGGTCGGGCCGGCGGGAGCAGGCGACCACCCGCTCGGCGCCGAGGCGGTGCGCGGCGAGGACGGCGCACAGGCCGACGGCGCCGTCGCCGACCACCACCACGGTGGACCCGGGCCGGACCCCGGCGGCGACCGCCGCGTGGTGCCCGGTGCCCATGACGTCGCTCAGCGCCAGCAGCGAGGGCACCAGCGCGGGCGTCGCCGCGCCGTCGGGCACGGCCACCAGCGTGGCGTCCGCGAACGGCACCCGGACGGCCTCGCCCTGGGCGCCGTCCGCCCCGGGCTGCCCCCAGATGCCGCCGCGCAGGCACGCGACCGGGGCGCCCCACCGGCAGTGCGGGCAGTCGCCGTCGTTCCAGCGGAACGGGGCCACGACCGTGGTCCCCGGCCGGAGCGTGCGGACGTCCGCCCCGACCTCCTCGACCACGCCGACCAGCTCGTGCCCGATGGTCTGGCCGTGCGCGCGCGGCGACTGCCCGCGGTAGTACCAGAGGTCGGAGCCGCACACGCAGGTCGCGGTCACCCGCACCACCGCGTCGCCGGGGTCGACGAGCACCGGGTCGGGCCGGTCGACGACCACGATGCTGCCCGGCGCCTCGAAGACGGCCGCCCGCATCAGGCCGAGGTCCCCGGCGAGCGGCGCCGCAGCCGCAGGTGGCGCGGCTGCGTGAAGCCGAGCAGCCCCTCGGTGCCGAGCTCGCGCCCGAACCCCGACATCTTCCAGCCCCCGAACGGCGCCTGGAGCTCGGTGATGTCGTTGATGTTCACGCCGACCCCGCCCGCGTGCAGCCGCTCCGCGACACCCCACGCCCGGTCGAGGTCCCCGCCGAACACGTACGCCGCGAGGCCGTACGGGGTGGCGTTCGCGAGCCGCACCGCCTCGTCGTCGCCACCGGCGACCCGGTGCACCGCGACCGCGGGGCCGAAGGTCTCCTCGGTCATCGCGAGCGCGTCGGCGGGCACCCGGTCCAGCACCGTCGGCGCGAAGAACGCGCCGGGCACCAGCCCGGGCAGGTCCACCGGCCCGCCGCCCGCGACGGTCCGCGCGCCCCGGGCGAGCGCGTCCGCGACGTGCGCGCGCGTCGTGGCGACCACGCCCGCGGTCGTCGCCGGTCCGCTCGTCACGCCGGCCTCCACCCCGTGCCCGAGCGTGATCGCCCGGGCGTGCTCCGCGAGCGCCGCCACGAAGTCGTCGGCCACGGCCTCGGCGACGAGCACCCGGTTGACCGCGATGCAGATCTGGCCGGTGTTCGAGAACGAGCGCCGTGCGGCGGCCGCCGCGGCCTCCGCCACGTCGGCGTCGTCGAGCACGACGAACGGGCACTGCCCGCCGAGCTCCAGGGACAGCCGCTTCATGGTGTCGGCGGCGGTGCGCATGAGCGCCTGGCCGGTGCGGGTCGACGCGGTCGCGGTGATCATCGCGACGCCGGGGTGCGCCGCCAGCGCCTGCCCGGCCTCCACCGCGCCGGGCAGGTCGGCGACGACGCCCGCCGGGAACCCCGCGTCGTGCAGGCACTGCACGAGCAGGGCGACCGCGAGCGGGGTCTCCACGGGCGGCTTCACCACGACGGTGTTCCCCGCCGCGAGCGCCGGGCCGATCTTCCAGGCGTACAGGTCCACCGGGTAGTTCCACGGGACGATCGCGCCGACGACGCCCAGCGGCTCGTGGGTGACGATCGACCGGATGTCCGCCCGGGCGCTCGGCCGCAGCGTGCCGCCCAGGCGCGGGCCCTCCTCGGCGTAGTAGCGCAGCACGGTGGCGCAGTACGCGATCTCCTTGACGCTGTCCGGCAGCGGCTTGCCCTGCTCGCGGGTCAGCGCGTCCGCGATGTCGTCGATGCGCTCGTCCACCAGGCCGGCGGCGCGGCGCAGCAGCGCCCCCCGGTCGTCCGCGCCGGTCCGCGCCCACGCCGGGAACGCCCGCGCCGCCGCGGCCACCGCGTCGTCCACGTCGGCCGCCGTCGCGACCGGCGTGGTGCCGACCACGGCGCCGGTCGCGGGGTCGCGCACGTCGGCCGTCACGCCGCCGCGCGACGCCCGCCAGCCGCCGTCGAGGTACAGCAGCCGCTCGTGCCGGGCGCTCACCGGGCCTCCGGGGCGGTCGCACCCGGCGCGGCACCGGGCACCGTCGTCGCCGCCGTGACCGGCGGGGCGGAGAACTCGCGGGACCGCAGCCGGCGCCACAGCTCCGCGTAGTTGCGGTCGTTCTGCTGGTGCGCCTCGGTGGTGCGGTTCGAGTTGGTGTTCACCATGATCATCGGCTGCACGCCCCGGGCGACGAGGTCGGCGGCGGTCGCGGCGTTGATCGCGTGGGTCATGGCCACGGCCACGGACGTCGAGGTGGGGCCCACCGGGTACTCCAGGCCGTCGATGTGCTGCGAGGCGTCCTCGAGCGGGATCCCGGTGTCGATGACGACGTCCGCGATCTCGTACAGGCGCTTGCCGCAGGAGTGCCGGGAGGCGACCTGGGACGAGTGCGGCACCGACGTCACGGCGACGACCTTGAGCCCGCGCTCCTGGAACTCCACGGCCATGTCGAGGATCACGGCGTTGATCCCCGAGTGCGAGAACAGGATCAGCGCGTCCCCGTCCTTGATCTGGTGCGAGCGCAGGATCGCCCGGCCGTAGCCCTCGCGGGTGTGCAGGAACCGGTACTGCGCAGTCCCCTGGTCGCCGAGCACGTGGTGCATGAGGGCGATCGAGCTCTCGACGATCGGGCGGAAGCCCGTGACGCCGCCGGTGCGCGGGAACGACTCCAGCGCGGCGAACCCGCCGTGCCCGGTGCCGAACGTGAAGACGAGGCCGTCGCCGGCGATGGCGTCGGCGCACACGCGCCCGGCCTCGGCGATGGCGTCGGACTGGGTGTCGCGCACCCACGCGATCTTGGCGATGAGGTCGTCGAGGTAGGTGACCTGGACGGGCTGCTGCTCGGACACGGTGGTTCCTCTCGGTGGGGGTCGGGGTCTAGGCCGCGAGCGCGTCGAACCCGGCGCGCAGCAGGTCGGCCTCGGCGGCGGTGCGGTCGTCGCCCTCCATGCGGCTCTGGTCGGCGCCGTCCACGGACGCGAGGCACAGGGACGCCGCGGCGACGCCCAGCGCCCGGGCCACGACGAGCAGCGCGCTGGTCTCCATGTCGGTGGCGACGACGCCCCGGCGGGCGAGCTCGTCGCGCCCGCGCCGCACGTCCGCGACGCCGGGCTCGGAGTCGGTCATCTGGGTGTAGAAGCCGTCGAACGTGCCGTAGATCCCCGTCCGGACGGGCCGCGCCCCGGCGCGCGCGGCCGCCTCGACGCGGGCGGTCAGCGGCAGGTCGGGCACGGCCGGGTACTCGACGGGCAGGTAGGTGGCCGAGGTGGACTCGCCCCGCACGGCGCCGTGCGCCACGACGAGCTCCCCGAGCCGGGTGGCCCCGACCGTCATCACGGTGCCGAGGCGCAGGAACTCCCGCACCCCCAGGTCGGCCAGCTCGTGCATCACCACGGCGGCGATCGGCGCGCCCATCCCGAACGCGCTCACCGTCAGGCGCGTCCCGCGGTAGGTGCCGGTGGCGGTCGTGAGCCCGCGGTCCTCGCCGAGCACGCGCACGTCCTGCATGAGCTCCGCCGCGAGGGCCACCCGGCCGCGGTCCCCGACGAGCACCGCGCGCTCCGCGACGTCCTCCCGCCCGCATCGCAGGTACCAGGCGTTCGTTGTCGACACAGTGCTACTCCTCGGTGGGTGCGGTGCGCGGGCCGGGCGTCGTCCGCCGGGCGCCGCGCGAGGCGATCAGGTCGGTGGCCGCCGCGGCGGCGGCCACGAGGGCGGGCCGCGCGGTGGCCAGGGTCAGGGGTGCGGGCAGGGTGAGCAGCCCGGCGACGAGGGTGCCGACGAACGTGTCGCCGGCCCCGGTGGTGTCGACCGCGGTCACGGGCGTCACGGGGACGTCGTCCGCCTCGCCGCCGAGGCGGGCGTGCACGCCCGCGGCCCCGCGGGTCTCGACCACGAGCGTCCCGGGGCGCACGCGCTCCTCGAGCGCGCGACCGGGCCGGTCCAGGAACGGCCGCTCCCCCGCGGACAGGCTCACCACGTCCGCGCGGGCCAGCAGCGCCTCGACGAGGTCGGGCGGGTAGGCCTGGGCGTCGTGCTTCACCGCCCACACCAGCCGGGCGCCGTCCGGGAGCAGCGCGAGCGCGTCACGCGTCGCCTGCTGCGGCGCGACCGCCAGCAGGCACCAGCCCGCCGACCGGACGGCGTCCTGCTGGGCGGGCGTCAGCGCCCCGGCGTCGCCGTGGCAGTCCGCGGGGTCGAAGACGCACACCGCGCCGCCGTCGCCCGCGTACATGAGGTACGAGGAGGGGGTGCGGGTGCCGCAGACGCGCACGCCCGCGGTGGCCGCGCCGGCGGCGACCAGCGCGGCCGTCCAGGCGTCGCCGCCCGCGTCGGGGCCGACCCAGCTCACGGGGAGGACCTCGTCCGCCCCGGCGGCGCGCAGCGCACGGACGTGGTGCGCGATGCCGCCCGGCCGCGGCCACTCGTCGCTCAGCCGGCCGGTCACCACGCTCGTGGCGTCCGGGCCGTGGAACGCCGCGAGCTGCATCGCGTGGTCCAGGCTCGCGTAGCCCAGCACGGCCACGCCCGTCACAGCAGCTCCAGCGCGGTGCCCAGGTCGACGACCCGGCCCATGTAGCGGTCGATGTCCTCGAGGCTGGCGGCGGCGAGGTGCTCCCGGTTGGAGCTCGTCGCCTCCCGCGGGACGACGGGCTCGAACCCGCCCGCGAACGCGTCCTGCGCGGTGGCCCGGATGCACACGTTGGTCTTGACGCCCGCGATCACGACGCGGCGGACGCCCTGCTCCCGGAGCAGCAGGTCGAGGTCCGTGGCGTAGAACGCGGAGAACCGGCGCTTGGTGACCTCCACCTCGTAGCCCCCGGGCAGGGGCTCGAAGCCCGGCACGTACTGCGCGTCCGGCTCGCCGGCCTGGTGGTGGCGGGGCAGCTTGCCGAACTCGAAGTCCGCGAGGCCGGGGTGGTGCCGCTCGACGGCGTGCACGACGAGGCTGCCCCGCTCGCGGGCCCGGGCCAGCAGCGCCGCCATCGGGGCGAGCACCTGCTCCACGCCCGGGTAGTGGTTGGGCTGGGCGGGGTCGAAGAACGAGGCGATCACGTCCACCAGGACGAGCGCGGTGACCGGGCGGTCGGCGGGCACGGGGACCTCCGGGGCGGGGACGGGCGGGGCGGGGACGGGCGGGGCGGGCGGGCCGGGCCGGACGGGCCCGGCGGGCGGGACGGTCACGCGGCGGCCCTCGCGCGCCGGCGGCTCGACCGGACGCCGGTCAGCGCGAGCACCACGACGACGGCCACGTACGGCAGCGTCTGGATGAGCGACGCGGAGTACCCGCCGCCGATCTGCAGGCGGGCCTGGATCGCGTCGAACGTGCCGAACAGCAGGCACGCGAGCGCGGTGGGCAGGGGCCGGGCGCGTCCGAAGTAGAACGCCGCCATGGCGACGAAGCCGCGGCCGGCCGTCATGTTCTCGTTGAACAGCCCGACGGCCCCGAGGCTCAGCGACGCTCCCCCGAGCCCGGCGAGCACGCCCGCGACGGTCCCCGCGGAGTCCTGGAGCCCGCGCGTGCGCAGCCCGAGCGAGGCGCTCGCCACCGGGGAGGCCCCGACCGCCCGGACCCGCAGGCCCCAGCGGGTGCCGTCGAGCGTCCAGGCGCAGGCCCCCACGAGCACGACGGCGAGCCAGAACAGCGGGCTCTTGCCCGACACCAGCGCGCCGAGCACCGGCACGTCCGCGACGCCGGGCACCACCCAGGTGGGGAGCCGCTCGAGCCCCTCCACCTGCAGCGTCCCGGAGACGTCCTGCGAGGCCCGCAGCCAGTACCCGATGACGCCGAGCACCACGGTGTTGAAGCCGAGCCCCGCGATGATCTCGTTCGCCCGCAGCCGGGTGATGGTCACGCTCATCAGCCAGCCGACCGCGCCACCCGCGCCGGCCCCGGCGAGCACACCGAGCTCCCAGCTCCGGGTGGCGCCGCTGACCAGGGCGCCGAGCAGCGCCCCGACGAGCATCTGCCCCTCGAGGCCGATGTTCACGACCCCGGCCTGCCGGTGCACGGCGCCGCCCAGCGCGGCGAGGACGAGCGGCACGGACAGCGTCAGCGCCGCGGCGATCACCTGGTCGATCACGCGACCACCGCCTCGGGGACGGCCCGCTGCCGGGACGGCAGCCGGGGCAGCACGAACTGCACGACGGCGAAGATCATCACGGTGCCCTGGAGGATGTCGACGAGCTGGATGGGGAGGTTCACGAAGAGCTGGATCGTCGACCCCGCGGCGTTCAGCGCACCGAACAGCACGGCCCCCACGACCATGCCCACCGGGTTGAACCGGGCGAGCAGCGCGATGGCGATGCCGGTGAAGCCGAAGCTGGCCGAGAAGCCGCCGGTGTAGCGGTGCACGATGCCGAGCGCGTGCGCCCCGCCGCCGAGGCCCGCCGCCAGGCCGGCGCCGAGCAGCGCCACGACGACGACCGTCCGGGTCCGCAGGCCCTGGGCGACCGCGAACCGCGGCGTCGCTCCGACGGCCCGGAACTCGAACCCGAGCGCCGTGCGGCGGAACCAGAACGTGTACCCGGTGACGAGCAGCAGCGCGATCACCAGGCCGGCGTTGGTGAGGTCGGGCGGGAAGAACGGCTCGAGCCGTGCGGAGTCGGCCACGTACGCCGTGGCCGAGTTCGCCTGCCCCCGCTCCTGGAAGAACGCCTGCACCGCCCAGCCCGCGACGCCGGCGACGATGAAGTTGAACATCAGCGTCGTCACGACCTCGTCGACCTGCCAGCGGGCGCGCAGCACCGCCGGGACGACCGCGACGAGGACCCCCGCCGCGCAGGCCGCGAGCAGGCTCACGGTGACGGCGGCGACCGCGGGCAGACCGCCGACGTGGGCGCCGACCACCGCCGCGGCGAGGCCGCCGAGCGTGAACGACCCCTCGGCGCCGATCGTGAACACCCCGGCGCGGTACGCGAACGCCGCCGCGACCGCGGTGAACAGCAGCGGCGTCGTCGCGGCCAGCGTCGCGTCCACCCGGGACGGGCCGCCGAACGCCTCCACCAGCAGCAGCCGGTAGATCTCCAGCGGGTTCTGCCCGGTCACGGCGAGCACGACGCCGCCGACCACGAACGCCAGCAGCACGGGCACGAGGGCGCGCCCGACGCCGGTCGCGACCGGGCGCCACCGGTCGAGGTGGGGTGCGCTCATGCGTCCTGCTCCGTCCCCGCGGGCCGCTGCCCGCGCTCCGCGTCGTGGGCCGCCGGCGGGGCGCCGACCATCAGCGCCCCGATCTCCGCCCGGGTCGCGGTGCCCGGCAGCTCGCCGGCCACGGCCCCGCGGTGCAGCACGAGGATCCGGTCGCTCAGCGCGCGCAGCTCGTCGATCTCCTCGGAGAACAGGACGATGCCCGCGCCGTCGTCACGGGAGCGGCGCAGCAGCTCGTGGATGTGCCCGATGCCCCGGATGTCGACGCCGCGCGTCGGCTGGCTGGCGACGACCGCGCGCGGGCGGTCGAGGGTCTCGCGGCCGACGACGAGGCGCTGCTGGTTGCCGCCGGACAGGCTCGACGCCGGGTCCGCGGTCGACCCGAACCGGACGCTCGCCCGGCTCAGGACGGCGTCGACCCGCTCCCGGGCCGCGGCTCGCCGCAGCACGCCGAGGCGGCTGATCGCCCCGAGCCGCGGCCCGGCCAGCGCGTTGTCCGCCAGCGAGCTGGTCACCGACAGGCCCTCGTGCTTGCGGTCCGCGCTGATGTACGCGATCCCGTGCCGGCGCCGCTCGCGCACCCCGGCCGCGGTGAGGTCCCGCGCCCCGTCGGCGGTGTGCAGCGCGACGGTCCCGCCGGTGGTCGCGCGGACGCCGGCCAGCGCCTCGGCGAGCTCCTCCTGCCCGTTGCCGGCGACCGCCGCGACCCCGAGGATCTCCCCGGAGCGCAGCCGGAACGACACGCCGTCGAGGCGCGGCGCGCCGAGGTCGTCGCACGCGCGGACGCCCTGCACGTCCAGCACCACGTCGCCGGGCGTGCCGGGCTCGGTGCGGTCGGGCGCCACGTCGCCGTCGCCGATGATCGCGCGGGCCAGCCCGTCGCGGTCGATCTCGCCGCGGCGGTGGTGGGCGACCGTGCGCCCCGAGCGCAGCACCGTGATCTCGTCGGCGACGGTCACGACCTCGTCGAGCTTGTGGCTGATGAACAGCACGGTGTGCCCCTGGGCGGCCAGGCCCGTCAGGAGGCGCAGCAGCTCGTCGGCCTGCGCGGGCGCCAGCACCGCGGTCGGCTCGTCGAGGATCAGGGTGCGGGCCCCCCGGTGCAGCAGCCGCAGGATCTCCACCTGCTGCTGGATCGCGATCGAGGTGTGGCCGGCGCGGGCCGACCAGTCCACGTCGACCGTCACCGTCCGCGCGAGCTCGTCGGCCCGGCGCAGGGCCGCCGCCCGGTCGATCACCGGGCCGCGGTGCGGCTCGTCGCCGAGCACGAGGTTCTCCAGGAGCGTCAGCTCCGGGATGATCGCGAGCTCCTGCTGGACGAGGCCGATGCCGCGGCCGATGGCCTCGCGCACGGAGCCCATCACCACCGGCTGGTCGTCGATCACGACCGTGCCGGAGTCGGGCCGGTCCAGGCCGTACAGGATGCGCATGAGCGTGCTCTTGCCGGCGCCGTTCTCGCCGATCAGGGCGTGGACGGTGCCCGGGGCGACGGACAGGTCCACGTCCACGGCGGCGCGCACGGGCCCGAAGGAGCGGCTGACCCCGCGGGCCCCGATCCGGCAGCGGGGCCCGGTGGGGGCCCCGCCGCCGGCGGGAGGTGTGGCGGACGACGTCATCGATCAGTTCCCGTAGAAGTCCGGGTAGCCCTGCGTGACGGCGTTCCACACGGTGATGTCGCCGGAGACGATCTGGTCGGCGAGCGCGTCGACGGCGTCGATCGTGTCCTGGCCGATGTCGTCCTTCGTGTACTCGTAGTCGGTCAGGCCGACGCCGCCGTCCGCGAGGCCGTACGTCACGGTCTCCCCGCCCGGGAACTCCCCGGCCGCGTACCGCGCGACGACGTCCTCCATCGCGACGTCGGTCCGCTTGAGCACGCTGGTCAGCACGTTGCCGGGTGCCACGCCGTCCTGGTCGTCGTCCACCCCGATCGCGTAGCGGTCGTTGTCGACGGCGGCCTGGATCACGCCCGCGCCCGTCCCGCCGGCCACCGCGTAGACGATGTCCGCCCCCTGGTCGTACATCGACTGCGCGAGCTGCTGCCCCTTGGCCGGGTCGGCGAAGTCGTTCGAGTAGGCCGTGAGCACCTGCACGTCCGGGTCGACGTCGTGCGCGCCCTGGATGAACCCGACGATGAACTTGTCGATGCCGACCGACTCCGTGCCGCCGATGACGCCGATGACCTTGTCCGGGTTCACGTGCGGGTTGTCGGGGTCCTGCGTGACCATCGCGGCGAGCGCCCCGGCCAGGTACGAGCCCTCCTGCTCCTGGAACAGCACCGAGGCGACGTTCTCCCCCGCGGCCTCGGCGTTCACCAGCACCCAGCTCGTGTCCGGGAAGTCGGCGGCCACCGCGGGCAGCAGCTCGTTGTGCGAGTACTCCAGGTCGATCACCAGGCCGGCATCGGTCTGCGCGGCACGGCGCAGGATCTGCTCGCCCTGCCCCACGATGTCGGCGGACTCGATGGGCGTGCCCGTCATCCCGGCCGCCTCCACGCCGCGGGTGAACCCGGCGTAGGCGAGGTCGTTGAACGACTCGTCGCCGAGGCCGCCCTGGGCGACGACGAGGGCCGCGGACCCCGCGCCCCCGGACGGGCCGGAGCCCTCGCCGGACGGCTGGTCGCCGCCGCTACAGGCGGTCAGCAGCAGCGCCGAGGCGGCGAGAGGGACGAGCAGCTTCGTGACGCGTGCGGTCATGGTTCTCTCCGTGGGACGTGGGGGCGAAGGAGATGCGGTAGATGTACGTGCTGCCCAGGTAGCGGGCGCGGACGTGCTCGATGAGCCGCCCGGAGGCGTCCCGCGACTCGCGGACCACCTCGATGAGCGCGGTGCCCGGCTCGACGCCCAGCAGCTCGGCGTCGTCGGGACCGGCGTTGACGGCCTGCATGGACTCCTCGGCGCTCGTGAGCTCGATGCCGTGGCGCTGCAGGGCCGAGTACAGGGAGAAGCGCTCGGCGGCGGCCGTCTCCTCGGTGAGGTCGATGGCGTCGGCCACGTCCTCCGGGACGACCACGCGGTGGATGCCGACCGGGGAGCCGTCGACGCTCCGGAGGCGCTCGACGACGACCACGCCGGCGTCCTCGAAGGGCGACGCGGGCCGCCCGGGGGCGCCGACCGCGTGCGTCTCGAAGCTCAGCAGGCTGCTGGACGGCGTCAGCCCGAGGCCGTGCACGTGCTCGGAGAAGCTCGTGAGCTCCGGCAGGTGGCGGGCCATCGGGCGGGGCGTGACGAACGTGCCCTTGCCCTGCCGGCGCACCACCTGGCCGCGCTCGACCAGCAGGTCGTACGCCTTGATGACGGTGGCCCGGGACAGCCGGTTGTCGGCGGCGAGCACGGTCTCGCTCGGGAGCTGGTCGCCGGGGCGCAGGCGCTCCCGGACGATGACGTCCCCCAGCGCGTTCGCGAGCTGGAGGTAGAGCGGGGCACCTCCCCGCGCGTGGTCCAGGTCGAGGTGCATGGCCGTCTCCTCCGCGTCCTCCGGATGACCGGTTGTCCGGTCAAGTGGAGACGCTAGGGAAGGCCGGCCCCCGGGGGAACAGGGGCAACAGACGTTTCACGCACGGTTTACACGCCGGGAACACGGGACGCCCCGGGGGTGCCCCGGTCCGCGGCACCCGTGCCCGGCGCACGTCACAGCGGCGCGGCCGCGCTCCCCGACCCGCGCGCCGCCACGACGTCGACCGCGTCCAGGACCGCGCGCGTGAACGGCACCGGCGCCGTCAGCGACACCAGGTGCGTCGCGCCGGGGATCACCACCAGCCGCCCCTCGCGGCACGCCCGCAGGAACCGCCGCTCCTCCCCGCGGAAGTGGTCGAACCGCCCGTTCACCAGCCACACGGGCGCCTCGACGCGCGCCAGGTCCGCCACCGGCGTCGCCGCGCGCATCTCGCGCAGCACGTCGTCCATGACCTCCAGCGCGAACCCGCCCGCCGCGGCGTCCCGGGCGGCCTCCACCGGCAGCACCCGGCTCACCAGGCCCTGGTTCAGCCCCTCGCCCGCGTCGGGCAGCCGCGCGATGCCCCGGGCGAGCAGCGCCCACGCGCCCACCAGCGCCACCAGCGGCCGGGTCGAGCACGCCGCCGCGACGAGGCCCGCCACCTGGCCGGGGTGCCGCGCCGCGTGCGCGATCGCCGTGTAGCCGCCGAGCGACAGCCCCACCACCAGCGCGCGCCCGCCCAGCCCGTCCACCGCGTCCGCGACGGTCTGCACCGCGCCGTCGAGCGTGAACGCCTCGCCCCGGCGCGTCCCGTGCCCCGGCAGGTCCACCGCGACCACCGGGCAGCCGTACGCCTGCAGCGCCTCGACCTGCACCCGCCACATGGTGCGCGACGTGCGCAGGCCGTGCACCAGCACCACGGGGACCGTCATGGCACCCGACGGTACCGGCGCGCGCCGACCTCCCCGCGCACGGCGGCGCCACGCCGGCGACCCGTGCCCGCACGCGACAGGGCCCGGGTCGCGAGCGGTGCGCTCGCAACCCGGGCCCTGTCGGCGGACCGGACGGTCAGGCCTTGTCGGCCTCGTCCGTCGTCTCCTCGGCGGGAGCCTCGGTGACCTCCTCGGCCGGAGCCTCGGTGGTGTCCTCGACGGTCTCCTCGGCCTTCGGCTCCTCCGCCTTCGGCGCGGCCTTCGCGGCGGCCTTCGTGGCCTCGCGGACGACGGCCTGCTTCGGCGAGACGGGCTCCAGCACGAGCTCGATCACGGCCATGGGGGCGTTGTCGCCCTTGCGGGGGCCGATCTTCGTGATGCGCGTGTAGCCGCCCTGGCGCTCGGCCATCTGCGGGGCGATCTCCACGAACAGCTCGTGCACGACCGACTTGTCCTTGACGACGGTCATGACGCGCCGGCGGGCGTGCAGGTCGCCGCGCTTCGCGAAGGTGACGAGGCGCTCGGCCAGCGGGCGCAGGCGCTTGGCCTTGGCCTCGGTGGTCGTGATGCGCTTGTGCTCGAACAGCGACGTGGCCAGGTTGGCCAGGATCAGCCGCTCGTGCGCCGGGCCGCCACCGAGCCGGGGACCCTTGGTGGGCGTGGGCATGGTCTTTACTCCTTGGTTCTGGTGATGGGCCGGCGGCGCCCGTCAGCGGGACGCCGCCTCCCCGGCGTCAGTACTGCTCGTCCTCGGTGAAGTCGCCCTCGTCGCCGTCGTAGTACGCGGCGGCGCTCGGGTCGAAGTCGAGCGGGCTGTCCTTGAGGGACAGGTTCAGCTCGGCCAGCTTCTCCTTGACCTCGGTGATCGACTTCGCACCGAAGTTGCGGATGTCGAGCAGGTCGGCCTCCGACCGCGCCACGAGCTCGCCCACCGTGTGGATGCCCTCGCGCTTGAGGCAGTTGTACGACCGGATGGTCAGCTGCAGGTCCTCGATCGGCAGCGCCAGGTCCGCGGCCAGCGCCGCGTCCGTCGGCGACGGGCCGATCTCGATGCCCTCGGCCTCGACGTTCAGCTCGCGGGCGAGGCCGAACAGCTCGACCAGGGTCTTGCCGGCCGAGGCCAGCGCGTCCCGCGGCGAGATCGCCGGCTTGGTCTCGACGTCCACGACGAGCTTGTCGAAGTCGGTGCGCTGCTCGACACGCGTGGCCTCGACCTTGTAGGTCACCTTGAGGACCGGCGAGTAGATCGAGTCGACCGGGATCCGGCCGATCTCCGCCTCGTACGACTTGTTCTGGTTCGCCGACACGTAGCCGCGACCGCGCTCGACGGTCAGCTCGATCTCGAGCTTGCCCTTCTCGTTCAGCGTGGCCAGGTGCAGGTCGGGGTTGTGCACCTCGACACCCGCCGGCGGGACGATGTCCGCCGCGGTGACCTCACCGGCACCCTGCTTGCGCAGGTACATCACGACCGGCTCGTCGTTCTCGGAGGACACGACGAGGTTCTTGATGTTGAGGATGATCTCGGTGACATCCTCCTTGACGCCCGGGACGGTGCTGAACTCGTGCAGCACGCCGTCGATCCGGATGCTCGTCACCGCGGCGCCCGGGATGGACGACAGCAGCGTGCGGCGCAGGGAGTTGCCGAGCGTGTAGCCGAAGCCCGGCTCGAGCGGCTCGATGGAGAACCGCGAGCGGTACTCCGAGATGACCTCTTCGGTCAGGGTGGGGCGCTGTGCGATGAGCACTTCTGGGTTCCTCTCAGCGTGCGTCCGCCATATGACGCACCGCAGGTACGCAGGGCCGCGGGGGTCTCGGTCCACCCGCGCGACCGGCCGGCGCCGCCGCGGACGGGGTCTGCACCCCGCCCGCGGCGGACCGGCGACGGATCAGACGCGGCGGCGCTTCGGCGGGCGGCAGCCGTTGTGCGCCTGCGGCGTCACGTCCTGGATCGAGCCGACCTCGAGGCCGGCGGACTGCAGGGACCGGATCGCGGTCTCGCGGCCCGAGCCGGGGCCCTTGACGAAGACGTCGACCTTCTTCATGCCGTGCTCCTGCGCCTTGCGCGCGGCGGCCTCGGCGGCCATGCCCGCGGCGTACGGCGTCGACTTGCGCGAGCCCTTGAAGCCGACGTCGCCGCCGGAGGCCCAGGAGATCACCGCGCCGGACGGGTCGGTGATGGAGACGATGGTGTTGTTGAAGGTGCTCTTGATGTGCGCCTGGCCGTGGGAGACGTTCTTCTTCTCCTTGCGGCGCGGCTTGCGCACGGCACTGCGGGTCTTGGGAGGCATTCGCTCGTTCTCTCTCGCTGCGGGTCGGTGAGTCGGTGCTCCGACGCGGCGCGGGCTGCTGTCGTGCGACAGGCCCGGCGGGCCGCGCGGGCGTTACTTCCGGCCGGCCTTCTTCTTGCCGGCGACGGTGCGCTTCGGGCCCTTGCGGGTACGCGCGTTGGTCTTGGTGCGCTGACCACGCACCGGGAGCCCGCGGCGGTGACGCAGACCCTCGTAGCTGCCGATCTCGACCTTGCGGCGGATGTCCGCGGCGACCTCGCGGCGCAGGTCACCCTCGAGCTTGAAGTTGCCCTCGAGGTAGTCGCGGAGGGTGACGAGCTGGGCGTCGTCGAGGTCCTTGACGCGGACGTCAGGGCTGATACCGGTCGCCGCCAGCGTCTGCTGCGCGCGGGTCCGGCCGACCCCGTAGATGTAGGTGAGCGCGATCTCGAGCCGCTTCTCGCGGGGGAGGTCGACGCCGACAAGACGTGCCATGTGCCTTCCGGCTCCTGTACTTCACTCGGAGGTCTGCCGCACCGTCCTCCCGCGTGGCTGCGGGCCCCGGCCTCCGAGCCAGGGGTTCACCGCCCGGTTCCCCTCGCGGGGGCTGCGGGCGGTGCGGCGGTGCGCTGGTGCCGGACGGGTCCGGCGGGTGGTGCTGCTCGGCGTGCGCCGGGCGTCAGGGCATCAGCCCTGGCGCTGCTTGTGGCGCAGGTTCTCGCAGATCACCTGGACGCGACCGTGCCGGCGGATCACCTTGCACTTGTCGCAGATCTTCTTGACGCTGGGCTTGACCTTCATGGCCTGTTCCTCCGCCGCCGGTGCGCCGGTCCCTCCACGCGGGTGCGTGGCGGGCACGGCCGACGGCGATGCTCGTTCGGTCGGTTACTTGTAGCGGTAGACGATGCGCCCGCGGGACAGGTCGTACGGGCTCAGCTCGACCACCACCCGGTCCTCCGGGAGGATCCGGATGTAGTGCTGGCGCATCTTGCCCGAGATGTGGGCGAGCACCTTGTGACCGTTGGTCAGCTCCACGCGGAACATCGCGTTCGGCAGAGCCTCGATCACGCTGCCCTCGATCTCGATGACACCGTCCTTCTTCGCCATGTCCTCCGCTAACTCTTGTCCTGAACTGCCGTTCCACGCTCTCGCACCGGTGGCGACCGGGCGGTGACGTGGCCGGACGTGCCTGGTGCCCGTCGGCCGCCGACTCCCCGCGCATGCGCGACCACCCACCCCTCACGAGGAGGGACGGCCGGGCTCGGGCGGGACGTGCGGCAGCGCCTGGGCGCACACCCAACGGACAATCATACGCCATCGGTCCGCCTCGGCGAAACGGGGGACGATACCACCACCCCGCTCCGACCACGCCGCGACGACGCGCCGGCCGGACACGCCGGACGAGCGCCCGGTCCGCCCCTCCCGCCGCGCCCGACCCCGCGCCCGACCCCGCGCCCGACCCGCGCGCAGCTCGCGCGGGGCCCGCACCCGACCCCGCATCCCACCCGCCGCCCGCGCGCAGACCGCACCCAGACCGCACCCAACCCGCAGCCAACCCGCACCGAGAGTCCAGGACACGCCCGGGATCACGATGCGCGGCCGGCGTGTCCTGGACTCTCGCCGCGGGAGGGCGGCCGCGCGAGGGGTGCGGTGACGGGTGCGGCGAGGGGTGCGGTGACGGGTGCGGCGACGGGTGCGGTGCGCCGGGGTCGCGCGGACCCCGGCGCGCCGCCCGTCAGGCGGCCGCGTCCCGGTCCCGGCGCCGCAGCCGCACGGCCGACGCCGCCGCCCCGGCCAGGACCAGCAGCACGGCCACGCCGGCCGGGCCGCCGGCGGAGACGCCCGTCCGGGCGAGCAGCCCGCCGACGACGGCGGCCGGAGACCCGCCGCCCTCCGCGAGCACCTCGGACCGCACGTCCACGTCGGCACCGGACTCGGACTCGCCGGTGTGCTCCTCGCCCGTGTCCGGGTCGCCCCACGTCACGTGCGCGACGTTGCGGGTCACGCCGTCCGCGTCGGGGGACACCCGGGTCTCGATGACGACCGGGGGCAGCTCCTGCCCCTGGCCGACCCAGCCGTCGAGGATGCACGTGACGGTGCCGCCGTAGCCGCGGGCGTCCCGGCCGGTGACCCGGCAGTCCGTCCACGTGGGCTCGTCCGGCGAGGTGCGCGGCAGCACGCTCACCGCGACCACCTTCAGCTCGGGCGGCACGACGTCCGTCAGCACGGCGTCGTCCGTCGCGCCGGGGCCTGTGGCGCGCACGGCGAGCGTGTAGTCGACCGCGTCGCCGGGCTGGACCTCGTCGTGGTCGGCGGTCTTGCTCAGCACCAGCTCGGGCGCGCCGCCGACCTCGCAGCCGTCCGTGCTCTGCGGGTAGGCGACCGTGACGGTCCGCTCCGGGTTGACCGCGACCTGCACCAGCGAGGCGCCGCGCAGCGCGTACTCCGGCAGGCCAGGGTCGAGCACCCGGTTCTCCCACTCCGGGGTCTCCCCGGCTCGGACCACGCGCCAGCCGGGCCACTGCGTCCCGCGGCCGTCGGCGTCCACGGCGGCCCCGGGCCACAGCACCGACCCGGTCAGCGGGGAGCCGGCCGGCAGCGTGCGGGTGGCGACCGCCGGGCCGTCGGCGACGCCGTCGCGGTCCAGGTCGGCGTACCAGGTCAGCGTGATCGGCAGCGCCGCGGCGTCCACCTGGTGCGCCTCGACCGTGTAGTCCAGCCACGGCGCGTCGAGCTCGCAGCGCGGGGTCGCGGTCACGGCGATCCACTTCACCGGCGTCGTGGCGGACGCGGTGTCGTCCCCGGTGAGCCCCGGGTCCTCGTTGGAGGCTCCGACGGTGACCGTGTTGACCACGGCGTCCACCGCGACCAGCGGGTCGACCGCGGCCGTGACGACGACGGCGGGGGCCGACGTGCCGGGCAGCAGGTCGTCGCCCAGGGTGCAGTGCACCGTGCCGCCGTAGCCGCGGGCGTCCTGCCCCGTGAGGTCGCAGGTCCACGCCGGGTCGCCGTCCGCCGGGGTCACGGCCGTGACCGCGAGCTCCGCGGGCACCACGTCCGTGAGCTCCACGTCCTCGGCGGCCACGCCCCCGGTCGTCGACGCGGTGAGCGTGTACGTCAGGACGTCGCCGCCCTGGACGGGGCCCGCGGTGTCGACGTCCTTGCGGACGGTGACGTCCGTGACCGGACCGGCGACCGCGAGCGCGAACACGCCCGCGTCGACCGTCGGGTCGATCACGCCGGCGTCGCCCGTGCCGAGCCGGGCGCGCTCGGCGTCCGTGGTGGCACGCACCCGGTCGGCGTCGAACGCCAGGTGGACCACGCCGGTGCGGCCGGTGGCCCGCGCGGCGTCCGAGTCCGCCGCGGCGTCGCCGCCCTGCAGCGGGCGGGAGAACCGGTACCCCGAGGGGAGCCCGAACTCCACGACGTAGTCGCCCTCCGGCAGGTCGCCCACGGCGTACCAGCCGTCGGCGTCCGTCGTGGTCGACGCGACGAGCCGGTCGTCGGAGGCCGCGTGCACCCGCACCGCGACACCCGCGACCCCGGGCTCTGCCGGGCCCTGGACGCCGTCGTGGTCGGAGTCGAGCCACACCCGGTCGCCGAGGGCGAGCGGGGCGTCGACGAGGCCGCCGTCGCGCGTGCGGTCGACGTAGCGGGCCGCGAGCGAGCCGTCGGTGACCTCGGTGACGCCCGGCTCGCCCTCGTCGAGCGTGAACACCGCGGTGCGGGCCACGAACCGCGACCCGTCCACCGGGGCGGCGTCCGAGTCGGACGCGGCGTCCACGGCCAGCGGGGTCGTCCAGCGGTACCGCGCCGCCTCGTCGCCGGTGAGGGCGAAGCCGAGCGCGTAGCTCCCGGCGGGCAGGCCGTCGAACAGGTACCGCCCGTCCTCGTCGGTCTCGGTCGTGCCGAGCACCGTGCCGTCCTGGTCGAGCAGGGACACGGTCACCCCCGGCACGCCGGGCTCGCCGGCACCCTGCCGGCCGTCGGCCACGGTGTCGTGCCAGACGCGGTCGCCGACGGCGAACAGCGTGCTCGGCACGGCGTACCGGACGCCGGCCTTCAGCGGCACCGACGCGAGGGCCGCGCGGCTCTCGGGCTCGACCTGGAACGCGAACGAGCCCCACGCCACCGCGCCGTCGGAGGCGGTGAGCGGAGCGCGCTGGCTCCACTGCAGCCGGACCGCGCTGTTCTTGGTGAACCCGCCGACGCCCGAGTAGTCGAGCACGACCTTCAGACCGGTGACGCGGGCCGCCTCGGCGGCCGTCAGCGCACCGGTGACCTCCGTCCACGCCTCCGCCGGCAGCGGGTCGTAGGACGTCGACGCCGTCGCGGTGGTCGTCGTGTAGTCGGCCGTCGTCACGAAGTACCGGGCGACGCCGTCGGTGCGGGACACCGCCCCGGGCACCCCGGTCACGGGGCGCACGACGGGCAGGGTGCCGTCCCAGATCGGCTGCCACTGGCTGCCGCGGCCGGTCGTCTTCATCGCCTGGTAGTCGTCGGGCCGCGGCAGCATGTCCACCACGGTCACGGTCGGCGACGGCGCGTCCGCCATGCTGCGGACCTGCACCTGCCAGTCGATCTTCCCGCCCGGCTGCGCGTCGACCACGCACGGGTACCGGAACCACGTGCCGTCCGCCCCCGAGCGCGCGCGGCACGCACGTGGTGGCCGAGGTCGTGGACGTCGCGGTGCTGGTGCCCGTGCTCACCCACTTCTCCGACACGAACACCGTGGAGGCGTTCATCGACAGGGCCCCGGCGGTGACCACGCACGCGCCCTCGCGACCGTCGAGCGCCTGGAACGTGCCGGTGACGCAGGCGGCCGAGGCGCCGTTGCCCGCGGGCAGCTGCACGACCGGGCGTCCCGTCGCGGAGACGGCCACGGAGTTGACGATCGTCAGCGTCGACGGCGCCGCCGCGATGGTGAGCGGGAGCTGCACGGTGACCACGCCGCCCGGGGCGAGCCGGGCCGTCGCCGGCCAGGTCGCCGTGATGGTGCCGGCCTCCGCGTCGTGGACCACGCCCGCGGGGGCACCGAGCGCCGTGTCGGACGAGGTGATGACCGGGTCGCCGCCCCACCCCAGCGTCTCGTCGGCCGGCAGGCGGTCGGTGACGACCAGGCCGATCACGTCGGCGGTGCCGCTGTTCGTCACCGTGATCGTGTACGGGACGGTGCTGCCGGGCATCCAGCCGCCCGACGGCGCCGCCGCGGACGTCTTGGCGACGGTCAGCCGCTGCGTGCCGGCCGCGACCTGGAACGACGCGGTGGCCGTCTTCGGCGTCGAGGACGCGCCGTCGCGGGTGGCGACGGCGGCGACGGTGTTGGCGACGGTGGCGTCGGCGGACTCCCCGGGTTGCGGGCGGGCTCGCCCCACGCCGGGTCGGCGCCGGTGGCCGCCGGCAGGCGCCGGACAGCAGCAGGTCGCGCAGGACGCCGGTCACCGTCACGGTGCCGACCTGCGTGCCGGGCGTGGGCAGCCGGCTGCCCTCGGGCGCCGCGAACACGACGCGCACCCCCACGACCTGGCCCCAGCCCGCGGCGGGCGCCGACCAGGCGCCGGTCGACGTGCGCGTGCCGACGGTCGTCCACGCGGCGTCGGTGACCGGGGCGGTGTAGGCGCCGTCCGCCCCGACGTCGACGCCTCCGCGCAGCAGGACGTCGAGCCGCGCGGAGGCCGCGCCGGTCGGCAGGGCCGTCAGCCGCACGCCGGTGAGGCCGACGGCGTCGAAGAACGTCGGGTCGGCGTCGGTCAGCGTGAGGGAGTCGGGCTCGGAGTTGCCGAAGCTCTGCACGTCGAGGACCGCGGTGATGGTGGTGCCCGCGTCACGGGTGACGGTCGAGGGCGACGTGAACCGCTTGCTCGCGAACGCCAGCACGTCCGGCGCCTGCACGCTCACGTGGTCCGTGCGCGTGGTGCTGCTCGGTGCGGTCGTGCAGTCCCCCGCGTCCGGGTAGGTCTCGGGCGAGCCGGAGCAGACGAGCTGGTCGGCGACCGTGACGCGCACGGTGTTGTCGACCCGCAGCGAGTCGGCCTCGTCGACCGCGTCCTGCGGTGTCGTGCCGTCCACGAGGTTCGCGGCGCGCAGGGTGGTGCGCGCCGCGAGGGCGGCGACCGCTCCGGGTGCGATCCGGCCGGTGTACGCCAGGCGAAGGCCGACGACCGCGTCGGCGTCGACGCCCGCCGCGGCGAGGGCCGCGGGCAGGTCGTCCGCGAGGCCCGCGGCGCCCGCGTCCGTGACGGGGACGTCCACCGCGTCCACGACGTCGTCGGACCCCAGGACGTACGCGGTCAGGCCGAGCGAGGTCGCCCCGGGCAGCTGGGCCGGGGCGGTGAGCTCCGTGACCGCGCCGAGCGCGAACCACGCGAACGGCGCGTCCGCGGACAGGCCCCCGGCGTCGCCGGCGGTCGTGCCCTCGAGAGCCTCCACCCCCGCCGGCTCCGTGATCGTCAGCGAGTCGACGGGCACGCCCGAGGCGTTGCCACCGGTGACGCGCAGCGACGCCGCCGCGTCGTCGCCGCCCGGGGCGGGCAGCGGCACCACGTGCACGTGCTCCGCGTCGGACGTGATGTCCTGCGGGTTGTCCGACGACCGGGTCCACCGCTTCGTCGCCGAGGCGGTCACCGTGGTGGGCGTGAGCGTGACGGTGCGGTGCTCGATCCGGTCCGCCGCCGTCAGGCTGAACGGCGAGCCCCCTCCGAGGCCGTCGACGCGGCCGTCGTCCACCACGAGGCGCGGCACCGGGGAGCCGTCGACGTCGGGGTGGTTGTAGAGCGCGGCGTCGTTGACGACGAGGTGGTGGTCCGCACGGGACGTGGTGCGCAGCCGCACCGACACCTTCACCTCGCGCGTCGGGCCGTCCGTGCCGGCGACCGCGTCCGGGACCAGGCCGGCGGTCAGCGTCGGGACCCGCCAGTCGGTGAGCGTCGCGACGACGCCGGCGCGCACCCCGGCGGGCAGCGGGGTGACGACCACCCGCACGCCGCCGATGCGCTCCCGCAGCTCGTCGCTCACGACGGTCATGCCCGGGAACACCCGCGGCTGCGCGACGGTGCCGCGGTACGGGAACGCCGCGACGGTCGCCCCGCCGAAGGTGACGTCGGCGCGGGACGGCCCCACGGGCACCCACGCGTCCGTGGCGTCGTCCCACTGGCTCCCGGCGAGCGACACCCAGGCGTCGTCCTCGACGTCGTAGACCTCGACGTCGGAGACCTGGTCGAGCAGCAGCGACGGGTCGTAGGCGTCGGAGCCGGACCGGGTGGTGCCCGAGGAGATGGCCGGCAGGCCGACGAGGTCGAACGTGTCCCAGAAGCTGTCGCGACGGCCCTCCAGCACGGCCCCGCCGGACGTGGTGCTCGCGTCCGCGACGGTCACGCTGGTGAGGTCGTCCCGGCCGGCGGTGCCCCACGTCAGGGTCGCCTCGCGGGTCGCTCCGGAGCCGGTGGCGCCCTCCACCACGGAGGTGCGCAGCTCCTTGACCAGCGCGGCCGGGCCGGAGCCGTCGCCGCCGAGGTCGTAGCCGCGGACCGCGTCGCAGGACGCCGCGGTGACCCGCTCCGAGGTCTGCGGGCCGCCGTAGTCGAGCACGGCCCGGGCGACGGCGCAGTTCGAGACCGACTGGTAGTCGGTGAAGGTGGAGCCGGCGTCGACGGCGACCGCGAACCGGACCACCGCCTGCACGACCTCGCCGGCGTCGTACGGCACGGGCTTGGCGGCGACGACGCGCACGCCGGTCCACGCCTTCGTGGTCTCCGCCGACCACGGCGCGGCCGGGGCGGCCGACCAGTTCGTCGCGCCCGAGTTGGTCGCGTACTGGACGACGGCGTCCACGTCGCCCTCGGCGGTCACGTCGATGTCGGTGGGCGCGAACCGGGCCCACCAGGCCGAGCCGGACCCGGTCACGCGGGTGTCGTCGATGATGATCGTCGTCGGCAGGTCGGTGCCCTGCGCCGCGGCGGCCCGCAGCACGGCGGTGACGTCGCCGCCCCGCACGTCGACGAACGGCTCGGGGATGGTCTTGGTGATCGTCGCGGCGCCGTACGGCTCGGCGATCGTCACCTGGTCGGCCGCGACCGGCTTGTTGCCGCTGCCGGGGGTGCGCGGCGTCGGCGCGGACGTCAGCCCGCCCACCGTCGCTCGGGTCAGCGCGAGGTTGTCCACGACGGTGCCCGGGGTCGAGCCGGCGCCGGTGGTGACGACGTACGGCACGGTGGCGGAGGCTCCCATCACGACCGCGCCGGTGAACCGGGCCTCGAAGCCGGTGACGGCCGACCAGGCCGGTGCGGTGGTGAAGCCCGTGAACGCGCCGGTCGACGTCGGCAGGGCGCTGCCGACGTCGCCGTGCCAGGTGCCGGTCTCCCCGCCGGCGCGGACGACGAGCTCCAGGCCGGTGGCGCCCTCGGGCCACACCAGCCCCTGGCCGTTCCCGGTGCCGGCCACGACGTCCGACCCGAAGCCGGCCATCACCAGGCCGGAGGCGGCGAACATGTCGGCGTCGAGCCCGCCGGCGCGCACACCCTGCACCGCGGCGGCGACCGCGGCGTCCCCGGTGCCCGGCTGGTCGGCGAGCACGAGGGCGTCGACCGCGCGCCGGGTCCAGCTCGTCCCGGTGAGCAGCACGACCGCGGACGCACCGGGGTACACCTGCGTCAGGTCGGTGGTGGTGCCGGGGCGCACGAAGCGCTTGGTCGTGCCCGCGTACGGGTCCGGGTCCCAGATCCGGAAGTCCGCGGAGCCGGTCGACGTCGACGCCGCGGCCCCGGGCACCGTGGACGACGCCGTGGTGTCGGCCGTGTTCGTGACGCGCACGGTGTGGAAGTCCGACGACGCGGACGCGCTGGGCACGGCGCCCGCGTCCTCGTACGCCACGGAGCCGTGCCGCCCGGTGACAGCCCCCGGCGTCGCCGCGCCGCCCGCGAGCTGCTCGGTCGCGACCTCGAGCGTGCCGGAGGCGCCGGCGGCGAACGTGCCCGTGAACGCGAGACGCACGCCGGTGAGCCGGTCGAGCTCGGTGCCCGGCAGCGCCGCGAGCCACGCCTGCGCGGTCGTGAGGTCGGCGGCGGTGGTGGAGGGGCCGGCCACGCCGTCGTGCCACGTGCTGATCGCCACCTGGGTCGCCCCGGCCGGCCAGGCGGTGAGCGAGAGGCCGGTCGCGCGCAGCAGGTTGAACGCGTCGGCGCCCTGCGGCACCGCCGTCGGGTCGGCGGGCTCGTCGACGACCAGGGAGGTCGCGGTGTCACCGGTGTTCGTGAACGTCACCGTGGCCGTCCGCGCGGTGTCGGCCGCGCCGGACAGGTACGGGTCCTCCGGCGCCCACGTCTTGGTCGTGGTCGTGGCGAGCACCGGCACCACGGTCGTGACCACCGCCACGGTCGACGTGCTCTGCTCGACGCCGCCGACCGCCGGCCGGACCGTCATCGTCCCGACCTGCTCCCCTCCGCCGGTCGGCGGCACGAGCGTCGCGTCGAGCGCGACCTCCAGGATGCTGCCGCCCGCCAGCGGCAGCGGGGCGCTGTCGGGGCCGTAGGACACGAACGACAGCCGCACCGCCCGGACGGCGTCGAGCGACGCGGACGGGTCCCCGAGGTCCGCCCCGGACGCGTCGAGGTACGTCACCGCGTAGCCGACGCCGTTCGCGACCGGGGCCGACGGGGCGATCGGGGCGGCGAGCCGCAGCCGGTCGAGCTCGAGCGTGGCCGTCGCGTCCTGGCAGGCCTCGTCCTCGAGCACGCAGTTCGCCACGAACGAGAACCGCACCGCGTCGCCGGCCTGCGCGGCGGGCAGCGTGTACCGCTCCCCCGCAGCCGCCAGCGGCGTCGTCCCCGCGCCGGCGACGACCGCCGGGCTGCCGTCCGCGAGCGTCAGCGTGAACGCGTCGTCCCCCGCGGCGAGGGCGGCGGTCCCCGCCGCACCCACGGCGAGCCCCGACAGCACCACGACGAGCGCCGCGGCCAGGGCACGACCGACGGCCGAGCGGACCAGGCGCGCGGCGGGACCGGCGGCGCGGTGGCGGGCGCGCGCCGGGCGCGGCCGACGCACCGGCGCGGGCGCGACGGAGCCGTGACGAGGGGCGGGGAGAGGCTGCTGAGCCATGACCATCCGGGGGACGCAGGGGCGCGTCCGGCCGGGGGACCGCACACGCGCTGACGTCCCTGATTCGGCAGGCAACCGTGTCCGGTTGAGCCACCTTTGACCCGGCTTGGGTGCTATCACCCGGGTGATCCGCGTCACCCGGTGGGGTGGCGGGCGGGCGCCGTCAGGCCAGCGGCGCGACCGTGACCCCGCGGGCGGCGAGCTCCGCCGCCCCGCCGTCCACCGCCGTCAGCACCCAGATCCCGCCGTCGAGCAGCGCGACGGTGTGCTCCCAGTGCGCGGCCCGCGACCCGTCGACCGTCACCACGGTCCAGTCGTCCTCGAGCACCTCGGTGCCCGACCCGCCACGCGTGACCATCGGCTCGATCGCCAGGCACATCCCGGGGCGCAGCCGCGGCCCGCGGTCACGGGTGCGGTAGTTCGGCACGTCGGGCGGCTGGTGCATCGCCGACCCGATCCCGTGCCCGACGTAGTCCTGCACGATCCCGAACGTCCCGCCCGTGGCCTCCAGGCAGCGCTCCACGGCGTCGCCGACCACGCCGAGCCGATCGGCCACCGGGTCCCCGGACGCGAGCGCGGCGATGCCGTCCCACATGGCGAGCTCGGTCACCGCCGCGAGCTCGGCGTCCGCCGGGTCCGCCTCGGGGAGCACGAGCGTCAGGGCCGAGTCGCCGTGCCAGCCCTCGACGATCGCGCCGCAGTCGATGGACACCACGTCGCCGGGCTCCAGCACGCGGCCCGACGGGATGCCGTGCACCACCTCGTCGTTCACCGACACGCAGATGGTCGCCGGGTAGTCGTAGTACCCGAGGAACGACGGCTCCGCGCCGGCGTCCGCGATGACCGCCGCCGCCGCGGCGTCCAGGTCCGCGGTCGTCACCCCGGGCGCGCGCCGCGGCCCGCGCCGCCGCCAGGGCGTCCGCGACCACCAGGCCCGCACGCCGCATGAGCAGCACCTGCTCCGGCGTCTTCAGCTCGATCCGCTCACGTCCGAACACGAGGAACCCCGCCGTCAGCCGACGCGGGTCGCCAGGGCCTCGACCAGGCGCCCGGTGACCTCGTCGACCTCGCCGATGCCGTCGACCTGCAGCAGCAGGCCGCGCTCGGCGTACACGCCCGAGATCGGCGCGGTCTGCTCGGCGTACACGTCCAGCCGGTGCCGGATGACCGGCTCCGTGTCGTCCGCGCGGCCCTCGATCTGCGCGCGCTTCAGCAGGCGCTCCACCACGACGTCGGCGTCCGCGGTGATCTCCAGCGCGGCGTCCAGCGTCAGGCCCTGGTCCGCCAGCACGGCGTCGAGCTCCGCGACCTGCGCCACGTTGCGGGGGTAGCCGTCGAGCAGGAAGCCCTGCGCGGCGTCCGGCTGCGCGAGCCGGTCCCGCACCATCGCGTTCGTCACCGAGTCCGGCACCAGGGCGCCGCGCGCGGTGTACTCCTGCGCGGTGCGGCCCAGCTCGGTGCCGCCCTTGATGTTCGCGCGGAAGATGTCGCCGGTCGAGATGGCCGGGACGCCCAGCCGCTCGGCGAGGCGGACGGCCTGCGTGCCCTTGCCGGCCCCGGGCGGACCCAGGAGGACGAGGCGAGCGCTCATCGGAGGAACCCTTCGTAGTGCCGCTGCTGGAGCTGCGACTCGATCTGCTTCACGGTCTCGAGGCCGACGCCCACCACGATGAGGATCGACGAGCCGCCGAACGGGATGTTCGTCCCGACGCCGAGCACGATGAACGCGATCGTGGGGATGAGCGCGACGAGCGCGAGGTAG
Source organism: Cellulomonas sp. ES6 (assembly GCF_030053835.1). NCBI lineage: Bacteria > Bacillati > Actinomycetota > Actinomycetes > Micrococcales > Cellulomonadaceae > Cellulomonas > Cellulomonas sp. ES6. The sequence goes on along the minus strand of NZ_CP125655.1, from coordinate 3,311,335 downwards.
ATCGACCCGGGCGCCGTGATGCGGGTGATGACGTAGTCCAGGTACTCGGCCGTCGGGCGGCCGGCGCGGATGCCGGGGATGAACCCGCCGTACCGCTTCATGTTGTCCGCGACCTCGTCCGGGTTGAACGTGATCGCCGTGTAGAAGTAGCAGAAGAAGATGATCAGCAGGACGTACAGCGCGATGTGCAGCGGGGCGTCCGTGGCCGCGAGGTTGTTCGCCACCCACTGCTTCCAGCCCGCGGTCTGGTCGCCGAACCCGGCCAGCAGCGCCGGCACCTGCAGCAGCGACGACGCGAAGATCACCGGGATGACGCCGGCCATGTTGATCTTGATCGGGATGTACGTGGAGGACCCGCCGTACATGCGGCGGCCGACCATGCGCTTGGCGTACTGCACCGGCACGCGGCGCTGCGACTGCTCGACGAAGACGACCAGCGCGATGACCAGCACGATGATCGCCATCACGACGAGGAACGCGCCGATGCCGCCGGAGCCGCCCGCGATCGACCACATGGCGCCCGGGAAGGACGCGGCGATCGAGGTGAAGATCAGCAGGGACATGCCGTTGCCGACGCCGCGCTCGGTGATGAGCTCGCCCAGCCACATGATGAGGCCGGTACCCGCGGTCATCGTGATGATCATGACGAGCGTCGTGACGATGCCGCCGTCCGGGATCACGTCGACGGTGCAGCCCGGGAAGAGCTGGCCGTTGCGCGCCGTGATGATGACGGTCGTCGACTGCAGGACCGCCAGGCCGATCGTCAGGTAGCGCGTGTACTGCGTGAGCTTCGCGGTGCCGGACTGGCCCTCCTTGTGCAGGGCCTCGAAGTGCGGGATGACCACGCGCAGCAGCTGGATGATGATGCTCGCCGTGATGTACGGCATGATCCCGAGCGCGAACACCGACAGCTGCAGCAGCGCACCGCCGCTGAACAGGTTCACCAGACCGAGCAGCGTGTTGTCCTCGCCGACCTGGTCGATGCAGACCTGCACGTTCGGGTAGGACACGCCCGGCGTCGGCAGGAACGAGCCGAGACGGAAGACGACCATGATCCCGATCGTGAACAGCAGCTTGCGCCGCAGGTCGGGTGTCCTGAACGCCCGCACGAATGCGCTGAGCACGTGTCCTCCTGCTCCGCCGAAGCGGGATGTCGTGGAACCGGCCGGCCTGCGGGTGAGGCGACCACGTCGGGCGAGCGTCGCCGCTCGCCGCCCTGCCGCACCCTAACGGACTTCCGTCGGGGATCCGGCATGCCCGGACGTCACCGCGCCCGGGGCGGGAAGCCGAACGGGGCCGGCAGGGGCATGGTGCCTCCGCCGACCCCGTTCGCTGGGATCAGTCCTGCGCGACGCTGCCGCCGGCAGCCAGGATCTTCTCCTTGGCCGAACCGGAGTACGCGTCGACGGCCACGGACAGCTTGACCGTGAGCTCGCCGGTGCCGAGCACCTTGACCGGGGCGCCCTTGCGGACGGCACCCTTCGCGACCAGGTCGGCGACGGTGACGTCGCCGCCCTGCGGGTACAGCGCCGACAGCTTGTCCAGGTTCACGACCTGGTACTCGACCCGGAACGGGTTCTTGAAGCCGCGGAGCTTGGGCAGCCGCATGTGCAGCGGCATCTGCCCGCCCTCGAAGCGGTCCGGCACCTGGTACCGGGCCTTGGTGCCCTTGGTACCGCGACCGGCGGTCTTGCCCTTGGACGCCTCACCACGACCCACGCGGGTCTTGGCGGTCTTGGCGCCCGGAGCCGGACGCAGGTGGTGCACCTTGAGGGTGCCGCCCGCGCCCACCTCCTCGGCGGGCTTCTCGGCCTTGGCGGCGGCCTTCGGGGCCTTCGCCGGAGCAGCCTTGGCCTTGGCGGCCGGCTTCTCCTCCGCCGCAGCCGCCTCGGCCTTGGCCTTGGTGGTGCGGGCAGCGGGCTTCTTGGCGGCCGGCTTCTCGGCGGCGGCCGACTCGGTCGCCGTCGCCTTCTTGGCGCGCGTGGCCTTGGGAGCCGCGGCAGCGTCCTTCTCGACCTTCTCGGTCTCCTTCTCCGCCATCGTCACTCCACCTCCTCGACCGCGACGAGGTGCGTCACCGTCTTGACCATGCCGCGGATCTCAGGGCGGTCCTCCTTGACGACGACGTCGCCGATCCGCTTCAGGCCCAGGGTGCGCAGCGTGTCGCGCTGGTTCTGCTTGCCGCCGATGGCGGACCTGGTCTGGGTCACCTTGAGGCGGGCCATCACGCACCCACCTTCTCGGTCTTGGCCGCGCGCCCCGCAGCCTGCGCCTTGAGCATCGGCGCCGGGGCGACGTGCTCGAGCGACAGACCACGACGGGCGGCGACGGCAGCCGGCTCCTCGAGACCCTTCAGCGCCGCGACCGTGGCGTGCACGATGTTGATGGCGTTGGAGGAGCCGAGGGACTTCGACAGGATGTCGTGCACGCCGGCGCACTCGAGCACCGCGCGCACCGGACCACCGGCGATCACACCGGTACCCGGCGACGCGGGACGCAGGAAGACGACACCGGCGGCGGCCTCACCCTGGATGGGGTGGGTGATGGTGCCCTGGATGCGCGGGACGCGGAAGAAGTTCTTCTTCGCCTCCTCGACACCCTTGGCGATCGCCGCGGGCACCTCCTTGGCCTTGCCGTAGCCGACGCCGACCGTGCCGTCGCCGTCACCCACGACCACGAGGGCCGTGAAGCTGAAGCGGCGGCCGCCCTTGACGACCTTGGCGACGCGGTTGATGGACACGACGCGCTCGAGGAACGCGCTCTTCTCGGCGGCGTCCCCGCGACGGCCGTCGCGACGACCACCGTCGCGGCGGTCACCGCCGCCCTGGGGAGCGCCCGTGTTGCTGCGCTGAGGAGCAGCCATCAGTGGATCCTCTTCTTCGATGCGGGAATGGTCGTCGTCACAGCGCCAGGCCGCCTTCGCGAGCGGCGTCGGCGACCGCGGCCACCCGACCGTGGTACTTGTTGCCGCCGCGGTCGAAGACCACCGCGTCGATGCCGGCGGCCTTCGCGCGCTCGGCGATCAGCTCGCCGACCTTGCGGGCCTTGGCCGTCTTGTCGCCCTCGGCGCCCCGCAGGTCCGCCTCGAGCGTCGAGGCGGAGACCAGCGTGCGACCCACGGCGTCGTCGACGACCTGCGCGACGAGGTTGCGGTTCGACCGGGTGACGACCAGGCGCGGACGCGCGGCGGTGCCGGCGACCTTCTTGCGCAGCCGGAGGTGGCGGCGCCGACGGGCCTTGAACTTGCCCTTACCGATGATGGTGATCGCCATGGCTCACTTACCAGCCTTTCCGACCTTGCGGCGGACGTTCTCGCCCGCGTAGCGCACACCCTTGCCCTTGTACGGCTCGGGCTTGCGGATCTTGCGGATGTTCGCGGCGACCTCGCCCACCTGCTGCTTGTCGATGCCCGCGACCGAGAACTTGGTCGGGGACTCGACGGCGAAGGTGATGCCGGCGGGCGGCGTCACGGACACCGGGTGGCTGAAGCCGAGCGCGAACTCGAGCGCGTCACCCTTGGCCGTCACGCGGTAACCGGTGCCGACGATCTCCAGCTTCTTCTCGTAGCCGGCGGTGACGCCGGTGACGAGGTTCGCCAGCAGGGTGCGCGTGAGGCCGTGAAGCGACCGCGAGAGGCGCTCGTCGTTCGGACGGGTGACCACGAGGGCCCCCTCGCCGTCGCGCGCGACCTCGATGGGGGACGCCACGGTGTGCGTGAGGGTGCCCTTGGGGCCCTTCACCGTCACCACGGCGCCGTTGATGTCGACATCCACGCCGGCCGGGACCGGGACGGGGATTCTGCCGATACGAGACATTGGCTAGCTCCTTTCCGTCTCGGACTTACCAGACGTAGGCGAGGACTTCCCCACCCACGCCCTTCTTGGCGGCCTGCTTGTCCGTCAGGAGACCCGAGGACGTGGACAGGATCGCCACGCCCAGGCCGCCGAGGACCTTCGGCAGGTTGGTGGACTTCGCGTAGACCCGCAGACCGGGCTTGGACACGCGCTTGATGCCGGCGAGCGCACGCTCGCGGCTCGGGCCGTACTTCAGCTCGACCACGAGGTTCTTGCCCACACGGGCGTCCTCGACGGTCCAGCCGGAGATGTAGCCCTCGGCCTGAAGGATCTCCGCGATGTGCGACTTCAGCTTCGAGTACGGGATGCTCACCGTGTCGTGGTGAGCCGAGTTCGCGTTACGCAGACGCGTGAGGAAGTCTGCGATCGGGTCGGTCATCGTCATGGGGGCGTTCTGCCCTTCCTCGCCGTGGTTTCCGCGGAGCCGCCCGTGGGCGGGCCGCCGCGGACCTACGACGTCGTTGTTACCAGCTGCTCTTGGTCACGCCCGGGAGCTGGCCCGCGTGGGCCATCTCGCGCACGCAGATCCGGCACAGGCCGAACTTGCGGTACACCGAGTGCGGACGGCCGCACCGCTGGCACCGGGTGTAGGCGCGCACGGCGAACTTCTGCTTGCCCGCGGCCTTGTTGATCAGGGCGGTCTTCGCCATGTCAGTCCTCCTTGAAGGGGAAGCCGAGGTGCTTCAGGAGCGCCCGGCCCTCCGCGTCGGTGGTGGCGGTGGTGACCACCGTGATGTCCATGCCGCGGACCCGGTCGATCTTGTCCTGGTCGATCTCGTGGAACATCGACTGCTCGGTCAGGCCGAAGGTGTAGTTGCCGTGGCCGTCGAACTGCTTGGCCGACAGGCCGCGGAAGTCGCGGATGCGCGGCAGCGCGGTCGACAGCAGGCGGTCCAGGAACTCCCAGGCACGGTCGCCGCGCAGCGTGACGTGCGCGCCGATCGGCATGCCCTCACGCAGCTTGAACTGCGCGATGGACTTGCGGGCCTTGGTGACCTGCGGCTTCTGACCCGTGATCTGCTGGAGGTCGCGGATGGCGCCCTCGATCAGCTTCGAGTCCTTCGCCGCGTCGCCGACGCCCATGTTCACGACGACCTTCACCAGGCGCGCGACCTGGTTCACGTTCTCGTGCTGGAACTCCTCGCGGAGCGCGGGACGGATCGCCTCGTTGTACCGCACCTTCAGGCGCGGCACCGGGTACGCCCGGGTGGTCTCGTCGATGGCGGTCATCAGATGTCCTTACCGGAGCGCTTGGACGACGCGGACCCGGACGGTGCGGGTGCGGCCGTCGCGCTCGACCTGCTCGGTGCGGTAGCCGACCCGGGTGCCGCGCTTGGTCTCCGGGTCCACCAGCATCACGTTGCTGATGTGGATCGGGGCCTCGACGGTCTCGATGCCGCCGGTGCGGGAGCCACGCTGGCTCTGGCCGACCTTGGTGTGCTTGGTGACCCGGTGGATGCCCTCGACGACGACGCGGTCGCGGTCGGTGAGCACCTCGAGCACCCGGCCCTGCTTGCCCCGGTCCTTGCGGGAGCCGGAGATGACGACCACCAGGTCGCCCTTCTTGATCTTCGCCATGGTCAGAGCACCTCCGGAGCCAGCGAGATGATCTTCATGAACTTCTTGTCGCGCAGCTCGCGGCCCACGGGACCGAAGATGCGGGTCCCGCGCGGCTCGCCGTCGTTGCGGAGGATCACCGCGGCGTTCTCGTCGAACTTGATGTACGACCCGTCGACGCGCCGGCGCTCCTTGCGGGTGCGCACGACGACCGCCTTGACGACGTCGCCCTTCTTGACGTTGCCGCCCGGGATCGCGTCCTTGACGGTGGCGACGATGACGTCACCGATACCGGCGTAGCGACGGCCGGACCCACCGAGAACGCGGATGCAGAGGATCTCCTTCGCACCCGTGTTGTCGGCGACCCGAAGTCGCGACTCCTGCTGAATCATCTACAGAACTCCTGTCGTCTGCCGGTTCTCGCGCACTGGCGAGCCTGGCCGAACGGATATGTGGTGAGGAGGGCGGGACTTTCGCCTTCTCGAGGATCTCCACCAGGCGCCACCGCTTGGTGGCGGACAGGGGCGGGTCTCCATGATGAGGACCAGGTCGCCGACGCCGGCGGTGCCGGCCTCGTCGTGGACCTTGACCTTGCTGGTCCGCCGGATGACCTTGCCGTAGAGCGGGTGCTTGACCCGGTCCTCGACCTCGACCACGACGGTCTTCTGCATCTTGTCGCTGACCACGTAGCCGCGCCGCGTCTTGCGGTAGGGACGCGCCTCCGCGACAGCGGTGGTGGTCTCGTTGCTGTTCTCGCTCATCGAGTCCTCACTCGCTCGCACTCGGGGCGGTCCGGATGCCGAGCTCGCGCTCGCGCAGGATCGTGTAGATCCGGGCGATGTCACGACGCACGGCCTTGAGGCGGCCGTGGCTCTCGAGCTGACCGGTGGCCGACTGGAAGCGCAGGTTGAACAGCTCCTCCTTGGCCTTCTTCAGCTCGGCCACGAGACGCTCGTCGTCGAAGGCGTCCAGCTCGGTGGGAGCCAGGTCCTTGGTGCCGATAGCCATCTCAGTTACCACCCTCGCGAACCACGAAACGGGTCTTCATCGGGAGCTTGTGCTGCGCGCGGCGCATGGCCTCGCGAGCCAGCGGCTCCGGGACGCCGGCGAGCTCGAACATCACTCGGCCGGGCTTGACGTTGGCGATCCACCACTCGGGCGAGCCCTTGCCGGAACCCATGCGGGTCTCGGCGGGCTTCTTGGTGAGCGGCCGGTCCGGGTAGATGTTGATCCAGACCTTGCCGCCACGCTTGATGTGGCGGGTCATGGCGATACGAGCAGCCTCGATCTGCCGGTTCGTCACGTAGGCGGGCTCCAGGGCCTGGATGCCGTACTCGCCGAACGCGATCGAGGTGCCACCCGTCGCGGCGCCGGAGCGCCCGGGGTGGTGCTGCTTGCGGTGCTTCAGCCGGCGCGGGATCAGCACGGCTCAGGCCTCCGTTCCGGTCTCAGGAGCCGACTCGGCAGCAGCGGCGGCCGGGGCGGCCTCGGCCGCGGGGGCCTCGGTGCGCTCCGGGCGACGGCCACCGCCGCGCGGGCCACGGTCACCGCGGTCGCCACGGTCCCCACGGGGGCCGCGGGACTGACGCGGGGCCTGCGTGGCCTGCTCGCGCGCGAAGTCACGCTCGGTCATGTCGCCCTTGTAGACCCAGACCTTCACGCCGATGCGGCCGAAGGTCGTGCGGGCCTCGAAGAAGCCGTAGTCGATGTTCGCGCGGAGCGTGTGCAGCGGCACCCGGCCCTCGCGGTAGAACTCCGTGCGGCTCATCTCCGCGCCGCCGAGGCGACCGGAGACCTGCACGCGGATGCCCTTGGCGCCGGCGCGCTGCGCGGACTGCATGCCCTTGCGCATCGCACGACGGAACGACACACGCGAGGCGAGCTGCTCCGCGATGCCCTGCGCGACCAGCTGGGCCTCGATCTCGGCGTTCTTGACCTCGAGGATGTTCAGCTGGACCTGCTTGCCGGTGAGCTTCTCGAGCTCGCCGCGGATGCGGTCCGCCTCGGCGCCGCGGCGGCCGATGACGATGCCCGGGCGCGCCGTGTGGATGTCGACGCGGACGCGGTCACGCGTGCGCTCGATCTCCACCTTGGCGATGCCCGCCCGCTCCAGGCCGGTGCCCATCAGCTTGCGGATCTGCACGTCCTCGCGGACGTAGTCGCGGTAGCGCTGACCCGGCTTGGTCGAGTCGGCGAACCAGCGCGACCGGTGGTCGGTGGTGATGCCCAGGCGGTACCCGAGCGGGTTGACCTTCTGTCCCACGTCAGGCCCTTCCCTTCGTCTCACGCTCGGCGACGACCACCGTGATGTGGCTCGTGCGCTTGAGGATCTGGCTCGCGCGGCCCTGCGCCCGGGGGCGGAACCGCTTGAGGGTCGGACCCTCGTCGACGTACGCCTCGGCGACGTACAGGTTGGTCTCGTCGAAGCGCTCACCGGCACGCTTGGCGCCCTCGCGGGCGTTCGCGATCGCGGACTCGACGACCTTGAGGACCGTCTCACCCGCGGCCTGCGGCGCGAACTTCAGCGTCGACACGGCCTCGCCGGCCTGCTTGCCACGGATGAGGTCCACGACGCGCCGGGCCTTCTGGGGCGTGACGCGGACGAACCGCGCCTTCGCCTTGGCTTCCATTGCTGTCCTGCCTTCTTGTCTCTGCCGTCAGGGCAGTCGCTGCGCCGACCCGCGGGTCAGCGGCGACGGCCCTTCCGGTCGTCCTTCTCGTGGCCGCGGAACGTCCGCGTCGGGGCGAACTCGCCGAGCTTGTGCCCGACCATCGACTCCGTCACGAACACCGGCGTGTGCTTGCGGCCGTCGTGCACCGCGAACGTGTGACCCAGGAAGTCGGGCGTGATCATCGAGCGCCGCGACCAGGTCTTGATGACGTTCTTGGTGCCGGCCGCGTTCTGCGCGTCGACCTTCTTCTGCAGGTGCCCGTCGACGAAGGGCCCCTTCTTCAGGCTGCGAGGCATTCTCCCGGCTCCCTATCAGCGCTTCTTGCCGGTGCGGCGGCGACGGACGATGAGCTTGTCGCTCGGCTTGTTCGGACGGCGCGTGCGGCCCTCCGGCTGGCCCCAGGGGCTCACCGGGTGACGACCACCGGACGTCTTGCCCTCACCACCACCGTGCGGGTGGTCGATCGGGTTCATCGCGACACCGCGGACCGAGGGGCGCTTGCCCTTCCAGCGCATGCGGCCGGCCTTGCCCCAGTTGATGTTCGACTGCTCGGCGTTGCCGACCTCGCCGATCGTCGCGCGGCAGCGCAGGTCGACGTTCCGGATCTCGCCGGACGGCATGCGCAGCTGGGCGTACGGGCCGTCCTTCGCGACGAGCTGCACGGACGCACCGGCCGAGCGGGCGATCTTCGCGCCGCCACCGGGCTTCAGCTCGATGGCGTGGATGACCGTACCGGTCGGGATGTTGCGCAGCGGCAGGTTGTTGCCCGGCTTGATGTCGGCACCGGCGCCGTTCTCGACGACGTCGCCCTGACGCAGCTTGTTCGGCGCGATGATGTAGCGCTTCTCGCCGTCCGCGTAGTGCAGCAGCGCGATGCGCGCCGTGCGGTTCGGGTCGTACTCGATGTGCGCGACCTTGGCCGGCACGCCGTCCTTGTCGTGACGACGGAAGTCGATCACGCGGTAGGCGCGCTTGTGCCCGCCGCCCTGGTGCCGCATCGTGACGCGGCCGGTCGAGTTGCGACCACCGGTCTTGTGCAGCGGACGGACCAGCGACTTCTCCGGCTCCGAGCGCGTGATCTCGACGAAGTCGGCGACGCTCGCGCCGCGGCGGCCCGGCGTCGTCGGCTTGTACTTACGGATTCCCATGGGGATCTGTCCTCAATCTGCTCTCAGGCCCGGTCAGCCGACCGGTCCGCCGAAGATGTCGATCGTGCCCTCGCGGAGGGTGACGATCGCGCGCTTCGTGTCCTTGCGCTTGCCCATCCCGAACTTGGTCCGCCGCGACTTGCCCTTGCGGTTGATCGTGTTCACGGACTCGACCTTGACCGAGAAGACCTGCTCGACGGCGATCTTGATCTCGGTCTTGTTGGCACGCGGGTCGACGATGAAGGTGTACTTGCCCTCGTCGAGCAGCCCGTAGCTCTTCTCGGAGACGACCGGCGCGATCAGGATGTCGCGGGGTCCTTGGCGACGGTGGTCACTTGGCGTCCTCCTCGGCCTCGGACGACGTCGCGACGGCGGTCGCGCCGCGGCCCTTGACGGGACCGGCGAGGAACGTGTCGAGCGCGCCCTGGGTGAACACGACGTCGTCGGAGACGAGCACGTCGTAGGTGTTGAGCTGGTCGGCGACGAGCAGGTGGACCCGCTCGACGTTGCGCAGCGACTTCCAGGCCAGCTCGTCCGCGCGCTCCACGACCACGAGGACGTGCTTGCGGCCGGACAGCGTGTCCAGGACCTGCAGCGCGGCCTTGGTCGACGGCGCCTGGTCGACACCGAAGCCGGTGACGACGTGGACGCGGCCGGCGCGGGCACGGTCCGAGAGAGCACCGCGGAGCGCCGCGGCCTTCATCTTCTTCGGGGTCCGCTGGGAGTAGTCGCGCGGGGTCGGGCCGTGGACGGTGCCACCGCCGGCGAACTGCGGCGCACGGGTCGAACCCTGACGGGCGCGGCCGGTGCCCTTCTGCTTGTACGGCTTCTTGCCGCCACCGGAGACCTCACCACGGGTCTTCGTGTCGTGCGTGCCCCCTGCCGCGCGGCGGCGAGCTGGGCGACGACGACCTGGTGGATCAGCGGGATGTTCGTCTGCGCGTCGAACACCTCACCGGGCAGGTCGGCCGTGCCGGCCTTCTTGCCCTGGGCGTCGAGCACGTCGACGGTCAGCGTCTCGGACATGAGGCTCATGCCCCCTTCACGGCGGTACGCACGACGACGACACCGCGCTTCGGGCCCGGAACCGCGCCCTTGAGCAGCAGCAGACCCTTCTCGGCGTCGACCGCGTGGACGGTCAGGTTCTGGGTGGTCTGGCGGGCGTTGCCCATCCGGCCGGCCATCCGCAGGCCCTTGAACACGCGCGACGGGGTCGAGGCCCCGCCGATCGAGCCCGGCTTGCGGTGGTTGCGGTGCGAACCGTGCGAGGCGGAGACACCGGCGAACCCGTGCCGCTTCATGACACCGGCGGTGCCCTTGCCCTTGGTGGTGCCGATCACGTCGACGAGCGCGCCGGCCTCGAAGGCCGCCGCGGTGATCTCCTGACCGAGCGTGAACTCGGAGGCGTCCGACGTGCGGATCTCGGCCACGTGCCGACGGGGGTGACCCCGCCTTCTCGAAGTGGCCCTTCAGCGGCTTCGTGACCTTGCGCGGGTCCACCTGGCCGTAGGCCAGCTGCACCGCGGCGTAGCCGTCGGCCTCAGCGGAGCGCACCTGGGTGACGACGTTCGTGCCGACCTCGACCACGGTGACGGGGACGAGACGGCCATCGGCGTCCCAGACCTGCGTCATTCCGAGCTTCGTGCCGAGCACCGCCGTGACGGGGCGCGCGTTCTGCTGGGTAACCATGAAGATCAGTTCCTTCCCAGCGTCAGAGCTTGATCTCGATGTTCACGTCCGCGGGCAGGTCGAGTCGCATGAGCGAGTCGACGGCCTTCGGCGTGGGGTCGATGATGTCGATGAGCCGCTTGTGCGTGCGCATCTCGAAGTGCTCGCGGCTGTCCTTGTACTTGTGAGGCGACCGGATGACGCAGAAGACGTTCTTCTCCGTCGGCAGCGGCACCGGACCCACGACCGTCGCACCAGCGCGGGTCACCGTGTCGACGATCTTGCGCGCCGAGCTGTCGATGACCTCGTGGTCGTAGGACTTGAGCCGGATGCGGATCTTCTGTCCCGCCATGGCGTCGTCTACTTCTCTCTCTTCGAACTGCCTGGTGTCCGACCCCGCACTCGGGCGTGTCGCTTTCCGCGACGTACCTCTGCGCCGGTCCCATCCGGCACGCGGGGCGCACGCCGGCGGGGACGAGGTCGTTGGTGTGATGGAGTCCCGCGCCGGGTGACCCCGGGCTTCCTTCGGACTCTCAACGCGTCCCTGCCCGCTCGTCCGGGGCGCTCCGCACGCACGCGCGCAGGCACCCCCGTCGTCGGGCAACTTGTCTAGTGTGCCAGCCAGGACCCGAAAGGTCCAACCGGACCTCCGTCACACCCGCACGATCACGCGGCACACCCCACCACCCCCGCCCGCCCCCTGTCCTCCTCGGTCCCCCTCGGAGGCTCCGAACGCGTTCGGAGGGTGCCGCGCGACATCGTGGTGGTCCGCGGAGCACCACGATGTCACGTCGGAGCCTCCGACGGCGCTGCGGTCAGGCGCGGGGGTGCACACCGGACGCCGCGAGGACGGCGCCGAGGGCGTCCGGGGACAGGGCCGTGTCCCAGGTCCAACGCACGACCTGCAGGCCCAGTGCGCGCAGGCGGTCCTCGCGGCGCTTCTCCGCCCAGACCCTGTCCTCGGGCTGCCGCCCGTCCGGCACACCGCCGGCGCGGTACTTCAGGCGCGCCCGTCGAACTCCCCCACGAGCCCGAGCTCCGGCCACCAGAAGTCGACCCGGCCCACGACGCCGGCGTCGTCCTCCACCACGTGCTGCAGCTCCGGCAGCGGCAGCCCGAGCTCGATCATCCGCGCGCGGCTCAGCGACTCCCCGACGGACTCGGAGAGCCCAGAGGCCGCCTCGACGACGCGACGGGCCCGGCGCACGCCCCGCCCGGTGCCCGCCGCCTCGAGCTCGGTCGCGAGTCGTGCCGGTGTCGTCCACCGGCGGTGCAGGGCGTGGTCCGCCGCGGCCACAGCGGCCGCGAGTTCCCAGGTGCGGGCGACGTCGACGACGGTGCGCGCCACCCCGGTCACACGCACGCCCTCGACCGTCGCGACGTGGCCGACCGGTCCGGGCGTCGCGTGGCGGCGGACGCCGGCCGACGACCGGTTGCCGACGCCGTGCGGCAGCGAGACGTGCACCGACTCCGGCCACCGGCCGATGCGCGGGAGACGCCAGAGCGCCGCGGCCGAGTCGTGGGTGAACACCGGCCGGTGCAGGCGGCGCGCTGCGGCGATCACCCGCAGCCGGTGCCGTTCCGCGTCCTCGAGCCCCTGCCACCGGTCTGCCGTCGTGTAGGCGTCGACCCGCACGCGCACGAGGTCACCGCGTGCGCAGGCCGCGCGCAGCTCGTCGCCGGACACCCCGGCCCGCTCGGCGTCCCGGGTCGTGATCACGCGGTCACGGGCGGCGAGGCCGCTCAGCACCTGCACGGTTCGAGGGTCCATCGCCCCACCTTGGCAGCCCCGGAGCCAAGCACGGCGGTCGTCCACAACCGACCTCACACACCTGCGACGCACACCGCCGATCCGGGTCGGAGGCTCTCTACGGATCCTCGGAGGGCTCCGCGGACCACCACGACGACGCGCGGCACCCTCCGAACGCGGTGGGAGCCTCCGAACGGAGGGGGAGGGTGCGTCCGAGGGTGGGGGTGGGGGGTGGGGGCGGGCGCGGGGGTGGGGACGCGAGAGGGCCCGGGCGCCGTAGCGCCCGGGCCCTCCCGAGTGGTGCTGGTCCCGCGAGGGGGTCAGATCACTTGATGATCTTGGTGACGCGGCCCGAGCCGACGGTGCGGCCACCCTCACGGATGGCGAAGCCGAGGCCCTCCTCCATGGCGATGGGCTGGATCAGCTGCACCGAGATCTCGGTGTTGTCGCCGGGCATGACCATCTCGGTGCCCTCGGGCAGCGTGATGACGCCGGTGACGTCCGTGGTCCGGAAGTAGAACTGCGGACGGTAGTTCGAGTAGAACGGGTTGTGCCGCCCGCCCTCGTCCTTGGCGAGGATGTAGACCTGGCCCTCGAACTCGGTGTGCGGGGTGATGGAGCCCGGCTTCACGACGACCTGGCCGCGCTCGACGTCCTCGCGCTTGGTGCCGCGGAGCAGGAGGCCGCAGTTCTCGCCGGCCCACGCCTCGTCCATCTGCTTGTGGAACATCTCGATGCCGGTGACCGTGGTCTTCTGCGCCGGGCGGATGCCGACGATCTCGACCTCGGAGTTGATCGCGAGCTTGCCGCGGTCGACCTTGCCGGTGACGACGGTGCCACGACCGGTGATCGTGAAGACGTCCTCGATCGGCATGAGGAACGGCTTGTCCATGTCACGCACCGGCTCCGGCACGGACTCGTCCACGGCGTCCAGCAGGTCCTCGACGGACTTGACCCACTGCGGGTCGCCCTCGAGGGCCTTCAGGCCGGAGACGCGGATGACGGGCGCGTTGTCGCCGTCGAAGCCCTGCGACGACAGCAGCTCGCGGACCTCCATCTCGACGAGCTCGAGGATCTCCTCGTCGTCGACCATGTCGGACTTGTTGAGCGCCACGAGCAGGTAGGGCACGCCGACCTGACGGGCGAGCAGGACGTGCTCACGCGTCTGGGCCATCGGGCCGTCGGTGGCGGCGACCACGAGGATGGCGCCGTCCATCTGCGCCGCACCCGTGATCATGTTCTTGATGTAGTCGGCGTGACCCGGCGCGTCGACGTGAGCGTAGTGACGCTTCTCCGTCTGGTACTCGACGTGCGCGATGTTGATGGTGATACCGCGCTGCTTCTCCTCCGGCGCCTTGTCGATCTCGTCGAACGGCGTGAAGGGGTTCAGGTCGGGGTACTTGTCGTGCAGCACCTTCGAGATGGCAGCGGTCAGCGTCGTCTTGCCGTGGTCGACGTGACCGATGGTCCCGATGTTGACGTGCGGCTTGGTCCGCTCGAACTTCGCCTTGCCCACTGGGTCCTCCTCAGGACTCTGGTGTAGAGATTGCCGAACGATGCGGGGGCTGGTCACCCTCGCGGACGTGCGGTCCTACGGGTCGGGTTGATTGGTCGTACTCGGTTCGACCTGTGGGACTACTCGCCCCGGGTCTTCTTGATGATCTCGTCGGCAACATTCCGAGGCACCTCGGCGTAGCTGTCGAACTGCATCGAGTACACCGCACGACCCTGGGTCTTCGACCGCAGGTCACCGACGTACCCGAACATCTCGGAGAGAGGAACCAGGGCGCGGATCACCTTCACGCCCGTCGCGTCCTCCATGGACTGGATCATGCCGCGCCGCGAGTTGATGTCGCCGATGACGTCGCCCATGTAGTCCTCGGGCGTGCGCACCTCGACGGCCATGACGGGCTCGAGGAGGACCGGGTCCGCCTTGCGGACGGCCTCCTTGAGGACCATCGACCCCGCGATCTTGAACGCCATCTCGGACGAGTCGACGTCGTGCGCCGCCCCGTCGAGGAGCGTCGCCTTGATGCCGACCAGCGGGAAGCCGGCCAGCACGCCCAGCTGCATCGCGCTCTGGATGCCCTGGTCGACCGACGGGATGTACTCGCGCGGGACGCGACCACCGGTGACGGCGTTGACGAACTCGTACGTCGCGCCGTCCTCGGAGACCAGCGGCTCGAAGGTCATCTGGACCTTGGCGAACTGGCCGGAGCCACCCGTCTGCTTCTTGTGCGTGTAGTCGATCTTCTCCACCGTGCGGCGGATCGTCTCGCGGTACGCCACCTGCGGCTTGCCGACGTTCGCCTCGACCTTGAACTCGCGCCGCATGCGGTCGACGAGGATGTCGAGGTGGAGCTCGCCCATGCCGCCGATGACGGTCTGGCCGGTCTCCTCGTCCAGGCGGACGCGGAAGGTCGGGTCCTCCTCGGCGAGCTTCTGGATCGCCGTGGAGAGCTTCTCCTGGTCGGCCTTCGTCTTGGGCTCGATGGCCACGTCGATGACCGGCTCGGGGAACGTCATCGACTCGAGGATGACCTGCGAGTTCATGTCCGACAGGGTGTCACCGGTGGTGACGTCCTTGAGGCCGATGAACGCGTAGATGTGGCCGGCCGTGGCCTCGTCGACAGGGTTCTCCTTGTTGGCGTGCATCTGGAAGATCTTCCCGATGCGCTCCTTCTTGCCCTTGGTCGAGTTCATGACCTGGGCGCCCTGCACGACCTTCCCCGAGTACACGCGGATGAAGGTGAGCTTGCCGAAGAACGGGTGCGCGGCGATCTTGAACGCCAGGGCCGAGAACGGCTCGTCGGCGTCCGGGTGCCGCTCGATGACGACCTCCGGGTCCTTGACGTCGTGGCCCTGGATGGCCGGGACGTCGAGGGGCGACGGGAGGTAGTCGACGACGGCGTCGAGCATGGGCTGGACGCCCTTGTTCTTGAACGCCGACCCGCACAGGACCGGGAACGCCTCGCCGGCGATGGTGAGCTTGCGGATGCCGGCCTTGATCTCGGCGACCGTCAGCTCCTCACCGCCCAGGAACTTCTCGAGCAGGTCGTCGTCGGTCTCGGCGACGGCCTCGAGCAGCTCGCTGCGGAACTGCTCGGCCCGCTCCTGGAGGTCGGCGGGGATCCCCTCGATCTCGTACTTCGCGCCCATCTCGGTCTCGCCGCGCCACACGAGCGCGCGCATCTCGACCAGGTCCACGACGCCGACGAAGTCGTTCTCGGCGCCGATCGGCAGCTGGATGACCAGCGGCTTGGCCTTGAGGCGGTTCACGATGGTGTCGACCGTGAAGTAGAAGTCCGCGCCCAGCTTGTCCATCTTGTTGACGAAGCAGATGCGGGGGACCTCGTACTTGTCGGCCTGGCGCCACACGGTCTCCGACTGGGGCTCCACGCCCTCCTTGCCGTCGAACACCGCGACCGCGCCGTCGAGCACGCGCAGCGAGCGCTCCACCTCGACGGTGAAGTCGACGTGACCGGGCGTGTCGATGACGTTGATCTGCGTCTCGTTCGGCTTGCCCTTGTTCCAGAAGGCGGTCACAGCAGCGGACGTGATCGTGATGCCACGCTCCTGCTCCTGCTCCATCCAGTCCGTGGTCGACGCGCCGTCGTGGGTCTCGCCGATCTTGTAGTTGACGCCCGTGTAGTACAGGATCCGCTCGGTCGTCGTGGTCTTCCCGGCATCGATGTGCGCCATGATGCCGATGTTCCGGACCTTGTTCAGGTCCGTGAGCACGTCCAGTGCCACAGGTTCAGCCCCTCGGTAGTGGGGTCCGCGCTACAGCTGGGGTCACCAGCGGTAGTGGGCGAACGCCTTGTTGGACTCGGCCATCTTGTGCATGTCCTCGCGGCGCTTGACCGCTGCGCCCAGGCCGTTGCTGGCGTCGAGGATCTCGTTCATGAGGCGCTCGGTCATGGTCTTCTCGCGGCGGGCGCGGAGTAGTCCGTGAGCCAGCGCAGCGCGAGGGTGGTCTGGCGGACGGGGCGGACCTCGACCGGCACCTGGTAGGTGGCGCCACCGACGCGGCGGGAGCGGACCTCGAGCGACGGGCGGACGTTGTCCAGCGCGCGCTTGAGGACGACCACCGGGTCGCTCTGCGTCTTCTCACGGACGCCCTCGAGGGCGCCGTAGACGATGGCCTCCGCGACGGACTTCTTGCCGTCGAGCAGCACCTTGTTGATCAGCTGGGTGACGACCGGCGATCCGTAGACCGGGTCGACGATGAGCGGCCGACGAGGGGCCGGACCCTTGCGAGGCATCGGTTCAGCCCTTCTTCGCGCCGTAGCGGCTGCGCGCCTGCTTACGGTTCTTCACGCCCTGGGTGTCCAGCGCGCCACGGATGATCTTGTAGCGGACGCCGGGGAGGTCCTTCACACGGCCGCCGCGCACGAGCACGATCGAGTGCTCCTGCAGGTTGTGCCCCTCGCCGGGGATGTACGCCGTCACCTCGATGCCCGAGGAGAGCTTGACGCGCGCGACCTTCCGCAGAGCCGAGTTCGGCTTCTTCGGGGTGGTCGTGTACACGCGGGTGCAGACACCGCGCCGCTGCGGGCTGCCCTTGAGGGCAGGCGTCTTCGACTTGTTCGTCTTCGCCTGCCGGCCCTTGCGGACCAGCTGCTGGATCGTAGGCACTACGTCTCCGTCTGTTCGGATGGTCTGGTCTGACCGGCACCCGTCACCCTGGACGGCCGGCATCGTGTGCGGATCGTCGCCCGTCGCGCGACTACCCCGCTGGTCTTGCGTCCCGAACCGACCCCCGCGCCCGGGCGTGTCGTCCCCGTCCTGCTCCGCACGCCGGTCCCGGGACTCCGGGGACGAGGTGCGGTGGGGGCGGCCACCCTGCGCTCACGGACGAGCGCGCGCGAGAGCCCGACGGCGCGGGCACGGTGTCCAACGTTACTCGCCGGTCCACGCACCGTCAAAGCAGGTGGTGGTGGTCCCCAGGCGGGTCACGACGGGTCCAACACCGCTCCCCCGGCCGGTGTTCCCCGGGCCGGCCGGGCCCGTGGCCGGGACGGCCGAGGGGGCCCGCCGCGCGTGCGCGCGACGGACCCCCTCGGACCGCGGTGACGTCAGCGGAAGTCGCCGAAGTCGATGTCCTCGAGCGGGATCGCCTCGCCCGAGCCGAGGCCCAGGGCGGGGAAGTCGATCTCGTCGTAGCCGAAGGACGGGTACAGCTCGGCCTTCGCCTCCTCGGTGGGCTCGACCGTCACCTCGTGGTACCGGGGCAGCCCGGTGCCGGCGGGGATCAGCTTGCCGAGGATGACGTTCTCCTTCAGGCCCAGCAGCGGGTCGGAACGGCCCGACATCGCGGCCTCGGTGAGGACGCGCGTCGTCTCCTGGAAGGACGCCGCCGACAGCCACGAGTCCGTCGCGAGCGACGCCTTCGTGATGCCCATGAGCTCCGGACGACCCGAGGCCGGCTGACCGCCCTCGGCGACCGCCCGGCGGTTCGCGTCCTCGAACCGGCCGCGCTCGGCCAGCTCGCCCGGCAGCAGGTCCGTGTCACCCGAGTCGAGCACGGTCACGCGCCGCAGCATCTGCCGCACGATGACCTCGATGTGCTTGTCGTGGATGTCCACGCCCTGGGAGTTGTAGACCTCCTGCACCTCGTCGACCAGGTGCTTCTGCGTCGCACGCGGGCCGAGGATGCGCAGGACCTTCTTCGGGTCCACGGCGCCCTGGACGAGCTGGGTGCCGACCTCGACGTGGTCGCCGTCCGAGACCAGCAGGCGCGAGCGCTTGGTGATCGGGTAGGCGATCTCCTCGGAGCCGTCGTCCGGGGTGAGGACGATCCGGCGGGTGCGGTCGGCCTCGTCGATGGTGATGCGGCCCGAGAACTCCGCGATGGGGCTCTCACCCTTGGGGGTGCGGGCCTCGAAGAGCTCCTGGACACGCGGCAGACCCTGCGTGATGTCCTCCGCGGAGGCCACACCACCGGTGTGGAACGTCCGCATCGTCAGCTGGGTGCCGGGCTCACCGATCGACTGCGCCGCGATGATGCCGACGGCCTCGCCGATGTCGACGAGCTTGCCGGTGGCCAGCGAACGGCCGTAGCACTTCGCGCAGGTGCCGACGCGGGACTCGCAGGTCAGCACGGAGCGGACCTTCAGCTCGGTGACGCCGGCCGCCACGAGGCGGTCCAGCAGCACGTCGCCGACGTCCTCGCCCGCACGGCCCACGACCTCGCCGTCGATCTCGACGTCGACCGCCAGGGTCCGGGCGTACACGCTGGTCTCCACCTTGTCGTGCCGGCGGAACGAGCCGCCCACCTCGACGGCGATCGGCAGCGTGAGGCCGCGCTCGGTGCCGCAGTCGTCCTCGCGGACGATGACGTCCTGGGAGACGTCCACCAGACGACGGGTCAGGTAGCCCGAGTCGGCGGTCCGCAGCGCGGTGTCCGCCAGACCCTTGCGGGCGCCGTGCGTCGCGATGAAGTACTCCAGGACCGACAGGCCCTCGCGGTAGTTGGACTTGATCGGGCGGGGGATGATCTCGCCCTTCGGGTTCGCCACGAGGCCGCGCATACCGGCGATCTGACGGACCTGCATCCAGTTACCACGCGCACCCGATCCGACCATGCGGAACACGGTGTTCCGGGCGGAGAAGTTCTCCTGCATGGCCTTGGCGACCTTGTCGGTGGCCTGCGTCCAGATCTCGATGAGCTCCTGGCGACGCTCGTCGTCGGTGATGAGGCCCTTGTCGTACTGACCCTGCACCTTCGCCGCGCGCGCCTCGTGCTCCGTGAGGATCTCCGCCTTGGCCGTCGGCGCCGCGACGTCCGAGATCGCGATGGTCACGCCCGAGCGGGTGGCCCAGCGGAAGCCGGCCTCCTTCAGGGCGTCCAGCGACGCGGCGACCTCGACCTTCGGGTACCGCTCCGCCAGGTCGTTGACGATCACGGACAGCCGCTTCTTGTCGACCACGCCGTTCTCGTACGGGTAGTCGACCGGCAGCAGCTCGTTGAACAGCGCCCGGCCCAGCGTGGTCTCGAACAGGAACGGCTGGTCCGCGACGAAGCCCTCGGGCTCGGTGCCCGGCGCGAACACCAGGCCGTCCATGCGGATCTTCACGACCGCGTTGAGGTCCAGCGAACCCTGGTCGAACGCCATGATCGCCTCGGCGACCGAGCTGAACGCCCGGCCGGCGCCCACCGGCTCCTCCTTGTCGGAGGTCAGGTGGAACAGGCCGATGATCATGTCCTGCGAGGGCATGGTCACGGGGCGGCCGTCGGACGGCTTCAGGATGTTGTTGCTCGAGAGCATGAGGATGCGGGCCTCGGCCTGCGCCTCCGCGCTCAGGGGCAGGTGGACGGCCATCTGGTCACCGTCGAAGTCGGCGTTGAACGCGCCGCAGACGAGCGGGTGCAGGTGGATCGCCTTGCCCTCGACGAGCTGCGGCTCGAACGCCTGGATGCCGAGACGGTGCAGCGTGGGCGCACGGTTCAGCAGCACCGGGTGCTCGGTGATGACCTCCTCGAGCACGTCCCACACGACCGGGCGCGCGCGCTCGACCATGCGCTTCGCCGACTTGATGTTCTGCGCGTGGTTCAGGTCGACCAGGCGCTTCATCACGAACGGCTTGAACAGCTCGAGCGCCATCTGCTTGGGCAGACCGCACTGGTGCAGCTTGAGCTGCGGGCCGACGACGATGACCGAACGGCCCGAGTAGTCGACGCGCTTGCCGAGCAGGTTCTGGCGGAACCGGCCCTGCTTGCCCTTGAGCATGTCGGAGATCGACTTCAGCGGACGGTTGCCGGGGCCCGTGACCGGGCGGCCGCGGCGGCCGTTGTCGAACAGCGAGTCCACGGCCTCCTGGAGCATCCGCTTCTCGTTGTTGACGATGATCTCCGGCGCGCCCAGGTCCAGGAGCCGCTTGAGGCGGTTGTTCCGGTTGATGACGCGGCGGTACAGGTCGTTCAGGTCCGACGTGGCGAACCGGCCGCCGTCGAGCTGCACCATCGGGCGCAGGTCCGGCGGGATGACCGGGACGGCGTCCAGCACCATGCCGGTCGGCGAGTTCGTCGTGGTGAGGAACGCGTTGACGACCTTGAGGCGCTTGAGGGCACGGGTCTTGCGCTGGCCCTTGCCGGTGCGGATGATCTCGCGCAGCGACTCGGCCTCGGCGTCCAGGTCGAACGCCTCGAGGCGCTTCTGGATCGCCGCGGCGCCCATCGAGCCCTCGAAGTAGTTGCCGTAGCGGTCCTGGAGCTGGCGGTACAGCAGCTCGTCGCCCTCGAGGTCCGCGACCTTGAGGTTCTTGAACTTGTCCCAGATCGTGTCGAGCCGCTCGATCTCGGCGTCCGCGCGCTTGCGGATCTGCGCCATCTCGCGGTCCGCGGAGTCGCGGACCTTGCGGCGGGCGTCCGCCTTCGCACCTCGGCCTCGAGCTCGGCCAGGTCGGCCTCGAGCTTCTGCGCGCGGGTGTTGATGTCGTTGTCGCGGCGGTCCGCGATCTCCTTCTTCTCCAGGTCGATCTCGTTCTGGAGGTTCGGGAGGTCCTCGTGACGGCCCTCCTCGTCGACCCACGTGATCATGTAGGCCGCGAAGTAGATGACCTTCTCCAGGTCCTTCGGCGCCAGGTCCAGCAGGTAGCCGAGGCGCGAGGGCACGCCCTTGAAGAACCAGATGTGCGTGACGGGCGCGGCCAGCTCGATGTGGCCCATGCGCTCACGGCGGACCTTCGAGCGGGTCACCTCGACGCCGCAGCGCTCGCAGATGATGCCCTTGAAGCGCACGCGCTTGTACTTGCCGCAGTAGCACTCCCAGTCCCGGGTGGGACCGAAGATCTTCTCGCAGAAGAGCCCGTCCTTCTCCGGCTTCAGGGTCCGGTAGTTGATGGTCTCGGGCTTCTTCCTCGCCGTGCGACCAGGCACGGATGTCGTCGGCCGTGGCCAGGCCGATGCGCAGCTCGTCGAAGACGTTGACGTCGAGCAAGGGGTCCTACTTCCTTCGCTTGCCGGCCCCGCGGTGGTCGCGGTCCGGCGGACGGAATGGTGCAAGGGGTGCGGGCGGCCCGCCGACCCCTGGTCACCCAGGGGCCGGCGGACGCTCGGCGTCAGATCTCGTCGATGCTGCTCGCGGCGTTCGGGCGCCGGGACAGGTCGATGCCCAGCTCCTCGGCGGCGCGGTACACCTCGTCGTCGTTCTCGCGCATGTCGATCGAGACGCCGTCGGACGACAGCACCTCGACGTTCAGGCAGAGCGACTGCATCTCCTTGAGGAGCACCTTGAACGACTCCGGGATGCCCGAGTCGGGGATGTTCTCGCCCTTGACGATGGCCTCGTACACCTTCACGCGGCCCGGGATGTCGTCCGACTTGATGGTCAGGAGCTCCTGCAGCGTGTAGGCCGCGCCGTACGCCTCGAGGGCCCACACCTCCATCTCGCCGAAGCGCTGGCCGCCGAACTGCGCCTTACCACCCAGCGGCTGCTGCGTGATCATCGAGTACGGGCCGGTCGACCGGGCGTGGATCTTGTCGTCCACCAGGTGGTGCAGCTTGAGGATGTACATGTAGCCGACGGACACCGGGTCCGGGAACGGCTCGCCGGAGCGGCCGTCGAACAGCCGCGCCTTGCCGTCCACGCCGACCATCCGCTCGCCGTCGCGGTTCGGCAGCGTGGCGCCGAGCAGACCGGTCAGGGTCTCCTCCGGCACGCCGTCGAACACCGGCGTGGCGACCGGGGTGCCCGGCTCCGAGGACTTCGCGATCTCGGGGACCTCGTCGATCCACGACAGGTCGCCCTCGGCCAGCTTCACGTCCCAGCCCTGCTTGGCGATCCACCCGAGGTGGACCTCCAGCACCTGGCCGACGTTCATGCGGCCCGGGACACCCATCGGGTTGAGGACGATGTCCACCGGGGTGCCGTCCGGGAGGAACGGCATGTCCTCGACGGGCAGGATCTTCGAGATGACGCCCTTGTTGCCGTGGCGGCCGGCGAGCTTGTCGCCGTCCGTGATCTTGCGGCGCTGGGCGATGTACACCCGGACCAGCTCGTTCACGCCGGCGGGCAGCTCGTCGCCGTCCTCGCGGTTGAACGTGCGCACCTCGATGACCGTGCCGGACTCGCCGTGCGGGACCTTCAGCGACGTGTCGCGGACCTCACGGGCCTTCTCGCCGAAGATCGCGCGCAGCAGGCGCTCCTCCGGGGTGAGCTCGGTCTCGCCCTTCGGGGTGACCTTGCCGACCAGCACGTCGCCCGCGGAGACCTCGGCGCCGATGCGGATGATGCCGCGCTCGTCGAGGTCCGCCAGCACGTCCTCGGAGACGTTCGGGATGTCCCGCGTGATCTCCTCCGGGCCGAGCTTGGTGTCGCGCGCGTCGACCTCGTGCTCCTCGATGTGGATCGAGGACAGCACGTCGTCCTGGACGAGGCGCTGCGACAGGATGATCGCGTCCTCGTAGTTGTGGCCCTCCCACGACATGAACGCGACCAGCAGGTTCCGGCCGAGGGACAGCTCACCCTCGTCGGACGCCGGGCCGTCGGCCAGCACGGAGCCGACCTCGACCCGCTGGCCGGCGTCGACCAGCACGCGCTGGTTGTAGCTCGTGCCCTGGTTGGCGCGACGGAACTTCGCGACGCGGTAGGTCGTCGTGGTGGCGTCGTCGTTCGCGACCGTGATGAGGTCCGCCGACACCTCGGTGACCACACCGGCCTTGCTCGCGACGATGAGGTCGCCGCCGTCGACCGCCGCACGCCACTCCATGCCGGTGCCGACCAGCGGCGCCTCGGAGCGGACCAGCGGCACGGCCTGGCGCTGCATGTTCGCGCCCATGAGCGCGCGGTTCGCGTCGTCGTGCTCGAGGAACGGGATGAGCGCCGTCGCGACCGACACCATCTGGCGCGGCGAGACGTCCATGTAGTCGACCGTCTCGGCCGGGACGTCCTCGGTGTCGCCGCCCTTGACGCGGACCAGGACGGTCTCGTCGGCGAACTTGCCGTCGGCGTCCACGACCGCGTTGGCCTGGGCGATGACGTAGCGGTCCTCGTCGTCGGCGGTGAGGTAGTGCACCTCGTCCGTCACGCGGCCGAACTCGACCTTGCGGTACGGCGTCTCGACGAAGCCGAACGGGTTGATGCGCCCGAACGTCGCGAGCGAGCCGATGAGACCGATGTTCGGGCCCTCAGGGGTCTCGATCGGGCACATGCGGCCGTAGTGCGACGGGTGGACGTCACGGACCTCCATGCCGGCGCGGTCGCGGGACAGACCACCCGGGCCGAGGGCCGACAGACGCCGCTTGTGCGT
This sequence comes from Cellulomonas sp. ES6, assembly GCF_030053835.1. NCBI lineage: Bacteria > Bacillati > Actinomycetota > Actinomycetes > Micrococcales > Cellulomonadaceae > Cellulomonas > Cellulomonas sp. ES6. The sequence continues at coordinate 3,287,433 of NZ_CP125655.1, read as the reverse complement.
CAGGCCCGCGAGCGGGTTGTTCTGGTCCATGAACTGCGACAGCTGCGACGTGCCGAAGAACTCCTTGATCGACGCCACCACCGGGCGGATGTTGATCAGGGTCTGCGGCGTGATCGCCTCGACGTCCTGCGTCGTCATGCGCTCGCGCACGACGCGCTCCATCCGGGACAGGCCCGTGCGGACCTGGTTCTGGATGAGCTCGCCGACCGCGCGGATGCGGCGGTTGCCGAAGTGGTCGATGTCGTCGGTCTCGACGCGGACCTCGATCGCCTCGCCGCCCCGGCGGCCCGGGAGGGTCGCCACGTCGGCGTGCAGCGCGGCCATGTACTTGATCGCCGCGACGATGTCGTCCTTCGACAGCACCGAGTCCGCGAGCGGCACGTCGATGCCGAGCTTCTTGTTCAGCTTGTAGCGGCCGACCTTCGCCAGGTCGTAGCGCTTGGGGTTGAAGTAGAAGTTCTCGATCAGCGCGCGACCGGCCTCGACGGTGGGCGGCTCGCCCGGGCGGATCTTGCGGTACAGGTCGAGCAGCGCCTCGTCCTGGGTCTGGACGTGGTCCTTCTCCAGGGTGTCGATGACGGCCGGGAACTGCGCGAACTCCTCGCGGATCTCCGACTCCGTCATGCCGAGCGCCTTGAGCAGCACCGTGGCGTTCTGCTTGCGCTTGCGGTCGACGCGGACGCCGACGTTGTCGCGCTTGTCGATCTCGAACTCGAGCCACGCACCACGGCTCGGGATGATCTTGACGGTGAAGATGTCCTTGTCGGACGTCTTGTCGGCGGCGCGCTCGAAGTACACGCCCGGCGACCGCACGAGCTGAGACACGACGACGCGCTCGGTGCCGTTGATGATGAACGTGCCGCGCTCGCTCATGAGCGGGAAGTCGCCCATGAAGACGGTCTGGCTCTTGATCTCACCGGTGGTGTAGTTGACGAACTCCGCGGTGACGAACAGCGGGGCCGCGTAGGTGAAGTCCTTCTCCTTGCACTCGTCGGCCGTGTACTTCGGCGGCTCGAAACGGTGCTCGCGGAACGACAGCGACATGGTGCCGCCGAAGTCCTCGATCGGGGAGATCTCCTCGAAGATCTCCTCCAGACCAGCGGTCTCCGGGACGTCGGTGCGGCCGGCCTCGAGAGCGGCGGCGACCCGGGCCTGCCACTTCTCGTTGCCGAGCAGCCAGTCGAAGCTCTCGGTCTGGAGCCCGAGGAGGTCCGGGACCTCCAGCGGCTCGTCGATCCGGGCGAAGGAGAGGCGGCGGGATGCGGTGCGGTTCGCGATGGCTTCGGACGGTGCGGAGGAGGTGCGCGAGGCAGCCAAGAGGGGTCCTTCCCAGCAGATCGAGTTCCCTGCGACGGGCCCGGCGGTTCGCGGTCCCCGGCCTCGGGCCCCCAGGGCATCGCGTACTACGATGCCTGGTGGGCGCGGGTTATACGGGATCGCGGGCACAGGCCAGCGCAAAGCGCTAGCGTAGTACAGACCTGGCGCTCTGTCCACTGTCCGTGGTATGGGCGCGGCACCGCCGCCGTCGCCCGCCGCGCGCCCCACCCCGGCGCGCGCCCCGCTTCCCGCTCCCCTCCTCCGCTTCCCCTCCCCTTCCCCCTTCCGCGCCGTCGGAGGCTCCGACGGGTGATCGTGGTGGTCCGCGGAGCACCACGATCCCGCGCGCCCACCTCCGAGCACGTTCGGAGCCTCCGAAGGGGCACCGCCCGGCGCCCCCTCCCCTGCCCCTTCACGCGCACATCCACCCGTCCGGCTCTGCCGGCGCCCGCCCACATCACCCGTCGGAGGCTCCGACGGGTGATCGAGGTGGTCCGCAGAGCACCACGATCCCGCGCGCCCACCTCCGAACGCGTTGGGAGCCTCCGAACGGAGGGAGGAGGGGCTGGGCGCGGAGGCGGGACTGGGGCGCGGAGGCGGGAGTGGAGTGCGGGGGCGGGGGCGGCCCCGCCGGGGACGGCGAGCCGGCGGGGTGGCGGGGTGGCGCGGGAGGGTCGGGGGGACGGCGAAGGCCCGCACCCCGGGGGTGCGGGCCTTCGCGCGGAGCGTCCGGGCGGTCAGCGCGTGGGCGCCGGCCGGCCGGGGCGGGTCACTTGAGGGTGACGGTGGCGCCGGCGCCCTCGAGGGCGGCCTTGGCCTTGTCCGCGGTCTCCTTGTTGACGTTCTCCAGGACCGGCTTCGGCGCGCCGTCCACGAGGTCCTTGGCCTCCTTCAGACCGAGAGAGGTCAGGCCGCGCACCTCCTTGATGACCTGGATCTTCTTGTCACCGGCGGCCTCGAGGATGACGTCGAACTCGTCCTTCTCCTCCTCGGCGGCGGCGTCGGCACCGGCACCGCCGGCGGCCGGGGCGGCCACGGCGACAGCGGCCGGGGCGGCGGCGGTGACCTCGAAGACGTCCTCGAACGCCTTCACGAACTCGGAGAGCTCGATGAGGGTGAGGCCCTTGAACTGCTCGATGAGCTCGTCGGTGGTGAGCTTCGCCATGATGGCGGTTCCTTCCGTTCGGTCCTCACCGGTCACGTCGACCGGCGAGGAAGGGTGTGAGCGCCGAGAGCCCTGGTGGCTCAGGCAGCGGTGTCGACGGACTCCTGCTTGACGCGGAGGGCCTCGACGGTGCGCACGGCCTGCGCGGCGGGAGCGGTGAAGAGGTAGGCCGCCTGGAACAGCTTGGCCTTCATCGCACCGGCCGCCTTGGCCAGCAGGACCTCGCGGGACTCGAGGTCCGCGAGCTTGGTGACCTCCGCAGCGGTCAGGGCGCGCCCGTCGAGGACACCGCCCTTGATGACCAGTGCGGGGTTCGCCTTGGCGAAGTCACGCAGACCCTTGGCCGCCTCGACCGGGTCACCGGTGACGAAGGCGATCGCGGACGGGCCCTGGAGCGCGTCGTCGATGCCGTCGATGCCGGCTTCCTTGGCCGCGATCGCGGTCAGCGTGTTCTTCACCACGGCGTAGTTCGCGTTGCCGCTGAGCGACCGTCGCAGCGTCTTGAGCTGCTTGACGGTGAGCCCGCGGTACTCGGTCAGCACGGCCGCGTTGGACCCGCGGAACAGCTCCGCGATCTCCGCGACGGCGGCTGCCTTGTCCGGCCTCGCCATGGCAATCCTTCCGGTGGTGGTGCCGCCGGGCGTCGTCCTCGACCCCGCACAGAGGAAGAGCCCCGGCGCAGGCCGGGGCTCGCATCTCGCGCGTTCGCACGCACGACCATCGAATCCTCGCCTGCGCGGGCCTCCGCCGGAGCGGGACTTCGGGCGGCTCCGGGCACGCCCCGCGGAAGCGGGAGGAGCACGGGAGCCGACGACCTGCGGTCTTGGGCAGCGACCAGACTACGGCACCCCGGCGCTGCGCCCAAATCCGCCCGTCAGCCCGGCAGGTGCGACGCCAGCAGCTCCGCGAGGTGCACGCCCTGCACGCCGCCGAGCTGGTCGGCCTGCGTCCGGCACGAGTACCCGTCGGCGAGCAGGACGTCCCCGGGTGCGGCCTCCCGCAGGGCGGGCAGCAGCGCACGCTCCGCGACCTGCACCGACACGTCGTAGTGGCCGGCCTCCATGCCGAAGTTGCCGGCCAGCCCGCAGCACCCCGCGAGCGTGGAGAACGACGCGCCCGCGCGCAGCAGCTCCTGGTCGGCGGTGAACGTCATGACGGCGTGGTGGTGGCAGTGCGGCTGGACGACGGCGGTGACGTCGGACAGGTCGGGCGGGGTCCACCGCTCCCCCGGGCCGACGGGGGCCGGCGCGGTGAGCAGCTCGGCGAGGGTCCGGGTGGCGCGGGCGACGGCCACGGCCCGGGGGTCGTCCGGCAGCAGGTCCAGCAGGTCGGAGCGCAGCACGGCGGTGCAGGACGGCTCGAGCCCCACGATCGGGACGCCGTTGACGGCGTAGGGGCCGAGCACCTCCAGCAGGTGGGTGAGGCGCTTGCGCGCGCCGTCGAGCTGACCGGTGGAGATCCACGTCAGGCCGCAGCAGGCGTCGTGGTCGGGGACGAGCACCTCGTACCCCGCGGCTCGCAGCACCCGGACGGCGGCGACGGGGATCGACGGGGCGAGCGCGTCGCTGAACGAGTCCGTCCACAGCAGGACGGGCGGCCTGCCGGACGTGCCGGTGACCGACAGGTCCGTGCCGCCGGCCGCGCGGGGGCGACGCCGCGGCGCACGTCGACCTCGCCGCGCCGGACCCGCGACCGGAACGGCGCCGGGGAGAAGTCCACCATCGACCGGCGCGTGTCCATGCCGCCGAGCCGGAGCACGGCCTTGGCGACGGGCCGGACGCCGAGCACCGCGTTCGCGAGGCGTGCGAGGCCGGGCACGCCGGTGACGAGCCGGGTCCAGCGGGGCAGCCAGCCGAGGGCGTAGTGGTTCACCGGGCGCAGCCGGCGGCGGTAGGTGCGGTGCAGCACCTCGGCCTTGTACTGCGCCATGTCGACGCCGGCCGGGCAGTCGGACGAGCACGCCTTGCAGGACAGGCACAGGTCGAGGACCTCGTGCACCTCCGGGGAGGTGAAGCCGCGGGAGACGAGCGAGCCGTTCGCCATCTCCTGGAGCACGCGCGCGCGGCCCCGGGTGGAGTCCTTCTCGTCCCGCGTCGCGAGGTACGAGGGGCACATGAACCCGCCGGCCGCCGAGGAGTCCGCGCGGCACTTGCCGACGCCGACGCACCGGTGCACGGCCGTGGTGAAGTCGCCGTGGTCGTGCCCGAACGCGAACCCGCCGTGACCCGCCGGGATCGGGCGGGCGTGCGGGCGCCGCAGGTCGGCGTCGAGCGGGCGCGGGCGCACGAGCACGCCCGGGTTGAGCAGGTCGTCCGGGTCGAGCAGGGCCTTGAACGCCTCGAACGCCCCGATGGCCCGCTCGGAGTACATGACGGGCAGCAGCTCCGAGCGCGCGCGGCCGTCGCCGTGCTCGCCGGACAGCGACCCGCCGTGCGCCGCCACGAGGTGCGCCGCGTCGGTCATGAACGACCGCAGCGGGTCGCCGGACCGCTCCATCGGCACGTCGAGCCGCAGGTGCACGCAGCCGTCGCCGAAGTGCCCGTACGCCAGCCCGTCGACGCCGTGCTGCGCCATGAGGGCCTCGAGCTCGCGCAGGTACGCACCGAGGCGCTCGGGCGGCACCGCGGAGTCCTCGAACCCGGGCCACGCCTGCTCGCCCGAGGGCGTGCGCCCGCCGAGGCCCGCACCGTCCTCGCGGATGCGCCACATCGCGGAGGCCTCCGGCCCGGGCGGGAAGACGCCGACCGCGCGGGTGCCGGCGTCGGCGGCCAGCGCCCGCGCGCGCCCCAGCGCCTCGTCCAGGCTGTCGCCGCCGACCTCGACCATGAGCCAGCCGGCGCCCTCCGGCAGCGGGGGACGGCCGCGGCCCCCTTGACGCGCCGCACGACGTCGACCAGGCGGGCGTCCATGCCCTCGATGGCGAGCGGCCGGTGCGCCAGCAGGGCGGGGACGGCGTCGGCGGCCGTGGCCATGTCGGGGTAGCCGAGCACGACGAGGACGGGGGCGGCGGCGACGGGGACCAGCCGGACGGTCGCGCCGAGCAGGGTGACGACGGTGCCCTCGGTGCCGACGAGCGCCTTCGCGAGGTCCGCGCCGTTCTCCGGCAGCAGGTGCTCCAGGGAGTAGCCGGACACCTGACGCCCGAACCGCCCGAGCTCGGTGCGCAGCACCTCCAGCTCCGAGCGGACCAGGGCGTCCAGACCGGGCACCGGGTCCAGGCCCCGGCCGGCGGTGAACCGGCGGCCGCGGCCGTCGACGACGTCGAGCTCGAGCACGTTGTCGGCGGTCCGGCCGTACGCGACGGCGCGCGGACCGCACGCGTTGTTGCCGATCATGCCGCCGAGCGTCGCGCGCGCCTGCGTGGACGGGTCCGGGCCGAAGCGCAGACCGTGCGGCGCGGCCTCGCGCTGCAGCATCGCCATGACGACGCCCGGCTCGACGCGCGCGGTCGAGGACGCGGGGTCGACCTCGAGCACGCGGTTGACGTGCCGGGACCAGTCGAGCACCACGCCGGTGCCGACCGCGTTGCCGGCGACGGAGGTGCCGCCGCCGCGCGACGTGACCGGGGCGCCGAGCCCGCGGGCGACCTCGAGGGCCGCGAGCGCGTCGTCCACGTCACGCGGGAAGACGACCACGGACGGCACGACGCGGTAGTTGGAGGCGTCGGTGGCGTACTCGGCGCGGCGGCGCGTGGAGTCGTCGACCCCGCCGGCGACGACGGCGCGCAGCGCGCGGACGAGCTCGGCGGCGTCGGCGGCGGCCTGCGGGGCTCCCGGTGACGTGACGGTCGGCACGGGCGCCAGTGTCGCACCGCACCCCCGGCCGGCCCCGGGACGTCCAGCACGCGGGCGGCGGACACCGGTCGACGCGGCCACCGCGCCCGGCGGCGCGGCACGCGGGCGGCACGCGGGCCGCACCCGGCGCCGCCGCGGTCGCCGGTTCAGCGACGCGCGAGCGGGCACCCGCCGCAGGCCGGGGCCGTCCGCTGCACGGTGCCGCACCCGGAGCACCCCAGCTCGAGTGCCGTCGCGGGCGTCACGACCCCGAGCCGCACGGCGTGGTCGAGCGCGGCCTCCGCCACGCCCGGGTCGATGCCGAGGCGGGCCGCGGCGAGGCCGGGCCGCACGCCGGCGCGGACCTGGGCGACGACGTCCTCCAGCACGCTCACAGCAGCCTCCCCACCTGGAACACCGCGACCGCGAGCACCCACGCGACCGCGAGCTGCACGCCGACCGCGCCGGCCGTCCAGCGGGTGCCGAACAGCCGGCGCTGCTCGCCGACCGTCGCGAGGCACGGCGTGTACGCGAGCACGAAGACGAGGAACGCGACCGCGGCGGCGGCACCGTGGCCCCCGACGCCTGCTCGAACGTCGCGCGGATGCGGGCGCCGAGGTCGCCGGCGTGCGCCGGGTCGTCGGGCTCCTCCACGGCGTAGGTCTGCGCGAACGAGCCGACGACGACCTCCTTGGCGACGAAGCCGGTGGCGAGGGCCGCGGACATGTGCCAGTCGTCGAACCCGGCCGGCGCGAACACCGGCGCGACGGCCTCCGCGGTGCGGCCGTACAGGCTGTCCCCCACCGGGACGTCCCCGACGGCGTGGTGCCCGGTGACCGGCACCGCCATGAGCAGCCACACCACCGCGAGGGTCGCGACGATGATCCGCCCCGCCTTCGTCACGAACGAGGCCACGCGCGACCACGCCGACAGCAGCAGCGCGCGGACGCGGGGCCGCTGGTAGGCGGGCAGCGCCAGGACGAGCGGCTCGCGGCGCAGGTCCCGGAACAGCGTGCGGCGCAGCGCGAGTCCCCGAGCACCACCAGGGCGATGCTCGCCACGTACATCGCGAAGATGACGGTGCCGGCGCGGTCCGGGAAGAAGATCCCCGCGATCAGGATGTACACCGTCAGGCGCGCAGGGCACGAGGTGTACGGCACGAGCAGCCCGGTGAGGAGGCGGCTGCGGGCGTCGGGCAGGCCGCGGGTGGCGGACAGCGCGGGCAGGTTGCAGCCGAACCCGACGACGAGCGGCAGCATCGCCCGGCCGTCCAGGCCGATGGCGCGCATCGCCCGGTCCGCCACGAACGCCGCGCGGGCCAGGTAGCCCGAGTCCTCGAGCAGCGCGAGCGCCAGGAACACCAGGGCCATCAGGGGCGCGAACGACAGCACGGTGCCGACGCCCGCGAGCACGCCGTCGACCAGCAGCCCCTCGACCCACGGCGGCCCGGGCAGCCAGCCGCGGACCCAGTCGGCGAGCAGCCCGTTGACGAGGCCGTCGACGCCGTCGATGAGCGGGCCGGCCACCGTGGTCGCGAGCTGGAACATCGCCCACATCACGGCGAGGAACACCGGGATCCCGCACCACGGGTCCAGGAGCAGCCGGTCGACGCGGTCCGACAGAGTCCGCACGACCGGCACGGTGGGGGCGCCGTCCGCGAGCTCGCGCTGCACGGCGTCGGCCCAGTCGAGCAGCGCCGACGCGTCGGCGAGCGGGCCGTCCGTCGCGGCGTCGGCGACCCCGGCGGCGTCGGGCCCGGCGGCGTCGGGCCCGGCGGCGTCGGCGGGCTCGGCCCCCGGCGCCGCGGGATCGATCCCCCGCACGGCCGGCACCCCGCCGGCGAGCGCGTCCCGCACCGACGCGCCCAGGTCGGCCAGCCCGCGCCCGGCGCGCGGGTCCACCGCGACCACGGGGACGCCCAGGACGTCGGCGAGCCGCGCGGTGTCGACCTGCAGGCCGCGGGCGGCGGCCACGTCGGACATGGTGACGACGACGAGCAGCCGGCTGCCCGCGCGCGCCGCCTGGGCCACGAGGTAGAGGGAGCGACCGAGCGCGGTGGCGTCCACGAGCAGGACGGCCAGGTCGGGCGTGCCGACCGACCCGCGTCCCGCGACGGCGTCGGCGGTGACGCGCTCGTCGGGCGACCGGGCCAGCAGGCTGTAGGTGCCCGGCAGGTCGACCAGGCGCACCCGCGCCCGCGCGCCGTCCGCGTCGGCGGGGAGCCGCCAGGCGCCGACCTGCAGCTCGACGGTGGTGCCGGGGGCGTTCGTGACGGTCTGGCGGGCGCCGGTCAGGGCGTTGAACAACGTCGACTTGCCGACGTTCGGGTTGCCGACGAGCACGACCGTGGCGGTGCGGGCGCCCAGCGTGGCGGTGGCCGACGCGCCGGGTGCCGGCTCGTGGCAGCTCACGCGGCGTCACCGCCGGCGAGGTCCGAGACGCGCACGCGGGCGCAGGTGGCCGCGTCCACGGCGAACCGCTGCGCGCCGATCGCCACGACGCGCCCGCCGAACGCGGCGCGGTGGGTCACCCGCACCACCGCGCCCGGCCGCAGGCCGAGCTCCCCGACGCGCAGCCGCGCGGTCGCGTCGACGTCGACGGCGAGCACCCGGGCGTCGGTGCCGGTCGGCCAGTGCGCGAGGTCCATGCCGCCGACGGTAGAGGTGAGGCAAGCCTCTCCTCATGGGACTCAGGTCCCCCGCCGGCGCGGCGACGCCCCCGCCCCGGGCGGACGCGCGGGACGGGGGCGTCGAGCCGGGGCTCAGTCGAGCGCGGCGTCGAGCGTGATCTCCGTGCCGGTGAGCGCCTTGCTGACCGGGCAGGTGGCCTTGGCGTCCTGCGCGGCCCGGAGGAAGCCGGCCTCGTCGAGCCCGGAGACCTCGCCGCGCACGCGCAGGGCGATCCCGCTGATGCGGAAGCCGCCCGCCGGGTCCGGGCCGAGCGTGACGTCCGCCGTGACCTCGAGCGACTCCGGCGTGCCGCCGGCCTCGCCGATGAGGGCGGACAGCTGCATCGCGTAGCAGGAGGAGTGCGCCGCGGCGATGAGCTCCTCGGGGCTCGTGGTGCCTCCGGCCTCGTCGGCCGCGCGCTTCGGGAACGACACGTCGTAGGTGCCGACCTTCGAGCTGCTCAGCTCCACCTGACCGCCGCCCTCGTTGAGGGTGCCGTTCCAGGCGGTGCGTGCGGTGCGCGTGGGCATGTGGGTGCTCCTCACGGGTGGGGTCCGGCAGCCGGGCGGCCGCCGCGCTGCTCACGGTAGGTCCGGCGCGCGGGGCCCGCACCCGCGTGCGTCAGCCGACGTACTCCCAGTGCCACGGCTCGGGCTTGGAGCCGCCGATGCGGGCCCAGTCCGGGAGCGTCCAGCCGTACTCCTCGGCGTGCGCCAGCATCCAGTCGTGCTGGTCGGTGCCGAACGCGTACGCGTCGCCCCGAGGTCCACCGCGGTGCCGGTGCCGTGGTTCGAGGTGCCGGGCGTCGCGCAGAGGCTGCCCTTCTGCTGCCGGCACGCCACCTGCTGGCCGTAGGACCGGTAGGAGTCGGTGATGACCAGGTGGGTGCCGAAGGCGGCCGTGAAGGCGACGTCGAGCTGCTCGAGGGCCTCGGCGGCGTCGCACCGGAGCTGCTGGCCCGGAGCGAAGCCGAGCTCGCACAGTGCGGAGGACGGGATCTGGCCGTTCGCGTAGGAGTCGAGCGACGTCCGCTGGGCCTCCTTGCGGGCGGCCTCCGCGGCGGCCGCCGCGGCCTCCTGCGTGCGCTGGGTGACGACCTGGAGCTCGGCGGTGAGGGTGCTGACGCGCTCGACGGCGGCCGTGATGCGCGCGGTGGCCGGGTCCTCCGGCTGCGCCTCGGTCGTCGCGTCGTCGCCCGTCCCGCCGGTCGCCGTCGGGGACGGGTCGGGTGCGCCGACCGTGCCCGAGGTCGTCGTCGCACCCTCGTCCGCGGCGGCGTCGGCCGCGGAGTCCGCGGCGGCGTCCGCCACCGCGTCGGAGAGCGCCGAGCCGGACAGTACGGGGGCGGGCGCCCGCGCGGGGCGAGCGCGGCGATCGCCGGCTGCTCGGCCTGGGTCGTGGCGATCAGCGTGTCGAGCTCCGCGACCGCGGTGCTGAGCTCCGCCACGGCGTCCGCGGGGACGGCGGCGGCCGCGGCGTCGGCCCGTGCGTTGTCGGCGTCCTGCGCGACGGTGCTCGCGAGCACCACGGCGGCGCCGCGCTCCTGGACCGTCTCCGGGTCCGGCGCTGCCGCGGCGGGCGCGCTCGGCGTGGCGTCCGCCGCGTCGAGCGGGCGGGCCTCGCGGGCGCCGAGCACACCGCGGTCGGCGCCGACCGGCGCGATCGCGAAGCCGCCGACGCCCAGGGCCAGCCCGAGCGCGACGGCGCCCTGCGCCACGCGGGTCGACGACCGGCGCGGGACGCGACGGCGACGCCGCTCCGCGCGGTTCGGGGGCAGGTCGGCGGACGCGAGGGTGGCCGGCACGGCGACGCCGCGGGCGGGCGTGCGCACCGAGGGCCGGCCGTCGGCGCGGTGGGCGCCGCGCGTGCCCTGCTGGGCGGCGGCGCGTCGTCCACCGGGTGCCGCGGCGCGGCGGCCGGCGGGCGCGGCGTCCCGGACCGGGGGCACGGCGGGGTGCTGCCGGCGGCGGAGGGGAGGGAGGAGCGGGAGGGGCTGGAGGGGGCGGACGTCACGGCTGGGGTTGCTGCGCCTTCGATCGGGGTCGTCGGGGTCGACGCGGACGGTTCCGTCGCGGGGGCGACGGGCGCGGCGTCGGACCGGCCGGTGGGCGTGGCGACGCCCACCTCCCGTCCGGGGCGGGTGGGCGTGCGTGCCGCGGGGGCGGCCGGTCCCGCGGCACCGCGCGGGGCGGCATGCCGGCCGCGGGAGGTGCTCCGCGCCGCGGGCATGCTCTGACTCACGGACGACGAGGCTAAGCAGCGGACCTCGGCGCCGTTGGGGCGGGCCGCGCCCAGTTCGCGGAGATGCGGTGACGATCAGGCCCCCGGGGCTTCACACGATCCACACATCGAAGGACGTTCCGCGCGTGTCGTCGCCGGTCACGCCGCGCGCCGCAGCGCCGCGCGCGGCGGGAGTCGCCGCAGGTCGCGTGTGGTGCAGGTCACGCACCCGCATGGCGCCGCGACCCTCGCTCATCGAGCCGATCTGTGAGGAAACCGTGACGAATCGCCCAGAAGTTTGTACGGTGAGCCGAGTCATCCCGGGTCGTGACGGCGAGTCATGACCCGGTGCACGCTGCCTTCCCGCCGAAGAACGGACTCCCATGCCGCGTCGCTCGCTCCGTGCCTCGCTGACCGTCCTGGCGCTCGCCGCCACCACGACCCTGGGCACGGGCGGCGCCGCCTCCGCCGCGGGCCTACCGCTGGACCGGGCCGCAGCGCCACCCGCGCCCGCCTCCCCGGCACCCTCGCCGCGGACGCGGGGGCCCGATCGCCCCCGACGACGTCCTCGGGGCGATGGCGGACAAGGTCGCTCCCGGCCTGGTCGGCGCCGAGGGCACCGTCACCGCGTTCGTGCAGCTCGACACCCCCTCCGGGCTCGACGTGGCCGAGGACGGCGGCGACGCCGCTGCCGTGCAGGAGGCGACGGCGCAGGTCGAGCAGGTGGCCGAGGCCGTCGTGCCGGACGAGCAGGCGCCCGGCGCCCGGGCCGCCACCCCGGAGCCGACGCGGATCGCGACGCTCTCCAACCTGGTGTCCGGCACGCTCGTCACCGGCGACGCCGCCCGCGTCCGCGAGCTCGCGTCCTCCGACGACGTCGTGGCCGTCTACCGCGTGACGACCAAGACCCCGGACAACTCCTCCACCGACGCCTTCACGCGCGCCCTGCAGGTGTGGCAGGACACCGGCGAGACCGGTGAGGGCGTCCGGATCGGCGTCATCGACACCGGCCTCGACTACACCCACGCCGCGTTCGGCGGCCCGGGGACGGCCGAGGCGTACGCCACCGCGTACGGCACCGACGGCACGCAGCCCGTGCCCGACGGCCTGTTCGACCCGGCCAAGTACCTGGGCGGTCACGACTTCGCAGGCCCGCTGTACGACGCCGACCCCGCGTCCGAGCTGCCCGGCGCGACCCTGACGCCGACGCCGGACGAGAATCCGATCGACAGCCCGTACACCTCGGACAACTCGGGGCACGGCACCCACGTGGCGGGCACCGCGGCCGGCTACGGCGTGCAGCCCGACGGCACCACGTTCCGCGGCGACTACGCGTCGCTGACCGACCTGTCCGGCTGGGAGGTCGGGCCGGGGTCCGCGCCCGGCGCCGGCCTGTACGCCCTCAAGGTGTTCGGGGACATCGGCGGCTCGACCGACCTGACGGGGCTCGCCCTCGACTGGGCGGCCGACCCCGACGGCGACGGCGACTACAGCGACCACCTCGACGTCGTGAACCTGTCGCTCGGCGCCTCCGCGACCCCGTCGGACGACCCCGACAACCTGCTCATCGACCGGCTCTCCGACCTCGGCACCCTGGCGGTGCTGTCCGCGGGGAACTCCGGCGACATCACGGACGTCGGCGGCTCCCCCGGCTCGGCGGCCTCCGGCCTGACCGTCGCGAACTCCGTCGGCAGCCCGCAGACCTACGACGGCGTCGAGGTCACCGCGGCGCCCGACGCCTCGCTCGTGCGCACCTGGTCCGCGCAGAACTCGATCTCCTACACGGGGACCGAGGACGTCACCGCACCCGTGGTGTACCTGGGCGACGGCGTCGACGGCTGCACCCCGCTGGACGAGTACGCGGAGCAGGTCGCCGGGAACATCGTCTGGCTGTGGTGGGACGACGACGACGCCACCCGGGCCTGCGGCTCCGGCGCGCGGTGGAACAACGCCGAGGCCGCGGGCGCGGCGGGCGTGCTGATCGGCACCGAGTCGACCGTGTTCTCCGCCGGCATCGCCGGCAACGCGACGATCCCCGGCGCGCAGCTCACGGCCTCGTCGACGGACGCGCTGCTGCCCGCGATCCAGGCCGGCGGCGTCACCGCGCACATCGGCCCGTCCCTGGCGGCGTCCGTCGTGGCCGACGAGGTCGGCGACGCGCTGAACCCCGGGTCGTCGCGCGGCGCCCACGGCTCGCTCGGGATCGTCAAGCCCGACGTCGCGGCCCCGGGCACGCTGATCTTCTCGGCCGCCTCCGGGACCGGGAACGCCTCCCACTCGCTGTCCGGCACCTCCATGGCCTCGCCGCACGTCGCCGGCATCGCGGCGCTCGTCCGGGCGACGCAGCCGGGGTGGACGCCCGCGCAGGTCAAGGCGGCTCATGAACACCGCCACGCACGACGTGTGGACCGGGGCCGGCCAGACCGGCACCGCATACGGGCCGCAGCGCGTCGGGTCCGGCCGGGTGGACGCCCGCGCCGCGGTGGCCGACACCGTGCTGGCGTACGGCTCGGAGGACCCCGACCAGGTGTCCGTGACCTTCGGCGTCGTCGACGTCGGCGCCGAGCCCGTCACGCTCCGCAAGACCGTGACGGTGCAGAACACGGGCGACGCGGCCGTCACGTACGGCACCGCGTTCCAGGCGGCGACCACCACCGGGGGCGCGACCATCACGACCTCGCCGGCGAGCGTCACCGTCCCGGCGGGCCAGCAGCGGCTGGTGACCCTCACGCTGACCGCCGACCCGGCCACGCTCGAGCGGGAGATCGACCCGACGTCCGCGACGTCCCAGGGCGGCGTGCCCCGCGAGTACGTGGCGGCGCTCTCGGGGCGCCTCGTCCTGACGGCGGGTGACACGCAGCTGCGGGTGCCGGTCCAGGCCGCGCCCCGGCTCGTCTCGGAGCTGACCGCCGCGGACGTGTCCTTCCCGGACGCGGGCGCGACCACGGCGCCGCTGACGCTCTCCGGCCGCGGCGTGGACTCGGGCGGCTGGACGTCGCTGGTCGCTCCGCTCACGCTGGGCGCGACGAGCCCGAAGCTCGAGGACGTCCCCGGCTTCATCACCTCGGAGTCGGCGACCGCGTCGGGCGACCTGCGCTGGGTCGGCTGGACCTCCACGGCGCCGCAGCACGCCGCGGCCGGCGGCGACCCGGCCGACGGCTACCTGGGCATCGGCATCGCGGTGGACGGCGACTGGGCCACGCTCGGCCAGGCCGTGCTGCCGGTGGTCGACTGGGACCTCGACGCCGACGGGACCGCGGACGCGCAGACCGTCGTCCGCAAGCTCAGCGCGGCGACGGACGTCACGGTGGCCGCGACGTTCGACCTCGCGAGCGGCGACCTGGTGGACCTCCAGGGCGTCAACGGGGCGTTCGGCGACGTCGACACCACGGTGTTCGACAACTCGGTGCTGGTGGCGCCGGTGAGCATCGCGGCGCTCGGCCTGGAGCCGGGGCGACCCCGTCGGTGACCGTGTGGACGGCCTCCGACTACGCCGCGGACCCCAGCGGCCAGGTCGACGCCGCCGACGCGTTCACCGTCGACCCGTTCGACCCGCCGTACTGGTTCGACTCCGGCGTCCCGGACACCCTGTGGTCGGTCGCCGCGGACGGCACGGAGGTCACGGTGCACCGGTCCACGACGACGGGCGCCCCGGCGGACCGCCTGCTGGTGCTCCACAGCCACAACGCGGACCCGACCACCCGCGCGCAGGTGCTGGACGTCGCGGTCCCGGAGGCCACGGCGACCAGCACGACGCTCGACGTCTCGGGGCCGGCGCGGGTGGGCAAGGACCTCACGCTCACCGCCACGGTCGCCCCGGCGCAGGCCACGGGCACGGTCTCGTTCCGCGACGGGGACACGGAGGTCGCCACCGCCCCGGTCACGGACGGCACGGCCACGGCGACCGCCCGGCTGGGCGGCGGCCGGCACAGCCTCACGGCGGTGTACACGCCCGACAGCGGCGCCTGGGCGGCCTCCACGTCCGACCCCGTGGTGGTGCAGGTCAAGAAGGCCGGCTCGAGCACGAAGCTGGCGCTCTCCGCCTCCTCCGGCCGCTACGGCTCCCCCGTCACGGCGACCGTGACCGTCACGGGCCAGGGCGCCGTCCCGGCCGGCACCGTGGAGGTCCGCGAGCGCGGCACCGTCCTCGGCACCGCCGAGCTCGCGCCGGGCGACGGCACGTCGGCCACCGCGACGGTCGAGCTGCCGCGGGACCTGCGCGCGGGGTCGCACACCCTGACGGCCGTGTACGCCGGCAGCGCGGACGTGCAGGGCTCGCAGGCGCAGAAGTCGTACCGGGTCACCGCCGTCACGCCCCGCATCGCGCTGAGCACGGCGTCCTGGACGGTCTCGCGCGGGGCCACGCCGGACGTCACGGTGACGGTGACCGGCGTGACGGACGGCCCGGTGCCCGGGGGCAAGGTGACCCTGCTCGCCGGCCTGCGGCCCGTGGGCACCGTGTCGCTGACCGACGGCTCGGCGACCTTCACCCTGCCGAAGGTCACGCGGACCACCACCGTGACCGCCCTGTACACCGGGGACGGCGGCTACGGCCCGACGCTGACCGTGGGGGTGCTCCGGGTGCGCTGAGGGGGACGCGCCCGCCGGGCGGTGCGGCACGGAGGGGTGCCGCGCCGCCCGGGACCGGGGGGCGGCCGGACGGTCCGGGGTGATCCAGGGCCGGCCGGCCGCGGCGCGGCGGCTCGGGGGAACCGGCCGCGCGGAGGGGGTCACCGGGGGCGGTGACCCCCTCTCTCACGCCCGACGCGGACCGGCGCGGACCTGTGCGGACCTGCGCGGGCCTGCGGGCGCCGGCCGTCAGCGCTGCGCGAGCGCGGTCAGCACCCGGCGCACGCTCGACTCGAGCCCCCACCGCGCCGTGAGGTCGACGAGCGCCTCGCCGTCGACAGGCCCGCGCGGCAGCGTGAAGCGCTCCGGGTCCGCCGCACCGCCGGCCAGCCGCACCGGGGCGTCGGACGCCACCCGCACGACGCCGGGCGCGACCGCGAGGTACGCGTCGGCGTCGACCAGCCGGCGGCGCTGGGCGGCCGTCAGCCCGGCGTCCGCGGCGTCCCGCGCGGCGAGCACCGACGGCAGGTCGCCGTACCGGGCGAGCAGCGCCGCCGCGGTCTTCTCCCCGATCCCGGGGACACCCGGCAGGCCGTCGCTCGGGTCGCCGCGCAGCACCGCCATGTCCGCGTAGGCCGCGCCGGTGGCGACGGCGTACCGCTCGTGCAGCCGGGCCGCGTCCACCACCTCGACGTCCTTGATGCCGCGGACCGTGTACAGCACGCGGACGCCGGCGTCGTCGTCGACGAGCTGGAACAGGTCCCGGTCCCCCGTCACGACCAGCACGGGCGCGCCGGAGCCCGACGCGACCTCGCGCGCGGTGAGCGTGCCGATCACGTCGTCGGCCTCGTAGCCCTCGGCACCCGCCCGCGCGATGCCCAGGGCCGCCAGCACCTCCGCGATCACCGGCACCTGCGGCGCGAGCGCGTCCGGTACCTCCTCCGCGACCGCGACGACCCCCCTCGGCCGCCTCCGCCGCGGCCTGCGCGCCGCCGACCGCCCGGTGCGCCTTGTACGACGGGATGGCCGCGACGCGGAACGCCGGGCGCCAGTCCTCGTCCCAGCACGCCACCAGGCGCTCCGGCCGGTGGTCCGTCACCAGCCGCGCGATCATGTCGAGCAGCCCCCGCACCGCGTTCACGGGGGTGCCGTCCGGGGCGGTCACCGAGTCGGGGACCCCGTAGAACGCACGGAAGTAGAGCGACGCCGAGTCGAGCAGCATCAGCGAGCCGGGTCGGCTGGTCATCGGTCCTCCGGGGCCTGGGCGGGCGGTGCCGCGGGGAGACGGGCACGGCGGCAGTCTCGCCGGTCGCGGGCCGGGGCACCAGCAGCGTGGCCCGCGCGGGTGAGCCGCCTGCGCTCCCGGACCCGGCCCGTCGGGGCTCAGCGGCGGGCGGCCAGCCGGGCCAGGGTGACGGCGACCGCGTCCTCCGCGAGCGCGCCCCGCCAGTCCGGGCCCCGCTGCGCCGCCCACGTGCGCCACGCCGCTCCGCCCCACGTGCCCGCCGTCGACCACAGCGCCGCGGTCGCCGCCGGGAGCCACACGGACCGGCCGCGCTGCCGGGCGAGGGCCGCGCCGCCGAGCGCCGCCGCGACCGCGCGGCTCTGGGGCCCCGGGGGCAGCAGCCGGCTCGGCGTGCTCGGCAGCTTGTCCCCGACGAGCTCGACGGCCACGCCCGCCCGGGTGAGCAGGCGCGTCACGCCCCGCGAGCCGGGGTCCGCGAGCGCCGGCGCGGCGACGGCGAGCGACGCCCGGCTGCCGGCGGCGACGCCGAGGACCGCCGCGCGCAGCAGCAGGCCCGCCCGGGTGCCCGACGCCGTCCGGCGGGCGTCCCGCGTGCCGCCGCGTCGCGCGCGACCGGCCCCGGGGAGCGCAACCGTCGGGTCGGTCGCGCCGACCCGCCCGTGGCGCGCGTGGTGCCGGTCGTGGTGGTGGTCGCCTGCGCGGTGTCGTCGGCCCATGTCCCGACGGTCGCGCGCCCTGCGCCGGACGGCAACCGCAGGCGCTCCCCGCGAGCCCCGCCACGACCTCCGGGCGCGACCTCCCCGGCGGACGCGACGGGCGGGGCGGGCCCCCTCCGGCCCGCCCCGCCCGTTCCCTCCCGGCCGCCCCTCCGCGGCCGGTCACCGGGTCGTCCTGCGCCGGCTCACCGGCGCCCGACGTCACCCGGCGAAGTCGAGCTGCTCCTCCGCGACGGCCACGACGCTCCACGTGCCGCCGTCCGTGTCCGTGAGCTCGTACGCCGGGACCAGCAGCGCGGCGCCGTCCGGCTGGTACAGCACCGTCACGCCCAGGCGGGCGCCGGTCAGGGTCACGTGCTGCACCGGCCAGGCGATGGCCGCACCCGGCGTCGCGGTGGGCGGCACCGTCGGGTCGGCGGACGGGTCCGCCGTCACCGCCGCGTCGTCCGAGGCCTCGGCGCGGGCGAGCGGCATCACGCCGCCCCAGCCGCCGCCGAACCGCGGGTCCTCGAGCCGTGCCGCGGCCGTCGCCGCGCCGACCACCGGGTACTCCCCGAGGTCCACGAGCGGCGCGAGCCCCCCGTACAGCGACTGCACGCCGCCGTCGACCAGCGTGAGGTTCCAGGCCAGGCCCGTGCGCTGCCCGTCGACGACCTGGTCCGCGAGCACCGTGCTGGCCCGCGGGGTGCCCGCGTCCGCGACCTCGTACACGAACCCGTCCGGGTCCACGCCCAGCTCGGCCAGCAGGTCGCGCGCCGCCGCGACCGCCGCGTCACCCGTCGGCGCGTCGCCGCCCGCGGCGGGGTCGCACGACGCCGACGGGTCGACCGGCACGCCCGGGTCGACGAGGCCGGGCTCGATGGTCGCGACGTCGCCGGGGGCCGGCGCGGTGCCGTCGGTGCCGTCGGTGCCGTCGGTGCCCTCGGCGCCCTCCGTGCCGCCGCCCGCCTCGGGCAGGCCCGGCTCGTCGGCGGCGGACGCCGTGCACGCCCACGGGTCGCGGGTCGGGTCGTAGTAGCTGATGCTCGCGGTGCCGTCCGGCTGGAGGGACACGCTCGGCCCGCTGCCGTCGTCCGGTCCGACCGTCCACGCCCCCCACTGCAGGCGGGGCTCGCCGGTCACGCCCAGCGCCGCCGCGACCCGCGCGACCGTCTCGGCCGAGAACACCGACGCCGCGTCCAGGGCCCAGGCGTGGGCGGTGCCGGCGTCGTCCGGCAGGCCCTGGGCGGTGAACTCCGCGCGCCCGCTGCCGAACCCGGGGGCGATCCGCATGGCGTCCGCGCCCGCGGCCGTCTCCGGGCCGTCGGCCGCGCCGGAGAGCCCGGTCGCCCCGCCCTGCCCGAGCACGATCGGGCCGGCGGTCCCGGCCAGGTCGTCCCCGCCGTCGCCGGCCGCGCCGATCGCGTAGCCGCCGCCACCGGCCAGCAGGGCCGCGCCCACCCCCACCGCCGCGACCTGCAGCCACCGGCTGCGGCGCCGTCCCGCCAGCGTGGTCACCGTCGCGCCGTCCGGGGGCACGTCGGCCCCGTCGCGCGGCGCCGCCCCGTCACCCGCCGTGCGGCGCGCGACCTCGGCGCGCAGCGCGCCGGCGTCGAGCCGCGCGTCCGCCGCGGGGTCCGCGGCACGCAGCCGCGCGAACGCCTCGTCGTCCCCGGCGTCCCCGGGCTGCGGGTGGGGGTGCTGCTGCTCGTCCACGTCGGCCTCCTGGTCGCTGGCGCCCGCGGCGTCCGGCCGGGGCGCGTCCACCCCGTGTGTGTGGCGGGCGCGCCCGCGCTTGCACCCGACGGGTCGGCGACCCGCCGGGCCGGGTCAGTCGGCGGCCCACACCTCGCGCAGCCGGGACCGCGCCCGGGAGAGCGCCGCGTCGGCACCGCCCCGCGAGACGCCGAGCACGAGCGCCAGGTCGTCCCCCGTCACGCCCTCCCACGCCGTGAGCAGCAGCACCTGCCGGTCCCGCGCGCTCAGCCGGCCGAGCGCCTCGCGGACCCGCTCGTCGCGCACGGCGTGCACCGCGGGGTCCGCCGGGTCCGGCTCGTCCGGCACCTCCGCGACCGGGACCGGGCGGCCCTTGCGCCGGTGGTTCGCCAGCACGAACCCGGCCGCGCGGTACAGCCACGCGAGCTCCATGCCCTCCGGCAGCTCGTCGCGGCGCCGCCAGGCCACGGTGAGCACGTCGGCCGCGAGGTCCTCGGCGTCCTCCCCGGCGCCACGGCGCAGCAGGTAGCGGTGCACCGCGCGGGCGTGCGCGCGGAACAGGTCGTCGAACCACGCGTCCCCCCGGGCGGCCCCCGGCGGCACTCCGCGGTCCGCGCCTGCGTCCGCGGGGAGCCCGGGACCGGTGCCGGCGGGCGTCGCGGCACCCCCGGGCGACGGCGCCCCGGGCGGGCGCGCGTCGGAGGCGTCGGCGGTCGGCCCGGCGGCAGGCTGCTGGCGGCTGTGCACGCGATCCCCTCGGGTGGTCGGCCGGCGCCTGGGACGGGCCGGTGACCCTACTGTGTCGCGACGCGCACGCGTCTTGCACCGGCTCGCCGACCGGTTCCTCAGCGCGGCTCCGGGCCGACCGGGGAGATCCCGAGCTCGTGCACCAGCAGCAGGAACGCGCGCCCGTACGGCGTCTCGGCGGTCTCCCGGCGGACGCGGTGCCAGTCGACCTGCTCGCGGAGCGCCCGGACCATCGCGATCATCCGGGTGAAGTCGCAGTAGTGCTCCCCGAGCACCCGCATCTTCGCGGAGATGATGTCCGTCGCGTCCAGCACCGGCATGCGCACGGCGAGCACCTCCATGGTGTCGCTGCGGGCCAGCATCTCCCGGGTGATCGGCTCCCCCACCATGCGGTAGAGCACGTCGACGAGGGCACCGCGGTGGTACGCCTTGAACAGCCAGTTCTCGGCGGGCTCGCGGACGTCCAGCCCGGCGGCCGCGATCGCCTCCTGGGCCCGGGGCACGTCCTCCTGCGTCACCGCGAAGTCGGCGTCGTGGCTCGGCTCCGGCGCGCCGCGCGCCCAGGCTGCGTACCCGCCGACCAGCGCGAACGGGATCCCGGCGTCCTCCAGGGCGACGGCCGTCATGCGCAGCGCGTCCTGCAGGGCCGCCCGCGGGTCGTCCGGCGCGGCGGCGCCCGCCTGGACCTCGGCACCCGGCGCGCCGGCTCCCGGCGTTGCGTCGCTCATGGCGACGTGTGTACACGACGACGGGCGCAGCCGCAGGCCGACGGGGACAATCGGATCGTGCGACTCGCGACCTTCAACATCCTGCACGGGCGCGGCCTCAGCGACGGCAGGGTCGACCTCGACCGGTTCGCCGGAGCGGTGCGCGGCCTGGACGCCGACGTCCTGGCGCTCCAGGAGGTCGACCGGGACCAGCCGCGCTCCCACCAGGCGGACCTCACGGCCGTCGCCGCCGAGGCGATGGGCGCCGGCGAGCACCGGTTCGTCGCGACGCTCCACGGCCACCCCGGCACCTGGACCGCCGCGACCGGCGAGGACCAGCCGGCGATCGCCGCCTACGGCATCGCGCTGCTCAGCCGGCACCCGGTCTCGTCGTGGCGGGTCCTGACGCTGCCGACGCTGCGCCGGCGCGTGCCGATGGTGCACCGGGGGACGCGGCGGCCGTCCCTCGTGCAGGACGAGCAGCGGGCGGCGCTCGCCGCGCGGGTCGAGACGCCCGCGGGCCCGGTGACCGTGGTGGCGACCCACCTCACCTTCATCACGGGGTGGAACGTCGTGCAGCTCCGGCACCTCGTACGGGCCTGCCGAGCGCTGCCGCGTCCGCTCGCCGTCGTCGGCGACCTCAACCTGGAGGGCTCGGTGCCGCAGCGGGTCACGGGCTGGCGCTCCGTGGGCCGCGTCGACACGTTCCCGGTCGAGGTCCCGGACCGGCAGATCGACCACGTGCTGCTCGACGGGCCGGTGGAGCCGTCGAGCGAGCCGGTCGCCGTCGACACGGGGATGTCGGACCACCGGGCCCTCGTGGTGGACCTGGCGCTCGGCCGTCGCTGACGCCCGGACCGGACGCGCGGTCGACTCAGTCGGCCTCGGGGTCGACGACGAACCAGACCGTCTTGCCCTCGCCGTCGTGCAGGTCGACGCCCCACGTCCGTGACAGCGCCTCCACGAGCGCCATGCCGCGCCCGGAGACCGCGGTCGGCGCGGGGTGCTGCACCTGCGGAGGGGCGGGGCTCTCGTCGCTCACCGACACGCGCACCCCGCGGTGGTCGATCCGGACCGCGACACGCACCCGGCCGTGCTCCGGCCCGTGCACGACGGCGTTCGCGACGACCTCGCCCGTCAGCAGCTCGATCACCTGGTTCGCGGAGCCCTGCACGCCCGACGCGGCGACCCGGTGCATGATCCAGTGCCGCGCCGCGCGGGGGGCGGAGCGCCGGGCGTCGAGGACGAGCTCGTCGTGCTCCGCGCGTGCGTCCGCACGCCTCGCTCCCGGCGCCGAACGGAGGTCCCTGACGTCACCCACCCGCCTACTGTGCCCGACGCGGCGCCGCTCCGCTGCGCGAACGCCACACCGTGGACGCACCGGGTGGGTCGCCCGGACCGGCCGGGGCTTCCTCCGGGGGGCGGGCGGACGTACGGTCGCAGGGCGCGGAGCGGCCGGGAGGAGCGCGGATGGCGGGGGGCGCGAGCACGTCCGGGATGACGCTGGGCACGGCCGCGGGGCGCGGGACGCTGCTCGCCACGGTGCTCGGGTCCGCGCTGGTGTTCCTCGACGGGACGATCGTCGGGATCGCGCTGCCCACCATCGCGGACGACCTGGGCGCCACCACCGCGGGCCTGCAGTGGACCGTCAACGGCTACGCGCTGACGCTCGCCGCGCTGCTGCTGCTCGGCGGCTCGCTGGGCGACCGGTTCGGCCGCCGGCGGCTGTTCCTCGTCGGGACGGTGGCGTTCGCCGACGCGTCGGTGCTCTGCGCGCTCGCGCCGACCGTGGGGCTGCTCGTCGCCGCGCGGGCGCTGCAGGGCGTCGGCGGCGCCCTGCTCACCCCCGGGTCGCTGGCGATCCTGCAGGGCTCGTTCGCGGAGCAGGACCGGGCCCGCGCGATCGGGGCGTGGTCGGGCCTGTCGGGCGCGGCCGGCGCGATCGCCCCGTTCCTCGGCGGCTGGATCGTCGAGGAGGCCGGCTGGCGCTGGGTGTTCGGGATCAACATCCCGCTCGCCGCGCTGGTCGTCGTCGTCGCGCTGCGGTGGGTGCCGGAGTCGTCGGACCCCGAGGCGCCGCGCCGCCTCGACTGGCTCGGGACCGTCCTCGCCGGGACGAGCCTCGGGGCGCTGACGTGGTCGCTGACCGCCTGGTCGGAGCGCGGCCGGGCCGACGCCACGGTGGCCGCCGTCGGGGTCGCCGGCGTCCTGGCGCTGGGCGCCTTCGTTGCCGCCGAGGCCCGCTCCGACCACGCCGCGCTCCCGCTGCGGCTGTTCCGCTGGCGACCGTTCGCCGCCGTGAACCTGGCGACGCTGCTCGTGTACGCCGCGCTGACCGGGATCTTCTTCTTCCTGCCGGTGACGCTGCAGGTGGTCGTCGGCTGGTCACCGCTCGCGGCGGGCGTCGCGGCGCTGCCGTCCACGCTGCTGATGCTGCTGCTGTCCGCACGCGGCGGGGCCCTGGGCGCCCGGATCGGTCCCCGCATCCCCATGACCGCCGGGCCGCTGCTCGCGGGGGCGGGTGCGCTGCTGCTCGCCGGGATCGGGCCGGGCACCGGGTACGTCGCGGGCGTGCTGCCCGGGGTCGTCGTGGTCGGCGCGGGTCTGGTGCTCACCGTCGCGCCCCTGACAGCCACCGCCCTGGGCGCGGCGCCCGACCACCTCGCCGGCGTCGCGTCGGCCACGAACAACGCCGTCGCGCGGGTCGCGGGCCTGCTCGCGGTGGCCGTGCTGCCGCTCGTCGCCGGGGTCGGGGCGGGGCTGTCCGACCCGACGGTGCTGGCCGGTGCCCACCCGGTCGCCATGCGGGCGTGCGCGGTACTCATGGCCGCGGGTGCCGCGGTCGCGGCCGTCGGCGTCCCCGGGTCGGCGGCAGCCGTCCGCCCTCCCGACCCGCGCCGGGTCCCCCGGACGGAGGCCTGAGGGCGGTCCCGTCGGCTGTCGGTGGTGTCCGGCACGATGAGGGCATGCCCGACTACGTCGCCCACCTGACCGTCCCCGACGTGCCGGACGACGAGACGCGTGCCGGCATGGCGGACGCCCTCGGTGCGCTGCGCGACGACGCGCCGCCGGCGTTCACCGGCGGCCGCGTCACGTTCGACCTGCGGGGCGAGGCGCCCGACCTCGAGACCGCGGTCCGGGTCGCCCGCGCCCACGCCGCCGAGGTGCTCGACGACCTCGCCTGGGAGGTCGAGGTCGAGGTGCTGGGCTGAGCCCCCCGGCGGCGGACCGGTCGGTCAGCGCGGACCGGCGGCCGGGTCCTGCGGGCCCTGACCCGGGGCGGGCGGGTACGGCTGACCGGCGTCGGGCTGCGCCGCGGAGGGCTGCTGCGCCTGGTACGGCGGGTACGGCGGCTGCTGCACCGGTCGCGAGCCGGGGAAGGCCGCGTCGTAGGCCGAGGGGCCGTGCGTCCGGGCCACCCAGTCCTCGCCCGGCATGAAGATCCACAGCAGCGGGTAGATCAGCAGCGGGCTCCCGGGCAGCACGATCAGCACGATCACGAACAGCCACCGCATGGGCCACGCGTCCATGCCGAACCGTCGCGCGAGCCCGCTGCACACGCCGCCGAGCACGCGGCCGTCGAGCGGGCGCACCAGGCCGTTGCGCCACATCGCCTCGTAGATGCCGGTCATCGTCAGTCACTCCTGTCGTCTCGGGTGTCGCCGTCGCGACACCTCCTACGGTGCCGGGCGGGGGCGTGCGGCACATCCGGGGCGGACCCTGGCCCGACCCTGAACCGCACCCTGACGATCAGCGCAGGTGCACCCGGACGCCGTCCTCCTCGACGGAGAACCGCACCGCCGCGAGGTCGGCCACCACGAGGTCGGCGCCGGCGGGCCCGTCGGGCTCCGTGGTGCGCAGTCCGAGCGTCGCGGCCCCCGCGGCGCGGCCCGCGGCCACGCCGGACGCGGCGTCCTCGACGACGAGGCACCGCCGCGGGTCCGCCCCCAGCAGCGCGGCACCGGCCAGGTACGGCTCCGGGTCGGGCTTGCCGCGCGCGACGTCGTCGGCCGTGACGACCGCGGTCGGCACCGCGAGGCCGACGGCGCCGACCCGCGCGGCCGCGAGCCGCCGCCCGCACGACGTCACGAGGGCGGCCCTGCCCGCCGCCCCGAGCAGCGTCAGGGCGTCGCCGGCGCCCGGCAGCTCCTCGATGCCCTCGGTGTCCGCGACCTCCAGCTCCACCACGCGGTCGAGCGCGGCCGCCCGGACCTCGGCCGGGGCGTCCGGCAGCAGCAGGTCGACGATGTCGCGCGCCGGCACCCCGTGGAACCCGAACGGGCTGAGGTCGTCGGTCGGCATCCCGAACTCCTGCGCGAGGCGTAGCCAGCACCGCTCGACGGACCGCGTGGAGGAGATCAGCGTCCCGTCCATGTCGAGCAGCACGGCGTCGAAGACCTCCGCGAGGACGTCCCGCGGGGTGTCGGACGGGGTCGTGGCGGCGGGGCCGGTGGGCGTCGTCATGGCCCCGAGCCTCGCACGTCCGGGCACCTCAGCACCGCCTCATGACCACCTCAGCACCGCCTCAGGGCGGGGGTCGCGGCGGGAGCCGCCGAGGTCGGGGCGGTCGCCCGATCCGCCGGACCGGCCCTCAGCACCACGGTAGGAGGTGCCGGCAGGACCACCGGGGGACCGGCCGGCACGACGCGGGGAGGGCGAGGACATGGACACGGTGTGGGGACCGGCGCTGGACGCCGAGGTGGCCTACCGGCAGGAGGTGGTGCGCGCCGCCGTGCGGGGCGCGGACCTGGGGTGGCGCTGGCGCCGGCGGCGGCGCTGACCGGCGTGGCGCCGGGGCCGGCGGCGGCCGCGGCGGAGGTCCGCGCGGACCCTCGTCGGCTGTCGGTGGCACCTGCGACCATCGACCGCATGACACGGTCGACGGCCCCGTTCGTCGCGCGCGGCGAGCAGGTCGCGACGCTGCTCGCGGCCGTGCGCCGGGCGGCGTCGGGCGAGCCGGGCCTCGTGCTGCTCGGGGCGGACGCGGGGGTCGGCAAGACGCGGCTTCTCGGCCACACCGCGCAGCTCGCCACGGCGGAGGGCGCCACCGTCGTCGTCGCGCACTGCGTGGACCTGGGCGAGATCGGGCTGCCGTACCTGCCGTTCGCGGACGCCCTGCTGCAGCTCGTCACGGACGGCCCCGCCGAGGTCGCCGCCGCGGTGGCGTCCCGGCCCGCCCTGCGCCGCCTGCTGCCCGCCGGGTCGTCCGACCCCGCGGAGCCGGTCGGCGGCGACGAGCAGGCCGAGCGGCTCCAGCTCTTCGACGGCGTGGCCGCGGTGCTGTCGGCGGCGGGACGTCCCGGCGCGCCGCTGGTGCTCGTGCTGGAGGACCTGCACTGGGCGGACGCGTCGAGCCGCGACCTCCTGCGGTACCTCGTCGCCCGGCTGCGGACCGAGCCGGTGCTGGTCGTCGGGTCGTACCGCGCGGACGACCTGCACCGCCGGCACCCGCTGCGCCCGGTGCTCGCCGAGCTCGGGCGGCACCCCCGCGTCGAGCGCGTCGACCTGCCCCCGTTCACGCCCGACGAGCTGCGCGCGTTCACGACCGCGCTCGCCGGCCGGCCCGTCCCGGAGGAGACGCTGCGGCGCGTGGTGCTGCGCTCGGAGGGCAACGCGTACTTCGCCGAGGAGCTGCTCCGGGCGCCGACGGACCTGCCCGGCACGCTCGCCGACGTGCTGCGCGCGCGGCTCGAGCAGCTCGACCCGCAGGTCCAGCGGCTGGTGCGGGCCGCGTCCGCCGCGGGACGGCGCGTGGCGGAGCCGCTGCTGCGCGCGGTCGTGACCGGCCCCGGCGCCGGGCCGGAGCACCACGCGGCGTTCGACGCGACGCTGCGGGACGCCGTCGCCCACCACGTGCTCGGCAGCGAGGACGGCCGGATCGCGTTCCGGCACGCGCTGCTCGCCGAGGCCGTCTACGCGGACCTGCTGCCCGGCGAGCAGGTCTCCCTGCACCGCGACTACCTGCAGGCGGCCGGGGCCGACCCGGCGCTGGCGACGGCGGCCGAGCGCGCGCACCACGCCCTGCTCTCGCACGACCAGCGGCTCGCGCTCGTCGCGTCCCGGGAGGCCGCGCGCGAGGCCGGTCGCGTCCTGGCCCCCGCCGAGGAGCTGCGCCACCTCGAGACCGTCCTGCGGCTCTGGCCGGGCGTGCCCACCGCCGCGGACGACCTCGGCGAGGAGCGCGTCGACGTGCTGCTCGCGGCGGCCGCGGCGGGAGGCCGGGCCGGTCTGGCGGAGCGCGCCGTGCAGATGGCACGGGAGGCGGTCGCGGAGGTCGACGGCTCCCCCGCCCCGCGGGACCGCGCCACCGCCCGGCGCGTGGCCGCGCTGCGCACCACACTGGCCCGGCACCTGCTGGGTGCCGAGCGCGTGGACGAGGCCCTGCGCGAGACCGACCGCGCCCTGGCCGGCCTGGACCCCGGCGGCACGCCGGACGCCGACCGCGCCTGGGCGCTCGCGACGCACGCCCGCGCCGCGCTGAACTCCGACCTGGACGAGCAGGCCGAGTCCGCCGCGAGCGCCGCGGTCGAGGAGGCGCGCGCGGCGGGGGCGCGCGACGCCGAGGCGGACGCCCTCATCTCGCTGGCGATGCTCGTGGTGGACGACGCCACGCGCGCCGCCGACCTGCTGGGCGAGGCCCTGCGGCGCGCGCGGGACGCCGGGGACGTCACGACCGAGCTGCGGTGCACCTACAACCTCGGGGCGAACAGGTACTACGCGGGGGCGCTCGACGAGGCGGCCGCGATCATCTCGGCGGGGCTCGACCGCGCGGCGTCCGCGGGCCTCACCTGGGGGCCGTACGGCGTCGAGCTGCGCCTGCTGCAGGACATCGTGCGCTACGCCCGGGGCGACCTCACGCCGCCGCCCGCCTCCTCCGACCCGGGACCGCCGCGCGCCGCCGCGGTCGTGGCCGGCGTGCAGACGTACGCCGCGGTCGCGCGGGGCGACGCCGACGCGGCCGGGCGGAGCCTGGAGCTGCTGCGCGGGCCCCACGGCGACACGATGATCACGCTCATCGCGGGCGGCTGCTCGGTCGACGCCCTGACGTGGTCCGGCCGCCTGGACGAGGCGGTGGCACTCGCGCACGAGCTGCTCGACGAGATCGGCCGGGTCTGGTCCGACTACTTCCTCGGCGGCATCTGGCTGTCCGCGCTGGGGATCGCGGCGCTGGCGGACCAGGCGGCGGCCGACCGGCTCGCCGGCCGCGACCCGGCGCCGCGCCTGGAGACGGGCGCCCGGCTGCTGAACCGCGCCGTCGTCACCGCCGACCGCGGCCGGCCCCGCGGGGGGCAGCTCGGCCCGGAGGGCCGGGCGTGGCTCGCCCGGGCGCACGCGGAGCACGCGCGGCTCACCGGCGCCGCCGACCCCGAGACCTGGCGGCGCGCCACGGAGGCGTTCGACTACGGCTACCGGTACGAGCACGCACGCACCCGGTGGCGCTGGGCGGAGGCCCTGGTCGCCTCCGGGGACCGCGACGGAGCCCGGGTCCAGGCCGCCGCGGCGCTGGCGGACGCCCGGGCGATGGGCGCCGCGCCGCTCGCCACCGCGCTGGCCGACCTGGCCCGCCGGGCGCGGCTCGACCTGCCGGGTGTGGCGACCGCGGGCGGCGACGTGCTCACCGCCCGCGAGGCGGAGGTGCTCGCGCTCGTCGCCGAGGGGCTGAGCAACCGCCAGATCGGCGAGCGCCTCTACATCAGCGGCAAGACCGTCTCCGTGCACGTCTCCCGGGTGCTCGCGAAGCTCGGGGCGGGCGGGCGCGCGGAGGCGGTGGCGGTCGCCCACCGGCGCGGCCTGCTCGGCGCGGGACCCGGCGGACGGCCCGCGGGCACGGCGCCGTCCGACGGCCGGGGCTCACCCGGGTGAAGGCGGGGGCGTCCCAGGCGGCGCCCAGGTTCGGCGGTTACCGTGGGTACGCCCCGCGGCGCCGTGCCGCGGCTCTCCCCGCCGGCCACGCCGCGCGCTCCCGCTCGGAAAGGGCGCATGTCCAGCTCACCGCACCCGATCGTCCTCGTGCACGGCACCCGGACGTCCTCCGCGATCTGGGAGGACCAGGTCCGGGCGCTGACGCACGGCGGCCACGCGACCGTCGCCATCGACCTGCCGGGCCACGGCAGCCGGTCCGCCGAGCGGTTCACGTTCGAGGGCGGGCTCGCGGCGATCGACGACGCCGTGCGCTCCTGCGACTCCCCGCCGCTGCTGGTCGGGCTGTCGCTCGGCGGCTACATGGCGCTGGCGTACGCCGGCGAGCACGAGGACCGCCTCGCCGGCGTCCTGCTCGCGGGCTGCTCCACCGACCTCAAGGGCAAGCCGCTGCGGGCCTACCGCCGCGCCTCCCGCCGGCTGGTCCCCGCGCTCGGCCTCGGCGGCGGCACCTGGCACGTCGTCACGGACATGCTCGCCGCGCTGCACGGCTACTCCCCGCTGCGGGACCTGCGCCGCCTGGCGCTGCCGGTCTGGCTCGTCAACGGCTCGCGCGACCCGCTGCGGTTCGGCGCCCGCCGCTACCTCGGGGCGAACCCGGGCGCGCGGCTGTGGGTGGTGCCGGGCGCCGGCCACGACGTCAACAGCCACGCCCCGGTCGCGTTCAACCGGATCCTGCTGCACGTGCTGCGGGACCTCGCGCGCCGCGTGCCCCTGCCCACGCCCCGCCTGGGCTGACCGGCGCCCGCCGCGGCGCCGCGCGTTCCGCCCCCGGGCGGCCCGCCGGGCGGCC
Source organism: Cellulomonas sp. ES6 (assembly GCF_030053835.1). Classification (NCBI taxonomy): domain Bacteria; kingdom Bacillati; phylum Actinomycetota; class Actinomycetes; order Micrococcales; family Cellulomonadaceae; genus Cellulomonas; species Cellulomonas sp. ES6. The sequence continues at coordinate 3,257,896 of NZ_CP125655.1, read as the reverse complement.
ACAATGGCGCCCATGACCTCGACCGACGACCGCCCCTGGGTCGCGCACTACCAGCCCGGCGTGCCCGCCGACATCGAGCTGCCGACGGAGTCCCTCGTCGCCATGCTCGAGCGCTCGGTCGCCGAGGGCGGCGACCACCCCGCGCTGGAGTTCTTCGGGCGCCGCACCAGCTACGCCGAGCTCGGTGAGCAGGTCGAGCGCGCCGCGGAGGGCCTGCGACGGCTCGGGGTCCGCGCCCGGGACCGCGTCGCGCTGCTGCTGCCGAACTGCCCGCAGCACGTCGTCGCGTTCTACGCCGTGCTGCGGCTCGGCGCGGTCGTCGTCGAGCACAACCCGCTGTACACCTCGCGGGAGCTGCGCCACCAGTTCGAGGACCACCAGGCCCGGGTCGTCATCGCGTGGGACAAGGCCGTCGAGCAGCTCCGCGCGTTCCCGCCGGACGTCGAGCTCGACCACATCGTCTCCGTGAACCTGCTGCGCGCCTTCCCCGCGGTGAAGCGGGCGGCGCTCGCGCTGCCCGTCCCGAGCCTGCGCGCCACGCGGCGGTCCCTGACCGCGCCGGCCCCCGGGACGATCCCGTGGGAGGACCTGCTGGGTCACGGCCGGCTCGCCGCGGACCACCCGCGTCCCGGTGTGGCCGACCTCGCCGCCATCCAGTACACCTCCGGCACCACGGGCCGCCCCAAGGGGGCGATGCTGACCCACCTCAACCTGTACGCCAACGCGCTGCAGGGCGAGGCGTGGATGCACGGCGCCGAGTACCGCAAGGAGGTGTTCTACGCGATCCTGCCGATGTTCCACGCGTTCGGCATGACGCTGTACCTCACCTACGGCATCCGCAAGCAGGCGCTGATCGTCCTGTTCCCGAAGTTCGACACCGGCCTGGTGCTGGACGCGATGAGGAAGTCGCCCGCGACCGTCTACTGCGCGGTCCCGCCGATCTACGAGCGCACCGCGATGGCCGCCAAGGAGCGCGGCGTCTCTCGCTCGCGTCGTGCCGGTTCTGCATCTCCGGCGCGATGAACCTGCCCGACGCGACCGTCGAGCTCTGGGAGTCGATGTCCGGCGGCCTGCTCGTGGAGGGCTACGGCATGACGGAGTCCTCCCCGTCGCGCTCGGCAACCCGTTCCACCCGTCCCGGCGTGCGGGCACCATCGGCATCCCGTTCCCGTCGACGCGGATGCGGGTCGTCGACCCCGAGCACCCCGACGTCGACGTGCCGCAGGGCGAACCCGGGGAGCTGCTGCTGCACGGGCCGCAGGTGTTCGCGGGCTACTGGAACAACCCCGACGAGACCGCGGCCACGCTGCTGCCGGGCGGGTGGCTGCGGACCGGCGACATCGTCACGGTCGACGCGGACGGCTTCACCACCATCGTCGACCGGGCGAAGGAGCTCATCATCACCGGCGGCTTCAACGTCTCGCCGTCCGAGGTCGAGGCGGTGCTGCGCGGGCACCCGACCGTCGCGGACGCCGCGGTGATCGGCAAGCCGCTGGAACGGGGCGGGGAGATGGTCGTGGCGGCCGTCGAGCTCGAGCCGGGCGCCACCCTGGACGAGGCCGCGCTGCGGGCGTACTGCCGGGAGCACCTCGCGGCCTACAAGGTGCCGGCGCGGGTGGTCGCGATCGAGGACACCCCGCGGTCGATGCTCGGCAAGGTCCTGCGCAAGCAGGTGCGCGAGCTGGTGCTGCCCCGGCTGTGACCGGGGGTGGACCGGCCCCGGGGCGGCGCGCGGCGCTGTGCCACGATGACGACGACCCACCTGCCCAGCCGGGAGACCCGATGATCCGCAGCACCGACCACGTCCTGACCAGCCACGCCGGCAGCCTGCCCCGCACCCCGGAGCTCATCGCCGCCAACGCCGCGCGCGAGGCCGGCGAGGACCCGGCCGGCTACGAGGAGCTGCTCTCCGCGGCGGTCACCGACCTGGTCCGGCGCCAGGTCGAGATCGGGATCGACGTCCCCGGCGACGGCGAGTTCGGCAAGTCGATGAGCAGCCCGATCGACTACGGCGCCTGGTGGTCGTACTCGTTCCAGCGCCTGGGTGGCCTGGAGCTGCGCAGCGGCGCCGAGTGGCTGTTCGCCGACGTGCAGTCCGGCCCGGGCGACGTCCGGGTGACCGGCTTCGCCCGCCGCCGCGACCGCGCCCGGTTCGAGGAGGCCTACGCCGACCCGACCAGCGGCGTGTTCCACGGCGGCTCGCCGAAGCCGTTCCCGACCGCCGTCGCCCCGCTGTCGTACACGGGTCAGGCGGCGGTGGCGCAGGACGTCGCGAACCTGCGCTCGGCGCTCGACGCCACCGGCGCCCGCGAGGGCTTCGTGACCTCGATCGCGCCCGGGTCGGCGGCCCGCATGGCCAACGGCTACTACGCCACCGACGAGGAGTACGTCTGGGCGCTCGCCGACGCGCTGCGCGAGGAGTACGTCGCGATCATCGACGCCGGCCTGGTGCTGCAGATCGACGACCCGTCGATGGCGGAGAACTGGGACCAGATCACCCCCGAGCCGACGGTCGAGGACTACGTGCGCTTCACCGAGCGCAACGTCGAGGCCCTCAACCACGCCCTGCGCGGCCTCCCGCAGGACCGCATCCGCTACCACCTGTGCTGGGGCTCCTGGCACGGGCCGCACACCACGGACCTGCCGATGGCCGACATCGTGTCCACGATGCTCAAGGTCGACGCCGGCGCGTACTCGTTCGAGGCGGGCAACGTCCGGCACGAGCACGAGTGGCGCGTCTGGGAGGACGTGGCGCTGCCCGAGGGCAAGCTCATCCTCCCGGGCGTCGTCTCCCACGCCACCAACGTCGTGGAGCACCCCGAGGTCGTCGCCGACCGCATCGAGCGGTTCGCGCGGCTCGTCGGGCGGGAGAACGTCGTCGCGGCCACCGACTGCGGCCTGGGCGGGCGCATCCACCACCAGATCGCGTGGGCGAAGCTCGAGGCCCTGGTCGAGGGCGCCCGCCTGGCGACCTCCCGCCTCTGGTCCTGACCCCGGCCACCGCCCCTCTGGCACCCGTTCGGATCCGAACGTACCGACACGCCCGACGTGTCCGCGCGGACGGATCCGAACGCCCGGGGGAACCCGCACGCCCACGCGCGAACGGCCCTCGCAGGGGGCCACGGCCACCCGGGCGCACGCGAACGGCCCGGCAGCCCCTCCGCGGGCTGCCGGGCCGTTCGCGTGCCGCCGGGGCCGGCGCCGGTCAGCCGGTGTTCTGCAGGCCGGCGGCGACGCCGTTCACGGTGAGCAGCAGCAGCCGCTTGTTGTCCTCGACGTGGTCCTCCGACTCGCCCGTCCGCAGCGCCCGCAGGGCCCGCAGCTGCAGCAGGGACAGCGCGTCGACGTACGGGCTGCGCAGCTGCACGGCACGGCCGAGGATCCGCCGGCGGGCGAGGATGCTGTCCGACCCGGTGATGGCGAGCACCCAGTGCCGGGTCAGCGCCATCTCCTCGAGCACGAGGCCCGCCAGGTCGTCGCGGTCGCCGAGCGCCAGGTAGCGCTCGGCGAGCCGCTCGTCCGTCTTGGCCAGGGACATCTCGACGTTGTCGATCATCGTGCTGAACAGCGGCCACTCGTCGTACGCCGCCTGCAGCTCCGCGAGGTCACCGACGGACTGCAGCGCCGTCCCGAGGCCGAACCAGCCGGCGAGGTTCGTCCGCGCCTGCGACCAGGAGAACACCCACGGGATGGCCCGGAGGTCGTCCAGCGACTCGACGGACAGGCCGCGGCGGGCCGGGCGCGAGCCGATGGGCAGCAGCCCGATCTCCTCCAGCGGGGTCACCTGCGCGAACCACTGCGGGAACCCGGGGGCGCGCACCAGCTCGTAGAACCGCGTGCGGGACGACGCGTCCAGCGCGGCGGCCAGGTCGGCGAACCGCCCCGTCGCGGCGGCGTTGCGCTTCTCCGTGGACGGCGCACCGGCCAGCAGGGTGGCCGCGGCGACCTGCTCGATGTGCCGCTCGCCGATCACCGGGTTGCCGTAGCGCGCGAAGATGACCTCGCCCTGCTCGGTGAGCTTGAAGCGGCCGTCGACGGAGCCCGGCGGCTGCGCGAGCACCGCGCGGTTCGCGGGGCCGCCACCACGCCCGAGGGCGCCGCCGCGGCCGTGGAACAGCGTGAGCCGCAGCCCGTGGCGCTGGCCCCACTGCGCGATCCGGCTCTGCGCGACGTCGAGGGCGAGGGTCGCCGCCACGGGCCCGACGTCCTTCGAGGAGTCGGAGTAGCCGAGCATGACCTCGACGTGCCGGCCGTTCTGCGCGAGCCGGGCCTGCACGGCCGGCAGCGTCAGCATCTCCTCGAGGATGTCGACGCTGGCCTCGAGATCCGCGAACGTCTCGAACAGGGGGACGGCGTCGATGACCGGCCGGGTCGCCGGGTCCGGGAACACGAGCTCCGCCAGCTCGTACACGGCGGACAGGTGCTCGGGCGCCTGCGTGAACGACACGATGTACCGCCGCGCGGCCGCGACGCCGTAGCGGCGCTGCACCGCCCCGATCGCGCGGTACGTGTCGAGCACCTCGACCGTGCGGGGCTGCAGCTCGCCGTCCAGGCCGTGCTCGGCGATGTCCGCGAGCGCCGCCGCGTGCACCTGCGAGTGCTGCCGCACCTCGAGCTCCGCCAGGTGGAACCCGAAGGTCTGCACCTGCCACACGAGGCGCTGCAGGTCACCGAACGCGGCGCGCTCGGCACCCGCGGCCACGAGCGACTGCTGCACGACGTCGAGGTCGGCGAGCAGCTCCTCCGGCCCGGCGTACGACAGGTCGGCGTCGCGCCGCCGGGTCGCCGCGATGCGCTCGGCGATCATCCGCAGCGCCCGGCGGTGCGGCTGGTCGCGGACCTCGTTCGCGGCCTTCGCGGCGGCCGCCTCGGACAGGTCGCGCTGCCGGTGCCAGAGAGCGGTGAGCTCCGCGGAGGCCGGCGTGCCGGTCGCGTCGAGCGTCAGCTTCCCGGAGATCCGCCGCGCGGACTCCTCCAGCGCGCCGAGCACGTGCTCGTTCGCGAGCGCCGCCGCGGCCCGCGTCACCTCGGCGGTGACGTTCGGGTTGCCGTCACGGTCGCCGCCGATCCACGACCCGAGCCGCACGAACGGCCGCACGGCGGGCTGCCGGCGCCCGGCGCCGTCCCCGCTCAGCCAGTCGTCGAGTCGGCGGTACACGGTGGGGAACGTCTCGAACAGCGTGGTGTCGAAGATGTTCATGACGGTGCGGACCTCGTCGAGCACCGTCGGCTTCTGCGTCCGCAGCGGGGAGGTGCGCCACAGCGTGTCGATCTCCTCGAGCACGCGGCGGTCGTTCTCCGCACGGGAGGTGCCGCCGCCGGCGGCGCGCGCGTCCCGCTCGGCCAGCAGGTCCGAGATGCGGCGGATCGCCCGCGACACGGAGCGGCGCCGGGCCTCCGTCGGGTGCGCGGTGAGCACCGGGCGGAACTCGAGCTCCTGGAGCCGGCGCAGCGCCTCGTCGCGCCCGACCTCCTGGGCCAGGGCGTCGATGGCGGCGGGCAGGGAGTCGTCCTGCATGAGCTCACCGGCGGGCAGCTCGGCCTCGCGGTCGCGCAGCACGCGGACGCGGTGGTGCTCCTCGGCGAGGTTCGCCAGGTGAAAGTAGCAGGTGAACGCGCGGGCCACCTGCTGGGCGCGCTCGATGCTGAACGACGCGACGAGCTCCTCGGCCTCGGCGAGCGCGGACAGGTCCTGCTCGTCGTGGGCCCGGATGGTCAGGGAGCGCACGCGCTCCACGTCGTCGAACAGGTCGTCGCCGCCGGACTCCCGGATGACGCGGCCGAGGAACTCGCCGAGCATCCGGACGTCGTTGCGCAGCGGGTCGGGGACCTCGTGGCGCGCGAGGCCACGGCGGGCCTCGAGCGAGGGCTGGGGGTCGGTCACGGGTCAAGAGTAGGTCAACCGTCCGACGCACGAGACGGCTGTCCGCCAGTCGACCACCCGTCCCGCTCACCGGACGTCACGCGGCCCGTGTCCTGCGCGATGCGCCCAGGAGTCTAGGCTCGGACCCGGTGCCCGTGACCGGCCGCTGCCGGCGGCCGGCGGGCCTGAACCCCCGATGCCCCGGGCCGCCGGTCCGGGCGGAAAAGAGGTGCGGTGAACGCGAAGGCTCCCCTCGCCCAGTCGGTCGGCTGGACCGGCTGGACCACAAGGCTGTGGACACGGTGCGCGTGCTCGCGGCGGACGCGGTCGAGAAGGTCGGCAACGGCCACCCCGGGACGGCCATCAGCCTGGCCCCGGCGGCCTACCTGCTCTACCAGAACGTCATGCGGCACGACCCCGCGGACCCCCAGTGGCTGGGCCGGGACCGGTTCATCCTCTCGGCCGGGCACTCGTCGCTGACGCAGTACATCCAGCTCTACCTCGCCGGGTTCGGCCTGGAGCTCGAGGACATCGAGGCGCTGCGGACGTGGGGCTCCAAGACCCCCGGGCACCCCGAGTACAAGCACACGAAGGGCGTCGAGATCACCACCGGGCCGCTCGGCCAGGGCATCTCGTCCGCCGTCGGCTTCGCGATGGCCGCCCGCCGCGAGCGCGGCCTGCTCGACCCCGAGGCCGCCCCGGGCACCAGCCCGTTCGACCACTTCGTCTACACGATCTGCTCCGACGGCGACCTGCAGGAGGGCGTGTCCTCCGAGGCGTCGTCCATCGCCGGCACGCAGAAGCTCGGCAACCTCATCGCGATCTGGGACGACAACCACATCTCGATCGAGGGCGACACCGAGATCGCGTTCACCGAGGACGTCCTCAAGCGGTACGAGGCGTACGGCTGGCACGTGCAGCTCGTCGACTGGACCGAGGGCGGCGAGTACACGGAGAACGTGGACGCGCTGCACGCCGCGATCGAGGCCGCGAAGGCCGTCACCGACCGCCCGTCGTTCATCGGCCTGCGGACGATCATCGCCTGGCCGTCGCCGACCAAGCAGAACACCCACGGCTCGCACGGCTCCAAGCTGGGCACCGACGAGGTCCGCGGCCTCAAGGAGGTCCTCGGCTTCGACCCCGAGAAGACCTTCGACGTCGCCCCCGAGGTCATCGCGCACACCCGCAAGGCCCTCGAGCGCGGCGCGGCCGCCAAGGCCGAGTGGAGCAAGGGCTTCGACGCCTGGCGCGAGGCGAACCCGGAGCGCGCCGAGCTGCTCGAGCGCCTGCGCGCCGGCAAGCTGCCCGCCGGCTGGGCCGACGCGCTGCCGACGTTCCCCGCCGGCAAGGCCGTCGCCACCCGCGCCGCCTCCGGCGAGGTGCTGTCCGCCCTCGCGCCGGTGCTGCCCGAGCTCTGGGGCGGCTCCGCCGACCTCGCCGGCTCGAACAACACCACCATGAAGGGCGAGCCGTCCTTCATCCCCGCCGAGCGGTCCACGCACGAGTTCGCCGGCAACGAGTACGGCCGCACGCTGCACTTCGGCATCCGCGAGCACGGCATGGGCGCGATCCTGTCGGGCATCGCCCTGCACGGCCTGACGCGCGCGTACGGCGGGACCTTCTTCACGTTCTCCGACTACATGCGCGGCGCGGTGCGCCTCGCGTCGCTCATGGGCGTCCCGGCGATCTACGTGTGGACGCACGACTCGATCGGCCTCGGCGAGGACGGCCCGACCCACCAGCCGGTCGAGCACCTCACCGCCGTCCGGGCCATCCCGGGCCTCGCGGTCGTCCGCCCCGCCGACGCCAACGAGACGGCGCAGGCGTGGAAGGCGATCCTCGAGCGCACCGACGGCCCCGCCGCCCTCATCCTCACCCGGCAGAACGTCCCGACGTTCCCCCGCGGCGAGGAGGGCTTCGCGTCCGCCGAGGGCGTCGCCCGCGGCGCGTACACGCTGCTCGAGGCCTCCACCGGCACGCCGGAGGTCATCCTCATCGGCACCGGCTCCGAGGTGCAGCTGGCGGTCGCGGCCCGCGAGACCCTCGAGGCCGCCGGCGTCCCGACCCGCGTGGTCTCCGCGCCGTCGCTGGAGTGGTTCGCCGAGCAGGACGAGGCCTACCGCGAGTCGGTCCTGCCGTCGTCCGTCCGCGCGCGGGTGTCCGTCGAGGCCGGCATCGCGCTGTCCTGGTGGAAGATCCTCGGCGACGCCGGCCGCGCCGTCTCGCTCGAGCACTACGGCGCCTCCGCGGCCTACGAGACGCTGTACCAGGAGTTCGGCATCACGGCGGACGCCGTGGTCGCGGCGGCGCACGAGTCGATCGCGGCGGCCCGCGGCGACTCCGGACCCGCGTCCGACGCGAGCGCCCCGTCGACCAGCGGCACGGGCGACCAGCTCTGACCCGCACGCGCTGACGCCACGACGGCCGGGTACCCCTGCGGGTACCCGGCCGTCGCCGTCCCGCCCACCCGCACCCCCTCTCCCCGTTGGCGGCACCCCTCTCCCCGTTCGGAGGCTCCGACGGGGCACGGAGAGTCCGGCGCGGGATCGGAGGGCTCCCCGGACACCTCCGATCCCGCGCGCTTCCCTCCGATGACGGTCGGAGCCTCCGAACGAGGGCGGCCATGGGAGGTCGACGCGCGGTGGACCCGGTGCTCCCGCGATGGGCGGAGGGCCGGCGGCGCGCGCGTACCCCCACGTTCGGAGGCTCCGACGGGCCACGGAGAGTCCGGCGCGGGATCGGAGGGCTCCCCGGACACCTCCGATCCCGCGCGCCTCCCTCCGATCACGGTCGGAGCCTCCGGAACGGGGAGAGGTGGGGTGGCGGTGGCGGACGGGGAGGGGCCGCAGCGGGCGGGGAGGGGCCGCAGCGGGGGGGAGGGGCCGCAGCGGGCGGGCTGCGGGTGCCGGGTGCGGGGTGCGGGGTGCGGGACCTTGGTCCTCCGGGCCGGCGGGGGTGGGCGCGGGAGGGTCGGGAGGGTGAGCGTGCGGCAGACCCCGGTGTACTTCTACTCCAGCAAGTCGGGGCTGGTGCGGTCCTTCGCGGAGCGGCTCGGGCGGCCGGTGTTCGACCTGTCGGAGCGCGAGCACCGGCTGGGCGAGGCCGACGGCCCGTGGGTGCTGCTGACTCCGTCGTACAAGACGGGCAACGACCGGAACGACACGATCCCCGAGGCGGTGCGCCGGTTCCTGCGCTCGCCGGTGAACCGGCGGCGGATGGTCGGCGTCATCGGCTCCGGCAACCGGAACTTCGGCCGGCACTACCAGATGGCCGCACGCCAGATCGCCGCGAGGTCCGGGCGGCCGGTGCTGTTCGAGTTCGAGATCGCCGGGACGCCCTGGGACGTCGAGGAGTGCCGGCGGATCCTCGCGGACCTGGACGCGGCGCTCGCCCGCGGCGGCGACGAGCCGGCCGCCTGACGACCTCCCCGCACCCGTCGCGGCCCTGCCCGCCGGGCCGCCCGCCCGCCGACCGCAGGCCCCACCCACGCCCCGCCCCGCACCCGCGCGCTCACGCCGGGTCACGTCAGGGGTGCGCGTGTCGGGGACGGCCCCTACCGTGAGCGGATGAGCCCCTCGAAGGTGCCGGCCGAGGAGATCGAGGTGCGCGGGCGCACCGTGCGGGTCTCGAACCCGGACAAGGTGTACTTCCCCGACCGCGGCCTGACCAAGCTGGACGTCGTGCGGTACTTCGTGTCGGTCGGCGACGGCATCCTCGGTGCGCTGCTCGACCGCCCGACGACGCTCGAGCGCTGGCCGCGCGGGTGGTTCGAGGGCGCCCGGCTGTCGACCCGGGCGGACAACAGGGGCGACGCGTTCTTCCAGAAGCGCGTCCCCCAGGGCGCGCCGGACTACGTCGAGTCGACGACGATCACGTTCCCGTCCGGGCGGACGGCCGACGAGGTGACGCCGACGGAGCTCGCGGTCGTCGCGTGGGCGGCGAACCTCGGCACGCTGACGTTCCACCCGTGGCCGGTGACGCGGGCCGACGTCGAGGCGCCCGACCAGCTGCGCATCGACCTGGACCCCCAGCCCGGCACCTCGTTCGACGACGCGGCCCGCGTCGCGCCGCACGTGCGGGAGGTGCTGGCCGAGCACGGCCTGACCGGCTTCCCGAAGACGTCCGGGGGCGGGGCATCCACATCTTCGTGCCGATCGAGCCCCGCTGGTCGTTCACGCAGTGCCGCCGCGCCGTCATCGCGCTGGGCCGGGAGCTGGAGCGGCGGCTGCCGGGTCAGGTCACCACGCGGTGGTGGAAGGAGGAGCGCGGCGAGGCGATCTTCGTCGACTACAACCAGATGGCCCGGGACCGCACGATCGCCTCGGCGTACTCGGTGCGCCCGAACCGCCGGGCGACGGTCTCGGCGCCGCTGCGCTGGGAGGAGGTGCCGGACGTGCACCCCGACGACTTCGACGTGACGACGATGCCGGCCCGGTTCGCGGAGGTCGGCGACCTGTTCGCACCGCTCGTCGCCCGGACGTCACCGGCGCCCGGCACCGAGGACGTCCCGGCCGGGTCCCTCGACGGGCTGCTGGAGCTGGCGGCGCGCGACGAGCGGGACCACGACCTGGGCGACCTGCCGTACCCGCCGGAGTACCCGAAGATGCCGGGCGAGCCGAAGCGGGTGCAGCCGAGCAGGGACCGCGACCGGCCCCGGGAGGCCACCGGCTCCGACGACGCGCCCGCCACGGACGGCGCGGACGGCTGAACCCGGGCCCGAGCCGAGCCCGAGCACCCGGCACCGGCGCCACCACCGGCGCGAGGGAACTCGCCGACCGCGGCGGACGTTGACCCGCTCCCGACCGCCCGACGAACGGAGCGCCCGTGCCCGTCCCTGTCGTCCCCGCCGATCCCGCCTGGCCGACCGTCGCTGCCGCCGACCGCCGGGCGGACCCGTTCGACCCCGACGCCTCCGCCCGCACCGAGCTGGACCGGCAGGTCCGGGCCGCGGTCGACCTGGGTCTCGCGACGCTGCACGGGTGGACGGCTGCCGACCTCGCCGCGGCGGTCGTGCCGCTGCACCGGGTCGTCGACGACCTGCCGGCGAGCACGGTGCCGCCGCAGGACCACGTCCCGTTCGTCCTGGTGCTGGACGGCGGCACGACGCGGGCGAACGCCGCCGTCGCCGCGACCCGCCGCGGGCCGCGCCCGGGGTGAGCGTCATCGACGACGACGAGCTGGCGACCTACCTGCCGCTGCCGGACGCGGTGGCGCCTGCGGGGCCGTACCTGCTGACGGACGTCGACACGGGGTCGGAGTTCTGCGGTGTGCCGCCGGAGCAGGCGCTCGTGACGGTGCGGCGGCGCGGCCGCGTGCCGCTGACCATCGCGGAGGGCCTGGCCCTCGTGGCGCTGCGCCCCGACATGCTGCGACCGAACCGGTGCTTCTCGCTCCTGGGGTCGCGCGCGCGGAACCAGCGGGTGCCGGCGGTGTGGATCAGCGCCCGCGCGCCGAAGCTGGGCTGGTGCTGGGACCGCAACCCGCACACGTGGCTGGGGGCGGCCTCCGCGGGAGCGCGGGTGCCCGCGGGCTGACGTGCCGCGGCGGCCGCACCGCCCGGGCCCGCCGCTCGCCCGAGACCCGGGCTGCCACGCCCCGGCGCGGCGCCCCTGCCGCCCGGGTGCGTCGCGGCACTAGGTTGCGGGCATGTCGGCCGACTCGCTCACCGACGGCAGCGTGATCGCCGTCGTCCTGGTGCTGCGCCTCGCGGTCCCGCTGCTCATCCCCCGCTTCCCGCTGCCGGCGCTGCTGGCGTCGCTCATTGTCGACGGCGTGGACGGCGGCATCCTGTCCGCGCTGACGGACGTCGGGGTCGACTGGTACCAGTCGTTCGACAAGGCCCTGGACGTCTACTACCTGGCGATCACGTACCTGGCGGTGCGGCGGAACTGGCCGGACCGGTTCTCCGTCGCCCTGGTCGCGGCCCTCTGGTACTACCGGCTCGTGGGGGTGCTGGCGTTCGAGCTCACCGGGGCGCGCTGGCTGCTCCTGGTCTTCCCGAACACGTTCGAGTACGTCGTGATCGCCGTCGAGGCCGTGCGGACCCGCTGGAACCCGCTGCGGATCAGCCGGCGGGCGCTGGTGGTGACCGCGGCGGTGATCTGGGTCGTCGTCAAGCTGCCGCAGGAGTGGTGGATCCACGTCGCGCAGCTGGACGCCACGGACGAGTTCGCGCGGGTGGTCCTCGGGGTCGACCCGGCGGACGGCTGGGCCGCGGGGTTCCGGAACCGGCCGTGGGTCGCGGCGGTCCTGGTCGCCCTGGCCGTGGTCCTCGTCCTGGTGGCGAGGTGGGCGTGGCCCCGCCTGCCGCGCCCGGACTGGCCGTGGCGGTTCGACGCGGACGCCGTGAGCGCGGCGATCGGCTGGGTGCCCGCCGGGAGCCCCGCCCGCGTCCGGACGGACCGGGGGTGGCCGCTGGTCGAGAAGGTCGTGCTGACGGCCCTGCTGACCGTGATCCTCGTGGAGGTCTACCCGGGGCCGGAGCCGCGCCCGACGCAGGTGGTCCTCGTCGTGGCGCTCGTCGTGCTGGCGAACGCCGCCCTCGTGGCCCGCACGGGCGGCCCCGGTCGGGGGCCCGTGACGACGGCGGTGGTCTCGTTCGTCGTGAACGCCGTCGCCCTGGTGCTGCTGACGGCCCTGGTCGGCGGGCGACGCGGCATCCTGTCCGCCGCGGACGTGCTGTTCTTCGCGTACGTCATCACGCTGGTCGTGGTGCTCAGCGACCGGTACGTGGTGCGGCGCGCGGAGCGCGAGGTCGTGACCGCGGGACCGTGACCGCCGGGCGTCAGCCGGCTGCGGGGTCCCCGCCGGTCGCGACGGGGCGCTCCGGGTCCGCGGACCACTGCGACCACGACCCCGGGTACAGCACGGGCGTCCGCCCGGCCATGACGAGGGCCGCCGCCTGGTGCGCGGCCGTCACGCCGGAGCCGCAGTACACCGCCACGTCGCCCTCGGGGACGCCGAGCGCGGCGAACCGTGCCGTCAGGTCGTCCGCGGGCAGGAACCGCCCGTCGGTGCCGAGGTTCTCGGAGGTCGGCGCGCTCACGGCGCCGGGGATGTGCCCCGCGCGCGGGTCGACCGGCTCGACCTCGCCGCGGTACCGCTCGGCGGCACGCGCGTCCAGCAGCACGCCCTCGTCGGCCCACTGCGCCGCGCCGTCGGCGTCGAGCGTCGGCAGGTGCCCCGCGGAGAGCTCGACGTCGCCGGGCTCCACGTCGCGCTCCCCGGTCTCGACCGCCCCGCCCGCCGCGGTCCACGCGGCCAGTCCGCCGTCGAGGATCCGCACGTCCTGCACCCCGGCCCAGCGCAGCAGCCACCAGGCCCGGGCCGCCGACATCGCACCGGAGTCGTCGTAGACGACCACGGGCTCGCCCGCCCGCAGACCCCACCGCCGGGCCGCGGCCTGCAGGTCGGCGACGTCGGGCAGCGGGTGCCGGCCGGCCGTGGCGCTCGGGGCGGCGGCGAGCTCGGTGTCCAGGTCCACGTACGACGCGCCGGGCAGGTGGCCCTCGCGGAACGCCCCGATCCCGGGCGGGCCGCCGAGCGTCCAGCGGACGTCGAGCAGGCGGGGCGGGCGCGGTCCGTCGAGCTCACGGGCGAGGTCGGCGGCGGACACGATCACGTCGGGCATGGAGTCACGGTACGTGCGACGACGGGCATCCCGGCAAGGGGGTCAGCGCAGCGCGAACACCACGTCGCCGCCCGGAGGCGGCGCGCCGCGCCGTCAGCCCCGGCGCACCCGCTGCCTCCGGTGCCCCGACCGCCGGGTCAGCGCGTGCAGCAGGTACGACGCCGACGCGCCGAGCAGGATGACGTCCTTGGCGACGCCGACGCCGTCGGGGCTCGGCCGCGGGTCGCGCGGTCCCCGGCGCAGCGACGGCGTCCGCCAGTACATGCCGACGAGGCCGGCCGAGAACGCCGTGAACCCGGCGGCGAGCAGCTTCCGCGGGGCGACCGGGAGCAGCAGACCGGCACCGAGCGCGATCTCCGTGGCCGCGAGCGCCTTCGTGAACGTCACGGGGTCGACGTCGGCCAGGAACGGGTACGCCCCGGCGGCCATGCCGTGGTACCCCGCGGCGGTCTCCTCGTCGGCCGACAGCTTGTCGACTCCCGAGCTGAGGATGTAGGCGCCGGCGCCGAGGCGCAGCGGCAGGTCGCGCACGTCCATGCGGCCTCCAGGGTGGAGAGCGCCGGGCGCGTGCCCGGCGCGGGTGGGTGGGACGGTGCCCCACGGGCACCACCACCGACGGTAGGACGGGCCGGCGATCCGCGCGCGGGCGACCTGCGCGGACACGGGCCCGCGGGCGGGGGCCGGCGCCGGGACGCTCAGCGCAGCGTGACCACGCTCGCGCCGCGCTGGCCGAGCAGCAGCCCGTGCGTCTGCCACAGCGACCCGACGCCCTCGGGGAGCTCCGTGCGCCACGCCACGTCGCCGTCCCGCAGGCTGTACCCGACCAGCTCGCCACGGCCCGGCGCCTGCTCGGTGCGCAGCAGCACCCGGCCGTCGGTCTGCACCTGCCAGGCGTCGCTCGCCCCGGCATGGGTGGACCACCGGGTCTCCCCGGTCACCGCGTCCACGGCCCAGGCGGACGACGTCCCGCTCCCGTACAGCACGCCGTCGAGCACCATCTGGTTCATGGTGCTCCCGAGGTCGACGTCGCGCTCCCACACGACCTCCCCGGTGGCCGGGTCGAGCGCGCGGACGGTCCGCGCGGGCCCGTCCCCGACGTCCGCCAGCAGCACGAGGCCCGCCGCACTGCCGTCGTCGGGCAGCAGCGAGAGGGGGTGCCGGGTGCGGAGACGCCGGTCGGCCCGCCGTCGGCCTCGAGCAGCCGGCTGACCCCGTCCCGGTCGGTGGCGACGAGCCGCCCGTCGCCCCGGACCTCCACGCCGGCGTCGTGCACCTGGACCCGGCCGTCCGCCGGATCGAGCACCCACACCTCGCGCGAGCCCCACACCATCGCGTGGTCGCCGGACGCCCACACCGCGGGGTCCGTGCCGGTCTGCGTGCGCTCCGGCAGCGTCACGTCCCACCGCGTCACGCCCGACCCCCGGTCGACGGCCGTCACCCGCACGGACTCGGGTCCCCCGACGCGAGGACGACGAGGTCGCCCACCGCGGCGGTCGAGCCGCCGGTGCCCACCTCACGGTCGGCGCGGATCGCACCGTCGGCGACCCCGAGCTCGACCGCCCGCACGCGCGTCCCGACGCTCCCGTCCGGGAGGGTGACCTGCTCGCCGACGGTGCACCACACGGTCGGCGAGCCTGCCGGCTCCGGCTCCTGGCAGGAGAGACTCATCCCGCTCTGCAGCGCCTCCGGCACCGGCACCACCTCGCTGCGCCACCGCTCCGCGCCGGTGGCGCGGTCCACCCCGGCCACCGCCACCGAGCCGTCACCGAGGAACACCGGCCCGACCAGCAGCCCGCCCGCCACGGCCGCGCCGCCGTAGAGCACCTGCACCGTGTCGTCGTCACCCCACGGCGCCGCGTCCAGCGGCGGCACGACCGCCTCCGCCAGGACCCCCTCGACGCCGCGGGCCCGCTCCATGCGGTCGCGTTCGCGCGCGTCCGTCACGAGCTGCCACCCCACGAGCGCGCAGATCGTGACCACCGGCACCGGCCACCAGCGACGCAGCACCCGCGCCAACCCCGCCCGGCGCCGGTCGACCGCGTCCTGCACCCCCGCGTCGGCGGGGCCGGGGGACGCGCCGGGTCCCGGGAGCTCGACCAGCTCCACGTCCTCCATGCCGCCCGCCACGGCGACAACCTACGGGCCCGGACGACGCCGCGCGTCGACTTTCAGCGCGCGACGTTCACCGTGACGTTCTGCCCCGGCGGCACCTGGCCGTACGGGACGAGCGGCTGGACCGGCGTCGCGAAGTCGGTGTGCTCCCACTTCCACGCCTCGATGCGTGGCCCCACCCACAGCAGGTAGATGCCGAGGGTGACGACGCTCAGCAGGAACCAGGCGATCCACAGGCCGAACAGTCCCGTCGCGCTCCCCGTGAAGACGAGCTGCTGACCGTCGATGCGCGCGTGCTTGGCCCGCCACCGCTGCATGAGCACCACCTGGAACGGGTAGCAGATCCCCAGCGTGAGCGTCGTGATGAGCACCCCGAGGATCGCGGTGCCGACGTAGGTCGCGGCACCCCCGTCGAAGGTGAAGCGGCCGGTGCGGGACATGGGTCTCCTCGTCGTCGTGGTGGAACGTCCGACGTCGTATCGGCTCGCACGGCGCGGGACCTGCGCGCGCCGGCCGAGGTTCGCCCGTTCGGCCGAGGTGCCTGCACCCACCGTGGCGGGCCACGCCGCGGCCGGCCCTCGGAGGACGTCCCGAGCGGCCGCCAGGAGCGACGCAGGCCCGGGATCCGCACGGGATCCCGGGCCTGCGTCGTGTGTGCTGAGCCGCCTAAGGGAATCGAACCCTTGACCTTCTCATTACGAGTGAGACGCTCTGCCGACTGAGCTAAGGCGGCGCGCCCGCACTTCCGGCGGACGAGCACCGACACTGTACCCGGCGCACGGCGCGTCCTCCAAAGCGGCGGCGCCCGGGGTCAGCAGCGGGTGCCCTCCGCGGGGACGGTGCCGTCGACCAGGTAGGCGTCGACCGCGTCGGCGATGCAGGAGTTCGAGCGCCCGTACGCCGTGTGCCCCTCCCCTCGTACGTCAGGAGGGTCGCGGAGTCGAGCGTCTGCGCGAGGCTCTCGGCCCAGGCGTACGGTGTCGCGGGGTCGTTCGTGGTGCCGATGACGACGATCGGCGCGGCGCCCGCCGCCGAGTAGTCGTCGAGCCCCCGGCCTCGGGGACGGGCCACTGCGCGCAGACGATGCCGCCGTAGCCGAAGAAGTAGCCGACGGTGGGCGCCGCGGCCTCGATGTCGGCGGCCTGCGCCCGCATCTGCGCCACGTCCGTGGTGCTGCGGTCGTCGGCGCACCCGATGGACCAGAACGCGGCGGTGGAGTTCGTCGCGTAGGTGCCGTCGGGGTTGCGGTCGTAGTACAGGTCGGCGAGCTGCAGCAGCACGGACCCGTCGCCCTCGGTGAGCGCCGCGTCGAGGCCCATCGTGAGGTAGCTCCAGGAACCCTCGTCGTACAGCGGCAGCGCGATCCCGCTGAACGCCAGCGTGCCGGTCAGCGGCCGGTCCGTGCCGGTGGGCAGCGGCGACGTCCGCGCGCGGTCCAGCAGGGCCCGGACCTGCGCGAGGCCGTCGTCGACGGAGCCGGTCAGCGGGCAGTCGGCGCCGGCCTGGCAGTCGGCGACGTAGGCGCGTAGGGCGTTCTCGAACCCGACGGCCTGGCCCTTCGAGATCTCCTCGGCGGGCAGCGTCGGGTCGAGCGCGCCGTCGAGGACGAGGCGGCCGACGTGCTCGGGGAACAGCGCCGCGTACGTGGCGCCGAGCTGCGTGCCGTACGAGTAGCCGACGTACGCGAGGGTCTCGTCGCCGAGGACCGCGCGCAGCACGTCCATGTCCTTCGCGGCGCTGACGGTGTCGACGTGCCCGAGCACGGGCCCGGTGTTCTCCAGGCAGGCCGCCCCGAAGTCGCCGTACGCGGCCTCGGCCTGCGCGACCCCCGCGTCCGTCGCGAGGTCGAAGTCGGTGGAGACGAGCGCGTCCATGGCGGGACCGTCGACGCACGTCACCGGGGTGGAGGACCCGACGCCGCGGGGTCGAAGCCCACGAGGTCGTAGCGCGCGACCACCTCCTCCCCGAACCGCGGCAGCGCGATGCCGGAGAGGGCGTCGAGGCCGGAGGCGCCCGGGCCGCCGGGGTTGATGAGCAGCGAGCCGATCCGGTCGCCGGTCGCCCGGTGCCGGTTCACGGCGACCTCGATGGTGTCGCCGTCGGGCTCGCCGTAGTCGAGCGGCACGACGAGCGTCGCGCACTCCAGGTCCCCGCAGGGCTGCCAGTCGAGGTCCTGGTCGTAGATCGCGTCGAGCCCGCGCACGTCCGCGGCCGTCGGCGTCGGCTGCTCGGTGACCTCGGTCTGCTCCTTGGGCCCGACGCACCCGGCGAGCACCAGGGCGGCGACGGCGGCGAGCGCGGCCACGCGACCGCCGCGGCGGGCGGCCCGGCGAGCGGGCGCGGAGGAGCTGGGGAGCGGCGAGGCGGGTGTCACCGGACAACCGTAACGGCCGCCCGGCGCCCGCAGGCGCGTCGTCCCCAGGCCGGTCACGCGCGGGTTGCGCGCCAGCGCCCCGCCCGGCGTCAGGCCTGCGGACGCAGGGCGATCATCATCGCCTCGACCGCGAGCAGCGGTGCCACGTTCCCCTCGAGCCGGGTGCGCGCCTCCGAGACGGCGTCCATGCGCCGCACCGTCTGCTCCGGCGTCGAGGACGCGGCCAGGGCCCGGGCGGCGTCCTCGTGCTCGGCGTTGACCAGGTGCACGTCCGCGCCGAGCTGGATCACCAGCACGTCGCGGTAGAACGACAGCAGGTCCACCATCGCGCGGTCCAGCACGTCGCGCTGCGCCCGCGTCGCGCGGCGCTTCTGCTCCTCCTCGAGCTGCCGCACCTGCCCCCGCAGCGCCGGGGGATCGTGGTGAGCCCCTCGGCGCCCAGGGACCGCAGCAGCTCCTGGCGCTCGCGGGCGTCGCGCTCCTCCGTGGCGGCCTTCGCGTCGGCCTGCGCCGTCTCGACCAGCTCGCCGGCGGCCAGCACGGCGTCCCCCACGCCCCGGACCCGCGGGGCGATGCGCAGCACCGCCGAGCGCCGCGCCCGGGCCTCCGGGTCACGGGCGAGCCGCCGGGCCACCCCGACGTGCGACTGGGCGGCCCGGGCGGCGACCAGCGCGGTCGCGGGGTCGACGCCGTCGCGCCGGACCAGCAGGTCGGCGACGTCCTCCACCGGGGGCACGCGCAGCGCGACGGACCGGCTGCGGGAGCGCAGCGTCACCAGCACGTCCTGCGGGCTCGGGGCGCACAGCAGCCACACGGTGCGCGGCGGCGGCTCCTCGATGGCCTTGAGCAGCACGTTGCCGGAGGTCTCGTTGAGCCGGTCGGCGTCCTCGACGACGATCACCCGCCAGCGGCCCTGCGACGGGGCCCGCTGGGCGAGCTCGACCAGGGGGCGCACGGTGTCCGCGCGGATGACGACGCCCTCCGTGGCGACGAACGTGACGTCCGGGTGCGTCCCGGCCAGCACCGTCGCGCACCCGGGGCTGCGCGGGTCCCCCGAGGGGTCCTGCAGCGCCGCCGCGAAGGCGCGCGCGCCGCGTTGGAGCGCCCCGACCCCGGCGGCCCGGTGAGCAGCCACGCGTGCGTCATGCGGGTGGGGTCCTCGGCGGCCTCCCGCAGCACGCGGACGGCCGGCTCCTGCCCGACGACGTCGTCCCACACGGTCGTCACGGCGCCACCTCGGCCGCGGGCGCCGGCACGCCGAGCAGCGCCGCGACCCGGGCGCGGACGTCCGCCGCGATCGCCTCGACCGGCCGGTCCGCGTCGAGCACGAGCCAGCGGCCGGGGTCGGCCGCCGCCCGCGCCAGGAACGCCTCACGGGTGCGGCGGTGGAAGTCGTCCCCCGCGCTCTCCAGCCGGTCCGGCCGGTCGGGCCGCGCGTGCAGCCGGCGCAGACCCGCCGCGGGGTCGAGGTCGAGCAGCACGGTCAGCCGGGGCAGCAGGCCGCCCGTCGCCCAGAGCGAGAGCCGCTCCACCTCATCCGCGCCGAGGTCCCGCCCGGTGCCCTGGTACGCCACGGACGAGTCGAGGTAGCGGTCGGTCACCACGACCTGCCCGGCCTCGAGCGCGGGCCGGACCAGCGAGGCGACGTGGTGGGCACGGTCGGCCGCGTACAGCAGCGCCTCGGTGCGCGGGTCGACGTGCCCGCCGTGCAGCACCTCGCGGCGCAGCACCCGACCCAGCTCCGTGCCGCCCGGTTCCCGGGTCAGCACGACGGTGAGCCCCAGGCCCTCGAGCCACTCGCCGAGCAGCCGGGACTGCGTGGACTTGCCGACGCCGTCGCCGCCCTCGAACGACACGAAGAGCCCGCCGGGCACGACGCCGTCGACGGGCCCGGCGGGCGCCTGCCCCGGACCGGGGCTCGACGACGGGGCAGCGGGGGCCGCGGGCGGCTCGGGCAGCGTCACGGGCGCCAGGGTATCCACCCGCGCCCACACCGCCCGACCCGCCCGCGGCGGCCGCGGCGCCTCACTCGCCGGGGTAGGCCACCCCGACCTGCGCGCGCACCTCGTCCATGGTGCGCAGGACGGCCAGCGTGCCCGCCCACGACATGCGCGGGCTCTCCGTGGCGCCCTCCGCGACGCGGCGCGCCACCTCGGCGGCCTCGAACTGCAGCCCGTGCGGCGTCGGCTGGCTGAACTGCCAGGTCCGCCCGTCGCGGCGCTGCACCCGGAACGACGTCGGCGCGTAGAACGAACCCTCGACGACGATGCTGCCCTCCGTGCCGGTGATCGCGGCCGTGGTCGGCGTCTTCGCCCACAGCGTGGTGTGCAGCACCGCCTGCGTGCGCTCCCCGTACTGCAGGACCATGCCGATCTGGCCGTCGACGCCGGTCGCGGTGAGCGTGCCCACCGCCCGCACGGAGTCCGGGACGCCCAGCAGGTCGTGCGCGAACGACACCGGGTAGACGCCGAGGTCCAGCAGCGCCCCGCCCGCGAGCGCCGGGTCGTACAGGCGGCTCGCCGGGTCGAACGCGAAGTACTGGCCGTGGTCGGCCTGCAGCGTGACGACCTCGCCGATCTCGCCGGAGTCGATCACCTGGTGCAGCGCGGCGACGTGCGGCAGGAACCGCGTCCACATCGCCTCCATGACGAACACGCCCGCCGCGCGCGCGCGCCGCCACCTCCTCGGCCTCGGCGGCGTTGCGGGTGAACGCCTTCTCGACCAGCACGTGCTTGCCGGCGGCGATCGCCAGCAGCGCGTGCTCGCGGTGCTCGGAGTGCGGGGTGGCGACGTACACGGCGTCCACCTGCGGGTCCTCGACCAGGTCCCGGTAGTCGACGTGCGTCGTCGGGATGCCGTGCTGCGTGGCGAACCGCTCGGCCTTCACGCGGTCCCGGGAGCCGACGGCCACGACCTGGGCCCGGGTGGCGGAGCGGACGGCGGCGGCGAACGCGCCGGCGATGTTGCCGGCGCCGAGGATCCCCCATCGGATCGGCGGCGCGGTGCGCGGGTCTTCGACGAGTGTCATGCCCGCGACAGTAGCGTCCGGCCTCCCAGGTCGGGACCGACGTCCCCGTGCCGCCGCCGGGCCGCGTCCGTACGGTGGACGTGTCGGTGGAGCCCCGGGCCGGCACGACGGCCCTCCCGCCGGCGCACGACCCGAGGAGGAGCCGTGTCAGCAACCCTGGACCACCTGCCCGTCCGCACGATGATCAGCCCCGGCCGCTACGCGCAGGGGCGCGGCGCGATCGAGCGCCTCGGGGAGCTGGTCGAGCCCATCGGCCGCACGCCGCTCGTCGTCGCCGACGACACCGTGTGGTCGTTCGTCGGCGAGGCCGTCTCGCGGTCGCTCGAGGCGGCGGGGCTGCCGCTGACGCGCGACGGCTTCGGGGTGTACGCGACCGCGGCGGCCGTCGACGGCATCGCGGCCCGCATCCGGGAGACGGGCGCCGACGTGGTGGTGGGCGTCGGCGGCGGCTCGACGCTCGACGCGGTGAAGGCGGCGGGCTTCCTCACCGGCATCCGGTGGGTGTCCGTGCCGACCCTCGCCTCGACGGACGCGCCCTGCTCCGCGCTGTCGGTCATCTACGACGAGGGCGGCGCGTTCGAGGAGTACCGGTTCTTCCCGCGCAACCCCGACCTGGTGCTGGTCGACACGCAGCTCGTGGCCAACGCCCCGGCGCGCTTCCTCGTCGCGGGCGTCGGCGACGCGCTCGCCACGTGGATCGAGGCGCGCGCCGTCGCGCGCACCGACGCCACGACGATGGCCGGCGGGCTGCCGACGGCGACCGGCACGGCGCTGGCCCGCCTGTCGTGGGACATCCTCTGGGAGCACGCGCTGCCGGCGGTCGCCGCCGTGCGGGACCACCTCGTGACGCCGTCGGTCGAGAAGGTCGTCGAGGCGAACACGCTGCTGTCGGGGCTCGGGTTCGAGTCGGGCGGCCTCGCCGCGGCGCACGCGATCCACAACGGCCTCACCGCCGCGCCGCAGACGCACGGCCTCACGCACGGGCAGAAGGTCAACATCGGCTCGGTGACGCAGCTCGTGCTCGAGGGGGCGCCGGTCCAGGAGATCCGGGACTTCGTCGAGTTCACGACGCGCGTCGGCCTGCCAAACACCCTCACCGAGGTGGGGCTGTCCCCCGACGACGTCGACGACCTCACGCGCGTGGCGCAGGCCGCCACCGCCGAGGGCGAGACGATCCACGCCATGCCGTTCACGGTGCGGGTGCCGGACCTGGTGGACGCCCTGCGCTCGATCGAGGGCTTCTCGCGCGGTGTGCGGGCCGACGCCGGGCTGCCCGAGCCGGTGCCGCACCGGGCGCACTGAGGGCCGAGACCGGGCGGGTCCGCGGCGCCCCCGCCGGACCCGCCCGGGGCGACGGAGCCCGGGCGGCCGCCCGCCCCGGCGCCCCGGCCGCCGAGGTGACACCGGGCCGCGGGCCTGCGAGTCTGCACGGGGACGGACGAAGGAGGCACGATGGCGCCCGCGTGGGTGGAGCACGCCCTGTGGTGGCACGTCTACCCGCTGGGCTTCACGGGCGCCGAGCCGGCGGCGGACACCGCCGCGCCGGTCACGCACCGCCTCGCGCACGTCGAGCGCTGGCTGGACTACCTGGTCGACCTGGGGCTGAACGGCCTCGCGCTGGGCCCCGTGTTCGCCTCCGCCACGCACGGCTACGACACCGTCGACCACCTGCGCGTCGACCCCCGGCTCGGCGGCCGGGCCGACCTCGACCACCTGCTCGCGGCGCACGACCGCGGCGTGCGCGTGCTGCTGGACGGCGTCTTCAACCACGTCGGCGACCAGCACCCGCTGTTCCGCGCCGCGCTGGCGGGCGGCCCCGGGTCCCCGGAGGCGGAGCTGTTCCGCATCCGCTGGGCCGACGGCGAGCCGGACTGGGACTGCTTCGAGGGCCACCGCTCCCTCGTCACGCTGAACCACGACTCGCCCCGCGTCGTCGACCTGGTCGCCGACGTCATGACCCACTGGCTGGACGCCGGGGCGGACGGCTGGCGCCTCGACGCGGCCTACGCGGCGCCGACGGCCTTCTGGCGGCAGGTCACCGACCGGGTGCGGGCCGCCCACCCGGACGCGTACCTGATGGGCGAGGTCATCCACGGCGACTACCCCGGGTTCGTCGCGGAGTCCGGGGTCGACTCGGTGACGCAGTACGAGCTGTGGAAGGCGATCTGGTCCTCCGTCGTCGACCGCAACTGGCACGAGCTCGCGTGGACGCTCGGCCGGCACGACGCGTTCCTCGACGCGTTCGTGCCGTACACGTTCGTCGGCAACCACGACGTCACGCGCATCGCCAGCCGGGTCGGCGACGCGACGCTCGCGGGCCACGCGCTCGTGGTGCTCATGACCGTCGGCGGCACCCCGGCGGTCTACTACGGCGACGAGCAGGCGTACCGCGGCGTGAAGGAGGACCGCGCCGGCGGCGACGACGCGGTCCGCCCGCCGTACCCGCCGGCGCCGGAGGACCTCGCGGGGCCCGACGTCGCCCCGGACGGCCGCCCCGCGCACGACCGGCACGCCGCGCTGATCGGCCTGCGGCGCCGGCACCCCTGGCTCCACACCGCCCGCACCCACGTCGTCGAGGTCACCGGCACCCGCCTGGCGTACGAGTCACGCGCCGCCGACGGGTCCGCGGCCCTGCTCGTCGCCCTGAACCTCGACGACGAGGGTGGCCGTTCGCGCCGCCCGCCGATGCGCGGCCCGTCGCGTCCGAGGGCGCACCCGGCGCGAGTGGCGTCGCCGGCCGCGGCTGGGCGGTCTGGGAGGCGTAGCCACCCCCCGCGCGGACCGGTGCCGGGAGGCACATGCTGGGGAGGCGGACCCGGCCGCGCCGCGCCACCGACGACGCGGCACCCGGCGGCCGGGCGCACCGGACAGGGGGCCACGAGATGTGCACAGGGATCAGGTTCACGGACGGCGACGGTCACCTCTACCTCGCCCGCAACCTCGACTGGACCAGCGGCTACGGCGAGGGGGTCGTCCTGACCCCGACGGGGTACGCGCCCCGCTCGCCCTTCGGCGCGGTGCCCGAGATCCGCCACGCGGTCATCGGCACGGGCATCGTGGAGGAGGGCGTGCCGCTCTACTTCGACTGCGGCAACGACGACGCCGGCCTCGCGGTGGCCGGCCTGAACTTCCCGGGGTACGCCTCGTACGCACCGGGCCCGGTGGACGGCGCGACGAACGTCGCCGCGTTCGAGCTCCCGCTCTGGGTGGCCTCGCAGTTCGCCACGGTGGACGAGGTCGCCGCGGCGCTCCAGGACGTCGTGATCGTGGACCGGCCCGTCAGCGAGCGGTTCCCGAGCTCGATGCTGCACTGGATCATCGGCGACGCGGACCGCGCGGTCGTCGTGGAGCAGACGGCGGACGGCCTGCACGTGCACGACGACGACGTCGACGTGCTGACGAACCAGCCCGGCTTCGGCTGGCACCACGAGAACCTGCGGAACTACCTCAACACGTCCCCCGAGTTCCCCGGGGAGACCGTGCTCCGCCGGGCGCACCTCGTGCCGTTCGGCTCCGGGTCCTACATGCGCGGCATCCCCGGCGACTACTCCTCGACGTCCCGGTTCGTTCGGGCGGCGTACGTCCACGCGCACTACCCCGAGCAGGACGGCGAGGAGGCCAACGTCAGCCGCGCGTTCCACACGCTCCAGCAGGTCGCGATGGTGGACGGTGCCGCCGCGATGGACAGCGGGGAGTTCGAGAAGACGATCTACACCGGGCTGTTCTCGGCGCGCACCGGCACCTACTACTGGAACACCTACGACGAGCCGGCCATCCGCAGCGTGCGGATGGCCGACCACGACACGACCGGGACGGAGCTGGTCACCGCGTAGCGCCCACGGGACCGCCCGGCTACTTCTTCGACGCCGCCTTCGCGCGCGGGGCCGCCTTGCGGGCCGGCTTCTTCTTCGGCGCCTGCGCGCGCTTCTCGGCGAGCAGCTCGACCGCCTGCTCGGGCGTGATCGACTCCGGCGTCACGTCCCGCGGCAGCGTGCGGTTCGTCTCGCCGTCGGTGACGTACGCCCCGAACCGGCCGTCCTTCACCACGATCGGCTTGCCCGAGGTCGGGTCGTCGCCCAGCTCCCGCAGCGGCGGGGTGGCCGTCGCGCCGCGCCCGCGCTTGGGCTGCGCGTAGATCGCCAGCGCCTCGTCGAGCGTGGTGGTGAAGATCGCCTCCTCGGACGGCAGCGTGCGGGAGTCGGTGCCGCGCTTGAGGTACGGCCCGTACCGGCCGTTCTGCGCGGTGATCTCCAGCCCGGTCTCCGGGTCGGTGCCCACGACGCGCGGCAGGCTCAGCAGCTGCAGCGCCTCGTCGAGCGTGATCGTCTGCAGCGACTGCGACTTCAGCAGCGAGCCCGTGCGCGGCTTCGGCAGCGCCGCGAGCGCCTTCTTGCGCGCGGCGGCGGACAGCCCGGGGTCGAGCTCCGGCTCGGGCAGCAGCTCCGTCACGTACGGGCCGTAGCGGCCGTTCCTCGCCACGACCGTGTGCCCCGTCGCCGGGTCGGCGCCCAGCACCAGGTCGCCCTCCGGCTGGGTCTCGAGCAGCTCGCGGGCCTTCTCGACGGTCAGCTCGTCCGGCGCCAGGTCGTCCGGCACCGACGCGCGCCGCGGGGTGCCGTCCGGGCCGGGCTCGCCGGCGGAGTCCTCGATGTACGGGCCGTAGCGACCCACGCGCAGCGTGATGCCCTCGCCGATGTCGATCGAGTTCACCTCGCGGGCGTCGATCTCGCCGAGGTTGGCGACGAGCTCGCGCAGGCCGTCCCCGTCCGGGCCCTCGGCCGCGGCCGAGCCGAAGTAGAACCGCGTCAGCCAGTCGACGCGGTCCTTCTGCCCCGCCGCGATGGCGTCGAGGTCCTCCTCCATCGAGGCGGTGAAGTCGTAGTCGACGAGCCGGTCGAAGTTCTCCTCGAGCAGCCGCGTGACGGCGAACGCCAGCCAGCTCGGCACGAGCGCCTGGCCGCGGGACGTCACGTAGCCGCGGTCCTGGATGACGGAGATCGTCGCCGCGTACGTGGAGGGCCGGCCGATGCCGCGCTCCTCCAGTGCCTTGACCAGGCTCGCCTCGGTGTAGCGCGGCGGCGGCGAGGTGCGGTGGCCGTCGGCCGTGAGGTCGGAGGCGGTGACCGGGTCGCCCTCGGCCATCTGCGGCAGCCGGGTCTCCCGGGCGCCGCCCTTCTCGCCGCCCTCGGCGTCCGCCGCGTACCGCTCGACGTCCCGCCCCTCCTCGTACGCCGCGAGGAACCCGCGGAACGTGATGACGGTGCCGGAGGCCGCGAACACGGCGTCGGTCGGCGCGCCCGCGTCGGGCCCCCGGAGGCCGCGGGCGCGGGGACGGTCGCGGCGATCCGCACCGACGCCGTCGAGCCGCGCGCGTCCGCCATCTGCGACGCCACGGTGCGCTTCCAGATGAGCTCGTACAGGCGGAACTGGTCGCCGGACAGCTCCCCGGCCACCTGGGCGGGCGTGCGGAAGTCGTCGCCGGCGGGACGGATCGCCTCGTGCGCCTCCTGCGCGCCCTTCGCCTTCGAGGCGTACACGCGCGGCTTGTCGGGCACGTGGTCGGCGCCGTACAGCTCGGCCGCCTGCCGGCGCGCGGCGTCCACCGCCTGCGTGCTCAGCGTCGGCGAGTCGGTCCGCATGTAGGTGATGTAGCCGTTCTCGTACAGCGACTGCGCGGTGCGCATCGTCTGCCGGGAGGCCATGCGCAGCTTGCGGCTGGCCTCCTGCTGCAGCGTCGACGTCGTGAACGGCGCCGCCGGGCGGCGGGTGTACGGCTTGGTCTCGAGCGACCGCACGCCGAACGCCGCGCCGTCGAGGGCCGTCACCCACGCCCGCGCCGCGGTCTCGTCGAGGTGCACGGGACGGCTCGCACCGCTGCCCCGCAGCACGCCGTCGTCGCCGAAGTCGCGCCCCGTCGCCACACGCCGCTCGCCGAGCTGCACCAGCCGGGCGTCGAACGTCGGCTCCGCGGCGTCCTGCACCGCGAACGTCGCCGTCAGGTCCCAGTAGTCCGCCGCGACGAACGCCATGCGCTCGCGCTCCCGCTCGACCACCAGGCGCGTCGCGACCGACTGCACGCGGCCGGCCGACAGGCCCTGGCGGACCTTGCGCCACAGGACCGGGCTGACCTCGTACCCGTACAGCCGGTCGAGGATGCGCCGGGTCTCCTGGGCGTCCACCAGCCGGTCGTCGAGCTCGCGGGTGTTCTCCAGTGCGCGGGCGATGGCCTCCCGGGTGATCTCGTGGAACACCATGCGCTTGACCGGGACCTTGGGCTTGAGCTCCTGCAGCAGGTGCCACGCGATGGCCTCGCCCTCGCGGTCCTCGTCGGTGGCGAGGTAGAGCTCGTCGGACTCCTTGAGCAGGCGCTTGAGCTCGGCGACCTTCTTCTTCTTGTCGGAGTCGACCACGTAGTAGGGCTCGAAGCCGTTGTCGACGTCGACGGCGAACTTCCCGAAGGGCCCCTTCTTCATGTCCGCGGGCAGCTCGCTCGGCTGCGGCAGGTCACGGATGTGCCCGACGCTCGCCTCGACCTCGTACTCGTCGCCGAGGTACCCGGCGATCGTGCGCGCCTTGGCGGGCGACTCCACGATGACCAGCTTGCGACGTGACGACATGCGCTCCTGCTTCCTCAGAACTGCCCGGTGCCCGGCGCGGTGCCGGGCTCCCGGGGCGACCGTGCCCCACCGTGCCCCCGCTGCGGCGGCCGGCTCCGGTGCTCAGGTCCGGTCCGGTCGGGCGACGACAGGATGCCACCCCCGTGCGGGGAACTCTACGACGTCCGTCCTGCACCGGCCGATCCCGCGGTCGCCGCCCGGCGCAGCACGAGCAGCACGGCCGACGACGCGGCCGCGACCGCGACGATCCCCAGGGCGCCGCCGCCGTAGGACGTCAGCAGCTCCGCGCGGCCGCCCACAGGGTCGGCGGACAGCCACGTGCGGCGCAGCGCCACCACGGCGACGACCCCCGCGACGACGGCGACGGCACCGAGCAGCGCGAGCGCGACCGAGGTGGCCGCGCGGTCCGCCGCGACGGGTCCCCGCGTCCCGGCCGTCACGGTGCGCACGGCCGCGGTCGGCGGGGTCCGCTCCCCGCGGGCTCCCCGCCGAGCGCGAGCAGCGCGCACCCCACCGCGCCCCACGCGAGCACGACGAGCAGCCCGGCGACGACGTCCGACGGCCGGTGCCACTGCCCCACGAGGGTGCTCACCCCGGTCGCACCCGCGTAGCCGGCGTCGAGCACCGCCACCCAGGGCCGGACGCGCGGCGGCACCACCAGCAGCAGGGCGGCGGCCACGGAGGCGGCGGCGGTGGTGTGGCCGCTCGGCAGCGTGTTGAACTCCGGTCCGTGCCCGAGCTCGGGGCGGTCGAGCACCAGGACCTTGAGCACCCGCGTCGTCAGGTTGGCGCCGCCGAGCACGACCGCCGCCACCACGGCGAGGCCCCAGCGCCGCCGCACGACCGCGATCGCGGCGCACCCGAGGACGGCGGCGGCGATGAAGCCCACCGACACGACGTCGAGCACCGGCCCCGCGACCTCCCAGAGCCGGTACTGCCCGATGTGCGCGCCGTCGAGCGACGCCTGGTCCACCGCCTGGCCGTGCTCCGTCCCCACGAAGACGGCCCAGGTGACGCCGATGCCCGCGCTCGCGACCAGCGCCACGAGGAGCGCGACCAGGGCGCGGCCCACGGCCGGGCCCCGGGCGCCGCGGACGGGCGCGAGCGGCTCGGGCTCGGGCTCGGGGCGTGCGGGCGGCACGGCGGTGGCGGGGCGGGACACCCGTCCACGGTAGGGGAGGGCACCCACGCCGCGCCGCGCGGGTCGTGCACGCGCACGATTCCTCCACCAGCCCCGCCGGGGTCGCCGACGGGGCGCCGTCGCAGGGCGCGGGGGCTTCCCGGGGGCGCCCGCAGGGTCCACGCTGGGACCGGGACGCACGACGACGAGGAGGCTGCCGTGCTCGACCTCAGCAAGGGCTTCAGCGGGTACTCGGTGGCGGACGTGCCCGCCGCCCGGGAGTTCTACGCGGACGTGCTCGGCCTCGACGCGCAGGAGCGGGACGGGATGCTGTGGCTGCACCTGGCCGGCGGCCGCGACGTGCTGCTGTACCCGAAGGGTGACGCGCACGCGCCGGCCGGGTACACGGTGCTCAACTTCCCGGTGCCGGACGTGCCGGCGGCGGTCGCCGAGCTGCGAGGGCGTGGCGTGCAGTTCGAGCGCTACGAGGGCACCCCGGTGCAGACCGACGAGGACGGCGTGTTCCGCGGCGGCGGTCCGCTCATCGCCTGGTTCACCGACCCGTCCGGCAACGTGCTGTCGGTGATCGAGGAGGACTGACCCCCACCGATGCTCAGGTAGCTCACAGGCGCGCGGCAGGTGGGGCCCAGGTGGCGGCACC
Organism: Cellulomonas sp. ES6; assembly: GCF_030053835.1. Taxonomy (NCBI): domain Bacteria; kingdom Bacillati; phylum Actinomycetota; class Actinomycetes; order Micrococcales; family Cellulomonadaceae; genus Cellulomonas; species Cellulomonas sp. ES6. The sequence goes on along the minus strand of NZ_CP125655.1, from coordinate 3,228,491 downwards.
ATGCTCGGCCGCATGACGACCTCGACCCTGCAGCGCGACGCCCTCACCCGAGCGGACGGCCAGCCGGTCCGCGCCCTCGTCGTCGACGACGAGCCCACCCTGGCGGAGCTCCTCGCGACGGCGCTGCGCTACGAGGGCTGGTCCGTCGAGCACGCCCTGACCGGCCACGGCGCCGTCAAGCAGGCCAAGACGTTCGACCCCGACGTCATCCTGCTCGACGTCATGCTGCCCGACCTGTCCGGCCTGGAGGTGCTGCGCCGCATCCGCGCGACCCACCCCACGGTCCCCGTGCTGTTCCTCACCGCGAAGGACGCCGTCGAGGACCGCATCGCCGGGCTCACCGCCGGCGGCGACGACTACGTCACGAAGCCGTTCAGCCTCGAGGAGGTCGTCGCCCGGCTGCGCGCGCTGCTGCGCCGGGCCGGGGCCGTGGCCGACCGCGAGGAGGCCGTCCTGGTCGTCGGCGACCTGCGCATGGACGAGGACTCGCACGAGGTGTCCCGCGGCGGCGACGACATCCGGCTCACCGCGACGGAGTTCGAGCTGCTGCGCTACTTCATGCGCAACCCGCGGCGCGTGCTGTCGAAGGCGCAGATCCTCGACCGCGTGTGGCAGTACGACTTCGGCGGCCAGGCCAACATCGTCGAGCTCTACGTGTCCTACCTGCGCCGCAAGATCGACAAGGGGCGCGAGCCGATGCTCCACACGCTCCGGGGCGTCGGGTACGTGCTCAAGCCCGCCCCGTGACGGCCGCGCCGGCGCGGTCCCGGTGGACGCTCCGCCGGCGGCTCGTGGTGGTCGTCGTCGCGCTGCTCGCGGTGGTCGCCGCGGTCATGGGCCTCGTGTCCACCCTCGCGCTGCGCTCGACCCTGGTCCAGCAGATCGACGACCGGCTCTCGAGTCCGCGAGCAGCCGCGCCGCCGCCGCACCGGGCCGGCTCGGCGGCGACCGCGCGGACGACCTCGGGGACGGCGGGACCACGCCGTCGGACGACGCCACGCGCCCCACGCCGCTGCCCGAGGGGGAGGACGACGACGTCCCCCGGCGTTCGGCCTGCCCGGGCAGGACGTCGGCACCGTGGTCCTGTTCCAGCGCGCCGACGCCTCAGCCCTCCAGGCGGGCTACCTGGACGACTCCGGGACGATCCGCCCGCTGACGGACGCCCAGACCGACGCCCTGCTGGACCTCACGCCCGACGGCACCGTGGACACCGTCGTGCTGCCCGACCTCGGGGAGTACCGCGTCGTCGCGGTGGTCACGGAGGGCGGCGACACCTCCGTCACCGCCCTGCCGCTGGAGTCCGTGACCGCCACCGTGGACCGCTACGTGGTCGTCGAGCTGGCCGTCGCCGCCGTCGCGCTGCTGCTCGCCGCCGCGACCGCCACGGTGCTGGTGCGCCGGGAGCTGCGGCCCCTGGACCGGGTGGCCGCGACCGCCGCGCGGGTGTCCGAGATGCCGCTGTCGCGCGGCGAGGTCGACATCCGCGAGCGCGTGCCCGAGCGCGACACCGACCCGGCCACCGAGGTCGGCCAGGTCGGCGCCGCGCTCAACCGGATGCTCGGCCACGTCGAGTCGGCGCTCGCCGCCCGGCACGAGTCCGAGACGCAGGTCCGCCGGTTCGTCGCCGACGCCAGCCACGAGCTGCGCACCCCGCTGGCCTCCATCCGGGGCTACGCCGAGCTCGTGCGGCGCCTGCCGGACGACTGCCGGACGACGCCGTGCGGGCGATGCACCGCGTGGAGTCCGAGGCGCGGCGCATGACCGGCCTGGTCGAGGACATGCTGCTGCTCGCGCGGCTCGACGCCGGCCGCGACCTGGACGTCGGGGAGGTCGACCTCGCGGCGCTCGCCGTGGACGCCGTCGCCGACGCGCACGTCGCGGGCCCCGACCACGTGTGGCGGCTCGACCTGGGCGGCGCCGACGACCCCCGGGACGACGACGCGGACCAGCCCGGCGCCGTGGTGCTCGGCGACGAGCCCCGGCTGCGTCAGGTCCTGGTCAACCTGCTCTCGAACGCCCGGGTGCACACACCCGCCGGCACCACCGTCGTCGTGTCCGTGACGGCGGACGGCGACGACGTCCTGCTGCGCGTGGCAGACGACGGTCCCGGCATCCCCGAGCCGCTGCGCTCCCGGTTGTTCGAGCGGTTCGCCCGCGGGGACGCGTCACGGAACCGTGCCGCCGGCTCCACGGGCCTGGGCCTCGCGATCGTGCACGCCGTCGTCGCGGCGCACGGCGGAGCCATCGAGGTCGACGGCACTCCCGGGCGGACGACCTTCACGGTGCGGCTGCCCGGCCCCGGCGCGCGGAGCGGCCCCGCCACCCGGTGACCCGGGCGGCGGCGCGCGGTCAGAGCGGGTAGGCCGCGTACAGGTTGCTGATGTCGGCGGCAGGTCCGGTGAGCCGGAACACCGCCGTCCCGTTGCTCCACACCGCCACGCCGGTGCCGTCGCCGGCGTCGACGACCGTGACCTCGCCCACCGGCTCCCCGTCGACGACGACGTCGTCCGTCAGGAGCACGGCGGGACCGCCGCCGGTCGCACCGGCCGACGGGGCGTCCGTCGCCGTCGCGTCGTCGCCGGACGCGTCGTCGGCGCCGGCCGGGAGGGCGTCCCGGAGGCCGGCCAGCACGGCGGCGGCCTCCTCGGCCGTCTCCCACTGGCCCGCCCGCACGGTGACCGTCCCGGACCCGCCGTCGGAGTACGTCTCCGACCACGCCTCGAGGGCGTCGGCACCGAGCCACTCGTCGTCCGGGGCGGACTCCGTGAGCGCGTACTGCAGCAGCGTGGTGGGCAGCGCGGCGGCGAACGGGGTGTCGGCCTCGCGGGCGACCGGCGTCTGCGTGGTGGTCGGCGACGGCAGCGTGACGACGGGCGCGGGTCCGGCCGCGGGCTCGTCGTCGCCGCCGCCCAGCAGCAGGGCCGCGGCGATCCCGCCGCCGACGAGCACGACGCCCGCGACGACGGCGCCGATCACCAGGGCCCGACGTCGCCCGGACCGGGCCGGGGCGTCGTCCGCCCCGTCGCCTGCGGGGGCCTCCGGGGTGCCGGACGGCCGGCCCGCGCCGGCCGGGGACGCGGGTCCGGTCCCGGACGCCGGGGGCGTCGCGGCCGGCACCGCGGCGCGCGCCGCTGGCCGGACGCGGGTCGGCGCCCGCCGGGGCCGCCGGGGTCGGGGCGGGGTCGCCGTCGCCGGCGTGCGCCGCCCTGCGGGAGCGCCGCGCCGTCGGGGAGCCACCCTCCTGCGCGGAACCGCCGCCCGACAGGGAGGGCCACCGGACCCCGCCGTCGCCCGCCCGCGACGCGTCGCCCGCGTGCGGCTCCCGGCCGTCGGTGTCGCTCATGCCCGTGCTCCTGCCGCTCCGCTCGTCCCGGACGCCGCCGCGGCGGCCGTCCGGAGGTTCCGCGGCAGCCTACTGTCCGGCGAGGCGACGGTGTCGGACCCCTCGTCCGTGCGTCACCGGGCGGTCAGCCCTCCCCGTCCGGGGCGGCACCCGCGTCCGTCCGGCTCCCGCGTCCCCGCACGGCGTCCGGTCGCGTGAGCCGCACCGCCTCCGCCAGGTCGGCCGCCTGCGCGACGCGCATGCCGTCGGGCACCTGCGCGGGCTCCACCGACCCGGCGGGCACCACCGCGTGCGTGAACCCCAGACGGGCGGCCTCGGCCAGCCGGCGGGCCGTGCCGGTCACCGCGCGGATCTCCCCCGCCAGGCCGACCTCGCCGATCGCGACGAACCGCGGCGGCAGCGCCACGTTCTCCCGGCTGCTGACGGTCGCGAGCGCGAGCGCCAGGTCGGCCGACGGCTCGACGACGCGCGCCCCTCCCACGGTCGACACGTACACGTCCTGGTCGGCGACGCGCAGGCCCGCCCGGCGCTGGAGCACCGCCAGCACCATCGCGAGCCGCGAGCCGTCGACCCCGCTGGTCGTGCGGCGGGGGTTCGCGAGCATGCTCGGCGCGACGAGCGCCTGCACCTCCGTGGCGAGCGGGCGCCGCCCCTCCAGGGTCACGGTGACGCACGTGCCCGGGACGTGGTGCCGCTCGTGGGAGACGAACAGCCCCGACGGGTCCGCGAGCCCGACGATGCCCGTCTCGGTGAGGTCGAAGCACCCGACCTCGTCCGTGGGGCCGAACCGGTTCTTGGTGGCGCGCAGCAGCCGCAGGCGGGAGTGCCGGTCGCCCTCGAACTGGCACACGACGTCGACGAGGTGCTCGAGCGTGCGCGGGCCGGCCACCGCGCCGTCCTTCGTCACGTGCCCCACGAGCACCACCGGCAGGGCGCGCTCCTTGGCGGCGGCGATGAGCGAGGCGGCCACCTCCCGCACCTGCGCCACCCCGCCGGGCGAGCCCTCCACGGCGGCCGACGCGACCGTCTGCACGGAGTCGAGCACCAGCAGGTCCGGCTCGGTCTGCGCGAGGTGGCCCAGGATCGTCCCGAGGTCGGTCTCGGACGTGAGCAGCAGGGTGCTCGCCAGCGCGCCGATCCGCTCCGCGCGCAGCCGCACCTGGCCGGCCGACTCCTCCCCCGTCACGTAGAGCACGGTCCGGCCGCCGGTCGCCACCCGGCTCGCGACGTCGAGCAGCAGCGTCGACTTGCCGACGCCCGGCTCGCCCGCGAGCAGCACCACCGCGCCCGGGACGAGACCCCCGCCCAGCACGCGGTCCAGCTCCCCCACCCCGGTCGGCCGCGACCGGCTCGCCTCGACGTCGATCTCCGCGATGGGCCGCGCCGCGCCGCGCACCGGCACCTGCACCGCCGTCCTCGGCGCCGCGCCGCCGGGCCCGGTGTCCTCGGAGACCGAGCCCCACGTCTGGCACTCCCCGCACCGCCCGACCCACTTGGAGGTGGTCCAGCCGCACTCCGCGCAGCGGAACGCGGGGCGCGCGGCCCGGGCGGAGGTGGTGGTGGTCACGCGCGCCACGCTAGCCGCCGCCACCGACACGCCCGCCCCGGCCGTGACCTCATCGCAACGTCCGCGGGCCGGGCGGGTCCCCGCGCACCGGCCACCCTCCCCGTAGGATCGCGCCGTGCCCACGACCACCCCGCCGGACGACCTCCTGCGGCACACGCTGGCCGCGGTCGCCCCCGGCACGGAGCTGCGCGACGGCCTGGAGCGGATCCTGCGCGGCCGTACGGGCGCGCTCATCGTGCTCGGCCGCGACGCGACGGTCGAGAGCATCTCGTCCGGCGGGTTCGAGCTCGACGTGGAGTTCTCCGCCACCCGGCTGCGCGAGCTCGCCAAGATGGACGGCGCGATCGTCATGGACCCCGGCACGGCGCGCATCGTGCGGGCCGCCGTGCAGCTGCTGCCCGACCCGACCATCTCGACCTCCGAGTCCGGCACGCGCCACCGCACGGCCGAGCGGGTCGCCAAGCAGACGGGCCTGCCCGTCATCTCGGTGTCCGCGTCCATGCGGATCATCGCGCTGTACGTCGGCGAGCAGCGCCACGTCCTGGAGAACGCGGACGCGATCCTGTCGCGCGCCAACCAGGCCCTCGCCACGCTCGAGCGGTACAAGTCCCGGCTCGACGAGGTCAGCGGCACGCTGTCCGCCCTCGAGATCGAGGACCTCGTCACCGTCCGCGACGTGTGCGTGGTCGTGCAGCGCCAGGAGATGGTCCGCCGGATCTCCGAGGAGATCGCCGGCTACGTGGTCGAGCTCGGCACCGACGGGCGCCTGCTGTCGCTCCAGCTCGACGAGCTGACCGGCGGCATCGGCTCGGACAGCGAGCTGGTGATCCGCGACTACCTGGACTCCAGCCGGCGCGACGCCGAGGTCATCCAGACGGCGCTCGCGGCCCTCGACTCCACCGAGCTGCTCGACCTCGCGCTGATCGCCCGGGTGCTGGGCCTGCCGTCGGGCGTCGAGATGCTCGACGCGGCGACCGGTCCGCGCGGCTACCGCCTGATGTCGAAGGTGCCGCGCCTCCCGGCGGCGATCGTCGACCGGCTCGTGGGCCACTTCAGCGGGCTGCAGAAGCTGCTGGCCGCGAACATCGACGACCTCATGGCCGTCGACGGCGTCGGCGAGCAGCGGGCGCGCGCCGTGCGCGAGGGGCTGTCGCGGCTCGCGGAGTCGAGCATCCTCGAGCGGTACGTCTAGCGACGCCGCTCACTCCAGGCCGAACACCACCGGCTCGGTGCTGACGCCCGCGAGCGTGAGCACGGCCTGGTAGGTGCCGGGCTGGGCGGCCGGCTGGTCGCCCGCGCAGCCCTCGGCGGACCGGTTGCGGTCCCACTGGACCTGCCGCTCGTCGGGCTCGCCCGGCGCGAGCAGGAGCTGCAGCGCCTCGTCGGAGGCGCAGTCCGTGCTCGCCCAGATCCGGTCGCTCCCGGACGTGATGAGGATCTGCCGCTGGGCCTCGCCCGCGTCGACGAGGCACGCCGCCTCGCCGTCGTTCACCAGCCGCACCGTGAAGGTGGGCAGCGCGCCGGCGGGGTACGACGTCGCGTCGGCGACCAGCTCCAGGCCCAGGTCGGCCGGCTCGCAGGCGGGCGTGCCCGGGGCGCTCGGCTCCGAGCCCCCGTCCGACGTCCCCGTCGAGGACCCGGGGTCGGGGGCGGCCGCGGGGTCGTCCTCGCCGCCGAGGAGCGCCCGCACGCCGACCACGACGAGCACGACGACGGCCACCAGGGCGAGCAGCACGACGAGCCGGCGCGTCCAGTACACGCGCGCGGGCAGCGAGCCCGACGGCCGCAGCACGCCCATGTCCGCTCCTCCCGCTCGCCCCGCCGAGGCCACGGTAGCCGGAGCGCCGCCGCGGACCGGGGCGGCACGCCCGACGGGTCGGGGCGTGGACCTCCCGCGCCGGGTGAGGATGTCCCCGTGCCGTCCCCCTCCCCCGCCGCTCCCGCGGACGCCGCTCCCGCCGGCGCCGCCGCGCCGTCCCCGGCGCCGCCCGACGCCGGCGCCGTCCGCGACGCCGTCGTCGCGTGGTTCGACGCCCACGCCCGGGACCTGCCCTGGCGCGCGCCGGACCGCACGCCGTGGGGCGTGCTGGTGAGCGAGGTGATGCTCCAGCAGACGCCGGTGGTCCGGGTGGAGCCGGCGTGGCGGGCGTGGCTGGCGCGGTGGCCCGAGCCGGCGGACCTGGCGGCGGCCAGCCCGGCGGACGTGCTGCGCGCCTGGGACCGGCTGGGCTACCCGCGGCGCGCGCTGCGGCTCCAGGACTGCGCGCGGGCGCTGGTCGAGCGGCACGGCGGGCGGGTCCCCTCCGACGAGGCGGCGCTGCTCGCGCTGCCCGGGATCGGCGCGTACACGGCGGCCGCGGTGCGGGCGTTCGCGTTCGGGCTGCGGTCGGTGGTGCTCGACACGAACGTGCGGCGGGTGCTGGCGCGCGTCGCGGAGGGCGTCGCGCTGCCGGCGCCGGCGATCACGGCCGGCGAGCGACTGCTCGCGGAGCGGTTCGTGCCCGAGCGGGACGACGCGGCCGCCCGCTGGGCGGCGGCGTCGATGGAGCTGGGCGCGCTGGTGTGCACCGCCCGGTCGCCGCGGTGCGACGCCTGCCCGGTGCGTAACGCCTGCGCGTGGCGCGCGGAGGGCTACCCGGCGGACCTGCACGCCGCGCGCCGCCGGACGCAGGCGTGGGCGGGGACCGACCGGCAGGTCCGGGGGCGGATCATGGCGCTGCTGCGCGACGCCCTCGAGCCCGTCCCCGAGCACGCCGTGACGGCCGCGTGGCCCGACGCCGCGCAGCTCGGGCGCTGCCTGGCGGGGCTGCTGGACGACGGCCTGGTGGAGCGTGTCCCGGGCGGCGGGCCGGACGACCCCGTGCGCTACCGGCTGCCGGTCTGAGCCCCGGGGCCGTCGCCGGGTGCGTCGAGCTGCACGATCATGCGGGTGTTGCCGAGCGTGTTCGGCTTCACCCGGGCGAGGTCGAGGAACTCGGCGACGCCGTCGTCGTGGGAGCGCAGCAGCTCGGCGAACACCTCGGGCGGCACGGCGGGGCCGGTGACCTCGCCCCAGCCGTGCGCGGCGAAGAAGCCGACCTCGAAGGTCAGGCAGAACAGCCGGCTGAGCCCCAGGTCGCGCGCCCGCTCGGTGAGGGCCTCGAGCAGCGCGTGCCCGACGCCCCGGCCGCGCCACTCCCGCGCCACGGCGAGCGTGCGGACCTCCGCGAGGTCCTGCCACATGACGTGCAGCGCCCCGCAGCCGATGAGCGTGCCGTCGGGGGCCTCGGCGACGTGGAACTCCTGCACGGCCTCGTAGTACCCGACCCACTCCTTCGCGAGCAGGATCCGCTCCTCGGCGTACGGCTGGACGAGCTCGCGGATGCCGCGGACGTCGGCGGGCAGGGCGGGGCGGATCCGGAAGGCGGGCGTCTCGGCGGTCACGGGGGCCAACCTACGTCGCCCGCCGCACGGGCCGCCCGGCCGTCCGGGACGGGGCGCCGCCGGACCCCCGGCCCGCCACCGGGCGGGGTCAGGCGATCGCGAGCAGGCGCGCCGCGGTCCGCTCGTCCACGACCAGGTCCGTCATGGTGCCGGCGCGCAGCGCGGCGAGCAGCGGCACCGCCTTGTTGTCGCCGGCCACCGCGCACAGCCGCCGCGGGATGCGGCGCAGCTGCTCGGGCGAGGGACCGGTCGCCCGGGCGTTGAGCGGCACGTCCTTCCAGGACCCGTCGGCGCGCAGGAACACCGTGCAGACGTCTCCGACGACGGCCTGGTCGTGCAGCAGCGCGACGTCGTCCTCGTCGAGGTAGCCGGCCGAGTACACGTGGCTGGGCACCGAGCCGGCGACCGACCCGACGGAGAACAGCGCGATGTCCGCGCGGCGCTGCTCGTCCAGCACGCGCCGCACGGACCGCTCGCGCCACATCGCCTGCTTGGTCTCGGGGTAGTCGAAGAACGCGGGCACCGGGAAGTGGTGGACGGTCGCCCCGAACGCGGTGCCGAACGAGGCGATGAGGTCGCTGGCGTACTCGATGCCCGACGTGCGGGTGTTCGCCGCCCCGTTCAGCTGCACGACCACGCTGCCGTGGGTCGCCTTGGGCTGGAGCCGGCGCGAGACGGCGGCCAGCGTGGTGCCCCAGGCGACACCGAGGATCATGTCGGAGTCGAACCAGGACGCCAGCAGCCGGGCGGTCGCGCGCGCCACCTGGTCGAGCGTGTCGAGCTGCTCGCCGGAGTCCGGCACGGGCACGACGTAGGTGTCGATGCCGAACGCGGCGGAGATCGACCGGCCGAGGCTGGGCGCGCGCGTGCTGGAGGGCCGCAGCGTGATCTCCACCAGGCCCGTCTCCCGCGCACGCTTGAGCAGCCGGGACACCGTGGACCGCGAGGTGCCGAGGTGCCGCGCGATGACCTCCATCTTCACGTCCTGGAGGTAGTACATCGACGCCGCCCGCAGCACGTCCTGCTCCCGGTCGGGCATCGCCGGACCTCCTCGTCCGAGTGATCCGTGCACGTTCGTGCACAGCGGTTGCGCGTCTGTTCGCGTCATGGTGACGATAGCGGACAGACAGGACCGAAGTCCCAGTCTGCGGGGCGTTCCGCGCCCCGGGACGGGGCCCGGCCGGAGCAAGACCGCGATGGAGTGGGACATGAGGACCGCAGCACTGACCCCCCGCCTGCGTGACGACGCGCTGGCGACCCTGCGAGCGACCACCGAGGGCGGGCCCGAGCTCGACGTCCTCGTCATCGGCGGCGGCGTCACCGGCGCGGGCATCGCGCTCGACGCCGTGACCCGCGGGCTCTCGACCGCCGTCATCGACGCGCAGGACTGGGCGTCCGGCACGTCGAGCCGGTCCAGCAAGCTCGTGCACGGCGGTCTGCGCTACCTGCAGATGCTCGACTTCCACCTGGTGCGCGAGGCGCTCACCGAGCGCGACCTGCTCATCCAGGACATCGCGCCGCACCTGGTCAAGCCGGTGTCCTTCCTCTACCCGCTGGAGAACCGCGTCTGGGAGCGCGCGTACGTCGGGGCCGGCGTCGCCCTGTACGACACCCTCGCCAGCGTCAACGGCCGCCACCGCGCCATGCCGATCCACCGGCACCTGACCCGCAAGGGCATGGAGCGGCTGTTCCCCGACCTGCGCCACGACGCCGCGATCGGCGCCGTGCGCTACTGGGACGCGAGCGTCGACGACGCCCGCCTCGTCTCCACCCTCATCCGCACCGCGGTGTCCTACGGCGCGCACGCCGCGTCCCGGACCCAGGTCGTCGGGCTCACCACGACCTCCGGCGGTGCCGTCACCGGCGCCGAGCTCGTCGACCTCGAGTCGGGGCAGACGTTCACGGTCCGCGCCCGCCACGTCATCAACGCGACCGGCGTCTGGACCGAGCAGACCGAGGCGCTCGCCGGCACCGAGGGCGGCCTGCGGGTGCTCGCGTCCAAGGGCATCCACATCGTCGTGCCCCGCGACCGCATCGCCGGGAACACCGGCCTGATCCTGCAGACCGAGAAGTCGGTGCTGTTCATCATCCCGTGGTCCCGCTACTGGGTGATCGGCACGACCGACACCCCGTGGGAGCAGGAGCTCACGCACCCCGTCGCCACGAGCACCGACATCGACTACGTGATCGAGCACGCCAACACCGTGCTGTCGCGCCCGATCACCCGCGAGGACGTCATCGGCACCTGGGCGGGCCTGCGGCCGCTGCTGCAGCCGGGCACCAAGGAGGGCACGTCGTCCGCCAAGGTCTCGCGCGAGCACACCGTGGCGTCGCCGACCCCCGGCCTCACGGTGATCGCCGGCGGCAAGCTCACCACCTACCGCGTCATGGCGAAGGACGCCGTCGACTTCGCGATCGGCTCCCGCGCCACCACGCTGCCGTCGATCACGCACAAGGTGCCCCTGGTCGGCGCCGAGGGCCTGCAGGTGCTGCAGCGCCAGTCGCGCGAGATCGGCAACCGCTACGGCTGGGACCGCGGCCGCATGGACCACCTGCTGCACCGCTACGGCTCGCTGCTCGGGGAGCTGCTCGAGCTCGTCGACGCCGAGCCCGCCCTCGGCCGGCCGCTGGAGCACGCCCCGGCGTACATCGGCGCGGAGGTCGCGTACGCGGTGAGCCACGAGGGCGCCCTGCACCTGGACGACGTGCTGATGCACCGCACCCGGCTCAACTACGAGCAGGCGGACAAGGGCGTCGGCGCGCTCGACGAGATCGCCGACATCATCGCGCCCCGCCTGGGCTGGGACGCCGCGACCCGCGAGCGCGAGATCGCCGCCTACCGCGCCCGCGCCGAGGCCGAGCACGCCGCCGCGCAGCAGCCCGACGACGCCGCCGCGCAGGCTGCCCGGGACGCCGCCGAGGACCTCGCGCCGCTGGTCCCGCTCGACAGCGCCCCCGTCGGAGCCGGTCACAAGCCCGGTTCGCCCACCGAGACCCCTGCCGCCAACCCCCCGGCAGGGACATGATCGGGTAGCACGGGGGCACCACCCCTGCGGTCCCCCGGCCGCACTCCGGTCCGCCGGAGCCCTACGAGACAACGACGTCCGTCAATGAAAGAGGTCGACTGTGGAGTCCATCTCGATCGGAGAAGCCATCCTCTCCGAGTTCCTCGGCACCGCGACCCTGCTCCTCCTGGGTGCAGGCGTGGTCGCCAACGTGATCCTGCCGAAGACGAAGGGGAACGGCGGCGGCTGGCTGCTGATCAACTTCGGGTGGGGCCTCGCGGTCTTCACCGCGGTCTACGTGGCGTTCAAGTCCGGCGCGCACCTCAACCCGGCCGTGACCCTGGGCATCTGGGCCGCGGGCAAGGACGAGTTCGCGCCGGGCATCGACGTCAACGCCGCCAACGGCTTCCTGTACATCGCGGCGCAGTTCGCCGGAGCCGCGGTCGGCTCCACCCTGGCGTACCTGACCTACAAGAAGCACTTCGACCAGGACGCCGACCCGGCCATCAAGCTCGCGGTGTTCTCCACCGGCCCCGAGCTGCGCTCCTACGGCTGGAACTTCCTCACCGAGGTCGTGGGCACGTTCGTGCTGGTCTTCTGGGTCGTCATCTCCGGCAACACGCCCGCGCAGATCGGCCCGCTCGGTGTCGCCCTCGTCGTGCTGGCCATCGGTGCCAGCCTCGGTGGCCCCACCGGGTACGCCATCAACCCGGCACGTGACCTCGGCCCGCGCATCGCCCACGCGCTGCTGCCCATCAAGGGCAAGGGCAGCTCCGACTGGGGCTACTCCTGGGTGCCGGTGCTCGGCCCCGCGGTCGGCGGCATCCTCGGCGGTCTGCTCGCGCTGGCCGTCGGCTGGGTGTTCTGACCGTCCGCACCCCGCGGGTCCGGGTGCCCGTCCCACGCCCCTGCCGGGGCGGGCACCCGGTCCCGCCGCACCGCTGACCACCTGCGGCCCCCGCCGCACCACACCACCCGAACCCGGCGACGTCGCCCCCGCGGCGCCGCACCCGCCCGCGGGGCGGGCTCACTCGACGCGAAGGAAGTCAGATGTCCGAGCAGTTCGTCATGGCGATCGACCAGGGCACCACCTCGACCCGGGCGATCCTCTTCAACCACAGCGGGCAGATCGTGTCCGTCGGCCAGACCGAGCACCAGCAGATCTTCCCGCGCGCCGGCTGGGTGGAGCACGACCCGAACGAGATCTGGACCAACACCCGTGAGGTCGTCGGCCTGGCGCTGTCGCGGGCCAACAAGACCTACTCCGACGTCGCCGCGATCGGCATCACCAACCAGCGCGAGACCGCGGTGGTCTGGGACCGGACGACCGGCCAGCCGGTGTACAACGCGATCGTCTGGCAGGACACCCGCACCCAGAAGATCTGCGACGACCTGGCGGCCCTGGGCGGCGGCGCCGACCGCTACAAGGACCGCGTCGGCCTGCCGCTGGCGACGTACTTCTCCGGCCCGAAGATCCGCTGGATCCTCGACAACGTCGAGGGCGCGCGCGAGAAGGCGGAGCGCGGCGAGCTCGCGTTCGGCAACACCGACGCGTGGGTGCTGTGGAACATGACGGGCGGCGTCGACGGCGGCGTCCACGTCACCGACGTCACCAACGCCTCGCGCACCATGCTCATGAACGTCGACTCGCTCACCTGGAACGAGGAGATCGCGGCCGAGATGGGCGTGCCGCTGTCCATGCTCCCGGAGATCCGGTCCTCCTCCGAGGTGTACGGCCACGGGCGCCAGGGCGGCCTCGTGCCGGGCGTGCCGATCGCCGGCATCCTCGGCGACCAGCAGGCGGCGACGTTCGGCCAGGCGTGCTTCGAGGTCGGCACCGCCAAGAACACGTACGGCACCGGCAACTTCATGCTGCTGAACACCGGCACCGAGCCCGTCCCGTCCAAGAACGGCCTGCTCACCACCGTCGCCTACAAGATCGGCGACCAGCCGCAGGTCTACGCGCTCGAGGGCTCGATCGCGGTGACCGGCTCGCTCGTGCAGTGGCTGCGCGACAACCTCGGCATGTTCACCGACGCCCCGGACATCGAGTACCTGGCCAGCAAGGTCGAGGACAACGGCGGCGCGTACTTCGTGCCCGCGTTCTCCGGCCTGTTCGCCCCGTACTGGCGCTCCGACGCCCGCGGCGCCCTCGTCGGCCTGACGCGGTACGTCAACCGCAACCACATCGCGCGGGCGGCCCTCGAGGCCACGGCGTTCCAGACCCGCGAGGTGCTGGACGCGATGAACGCGGACTCCGGCGTCGCGCTCACCGAGCTCAAGGTGGACGGCGGCATGACCGCCAACAACCTGCTCATGCAGTTCCAGGCGGACATCCTCGACGTGCCCGTCGTGCGGCCGAAGGTCGCGGAGACCACGGCGCTCGGCGCCGCGTACGCCGCGGGCATCGCCGTCGGGTTCTGGGAGGGCGAGCAGGACGTCATCGACAACTGGGCCGAGGACCGCCGCTGGACCCCGAACCTCGAGGCCGACGAGCGCGACCGGCAGTACCGGCTGTGGAAGAAGGCCGTCACGAAGACCCTCGACTGGGTCGACGACGACGTGCGCTGACGCCACCCTGCACGTCACGACCGGCCCCGTCCCCCGCGCGAGCGGGAGGCGGGGCCGGTCCGTGCGCGCCGCGGCGTCAGCGGTCGACGCGCGCCCCGCCGCCGGCGGCCAGCTTGAGCACCTCCGCCTTCGACGCCATCGTCGTGTCGCCGGGGGTCGTCATGGCCAGCGCGCCGTGCGCCGCGCCGTACTCGACGGCGGTCTGCAGCGACTCGCCCGCCAGCAGGCCGTAGATCAGCCCCGACGCGAACGAGTCGCCGCCGCCCACCCGGTCGAGGATCTCCAGGCCCGGCCGGTGCGTGGCCTCCACCAGGCCCGACTCCGGCGACCACGCGAGCGCGCCCCAGTCGTTGACCGTCGCCGTGCGGACCGTGCGCAGCGTGGTCGCGATGACCTGGAAGTTGCCGAACTCGGCGGCCACCCGCTCGATCATCGCCGCGAACGAGCCGACCTCGATCGCGGAGATGTTCTCGTCGACGCCCTCGACCTCGAACCCGAGCGCCGCGGTGAAGTCCTCCTCGTTGCCGATCATCACGTCGACGTGCCGGGCGATCTCCCGGTTCACCTCCTGGGCGCGGGCCTGCCCGCCGACCGCCCGCCACAGGCTCGGCCGGTAGTTGAGGTCGTACGAGACGACCGTCCCGTGCCGCTTGGCGGCCGTCACCGCCGCCAGCACGGTCTCGGCCGCGGTCCCGGACAGGGCCGCGTAGATGCCGCCGGTGTGCAGCCAGCGGACGCCGAGCTCGCCGAACAGGTGGTCCCAGTCGACGTCGCCCGGGGCGAGCAGGCTCGCGGCGGTGCGGCCGCGGTCGCTCACCCCCACCGCGCCGCGGACGCCGAAGCCCCGCTCGGTGAAGTTCAGGCCGTTGCGCACGTCGCGGCCGATGCCGTCGTACGGCACCCACCGGATGAACGACGTGTCGACACCGCCCTGGAGGATGCAGTCCTCCACCAGGCGCCCGACCTCGTTGTCGGCCAGCGCCGTCACGACCGCGCCGCGCAGGCCGAACGCGCGGCGCAGGCCGCGGGTGACGTTGTACTCCCCGCCGCCCTCCCACACGCGGAACTGCCGGGCCGTGCGGATGCGGCCCTCACCGGGGTCGAGGCGCAGCATCACCTCGCCGAGCGAGACGGCGTCGTAGCGGACGTCGGCGGCGGGGCGGATCTGCAGGGTCATGGTCGGGTCCTCCGGGGCGAACGGGCGTGCGGGGGGTCGGGGTACGAGGGGCGAGGGCTCCGGGGCGTCGGCCGGGCCGCGCGGCGAGCCGCCGGCGCCTCAGGGGCGGAGCCGGGTGGCGAGCGCGACGGCGTCCGCGACGAGGGACCGGACGCCGTCGAGGTCGCCGCCCCGCACGCGGTCGCGGGGCACCATCCAGGAGCCGCCCACCGCCGCGACGCAGGGCAGCGCGAGGTACTCGTCCAGGTTCCCGGGACCCACGCCGCCGGTCGGCACGAACCGGACGCCGCCGAACGGTGCCGCCAGGGCGGCGATCGCCGCGCTGCCCCCCGACGTCCCTGCCGGGAAGAACTTCACGGTGTCCAGCCCGAGCGCGAGCGCGGCCTGCACCTCGGACGCGGTGACGGCGCCCGGCAGCACCGGGACGCCGTGCTCCTGCGCCCGCTCGACGACGGCCCGGGACGTCCCCGGCGACACGAGGTAGCGCGCGCCGGCCGCGACGGCCTGGTCGACCTGGGCCACCGTCACGACCGTCCCCGCGCCGACCAGCACGTCGCCCCGGTCGGCCATCGCCCGGATCGCGTCGGCGGCCGCGGCGGTGCGGAACGTGACCTCGGCGACGGGCAGGCCACCGCCGACGAGCGCGTCGGCGAGCGGGATCGCGTCGCGCGCGTCGTCGAGCACGACGACCGGCACGATCCGGTGCGCGGCGAGCTGGGACAGGATGTCGTTCACACGGGCCTCGTTTCGCTGTGCGCAACGCTGGTTGCGCTCCATGGAACATGAGGATGCCACGTGACGCGCGCCCGGACAACGCCAGGTGCGTGGGGGCCGCGAGGGGGGCCTGCGGCGACGCGGGGGCCGGAGCATCGCCAGCGGCGATCTCGTCGGGCACGGGCGCGCGGGCAGGGCGCGCGGAGGCCGGGAGCGCGCGGACCGGGCGGGATCAGGGGACGCGCGGGCCAGGCGGGGTCAGGGGGCGAGCGGGCCGGGCGGGGTCAGTGCGGGGCGGGGAGCGCCAGGCCGGCCGGCAGCAGCGGGGGGACGACCTCGCGGATGCTCGCGTGGAGCTCCGTCATCCGCTGCGGGGTCATGCGCTCGGCGGGCGCGGTGATGCTGAGCGCGGCCGCCGGCCGGGTCCCGCGCAGGAGCGGCACGGCGAGGCACGCGATGCCGGGCTCGTTCTCCTGCAGCTCGACGGCGTAGCCGCGCTCCCGGGCCCGGTCCAGCTCCTCCGCGACGTGGCCGACGTCCACGCGGCCGGCGGGCTCGACCGCCCGGACGTAGCCGTCGAGCGTGGCCCGCGACGTGTCCCGGAACGCGAGCATCGCCCGCCCGAGCGCCGTCGTGACCGCCCAGTTGCGGCGGCCGACGGCGGACCACACCCGCACCGCGCGCTCCGGCTCGACCTTGTCGAGGTAGACCACCTGCACACCGCTCAGCACGCCCAGGTGCACGAGTTCCTCGGTCGCGGCGCACAGGGCGACCAGCGCGCCGTGCAGGCGCGCGGGCAGGTCGTCCTCGGCGAAGTACCGGTCGGCGAGCCGGACCGCGGCCGGCCCGAGCGCGTACCGCCCGCTGGCGGGGTCCTGCGCGACGTAGTCCCGGTGGCGGAGCGCGGCGAGCGAGCGGTGCACCGTCGTCTTGTGCACCCCCAGGGCCGTGGAGAGGTCGGCGAGGGTCGAGCCCCCGGGGCCCGCGGCGGCGACGGCGTCCAGGGTGCGCAGGGCCCGGTCGACGCTCTCCAGCGGCGCGCTTCCCGCGCCGGCCGTCTCCTCCCGCACGCGCCCACCCTACGGCGACGGGCCTGTGGACGACGCCGGTCGCGTCGGAGCCCGCGGCTAGGGTGGACGGCGTGACGCAGGCATGGGACGACGAGTGGCCGCTCCCCGACGAGCCGCCGCACGACCCGGCCGAGGAGCCTCCGTACGAGCCGCCCGTCGGGCGTGACCGGCGCGCCGGGGAGGGCGAGCACGTGCGGCCGGAGGCGCGGGCCGCGGCGCCCGAGGACCGTCTCGGCGTCCCCGGCGAGCCGCACGAGGTGCCGCACCCGGCGCACGACAGCACCACCGGCCGGACGCCCCTCGAGGTGCTGCAGCAGGTCTGGGGCTACGACGCGTTCCGCGGCGAGCAGGCGGAGATCATCGACACGGTCGTGGCCGGCGGCGACGCGCTCGTGCTCATGCCCACCGGCGGCGGCAAGTCGCTGTGCTACCAGGTCCCCGCGCTGGTGCGGTCCGGCACGGGCGTCGTCGTCTCCCCGCTCATCGCCCTCATGCAGGACCAGGTGGACGCGCTGTCCGCCGTCGGCGTGCGCGCGGGGTTCCTCAACTCCACGCAGGACCCGGCGCAGCGCCGCGCGGTCGAGCGGGCGATGCTCGACGGGGAGCTCGACCTGCTCTACCTCGCCCCCGAGCGGCTGCGCGTCCCCGAGACGCTCGCGCTGCTGGACCGGTGCGCGATCAGCCTCTTCGCCATCGACGAGGCGCACTGCGTGTCCCAGTGGGGCCACGACTTCCGGCCCGACTACCTCGGGCTGTCCGTGCTGCACGAGCGCTGGCCGGCCGTCCCGCGGGTGGCGCTCACCGCGACGGCGACGGCCGCCACCCGGACGGAGATCGCCGAGCGGCTCGACCTGACGGGCGCACGGCAGTTCGTCGCGTCGTTCGACCGGCCCAACATCCAGTACCGGATCGTCCCCAAGGCCAGCCCGCGCCAGCAGCTGCTCGACCTGATCCGGGCCGAGCACGCCGGCGACTCCGGGATCGTGTACTGCCTGTCGCGGTCGTCCGTGGAGCAGACCGCGGAGATGCTCAGCGCCCAGGGGGTCACGGCCCTGCCGTACCACGCGGGTCTCGACCGCCAGGTCCGGGCGCGCAACCAGGCGCGGTTCCTCCGCGAGGACGGCCTCGTGATGGTGGCGACCATCGCGTTCGGGATGGGCATCGACAAGCCGGACGTGCGGTTCGTGGCGCACCTGGACCTCCCGAAGTCCGTCGAGGGCTACTACCAGGAGACCGGCCGCGCCGGCCGCGACGGCCTCCCGTCCACCGCGTGGCTCGCGTACGGCCTGCAGGACGTCGTGCAGCAGAGGCGCATGATCGACACCTCCGAGGGCGACGCCCAGCACCGGCGCCGCCTGTCGGCGCACCTCGACGCGATGCTGGCGCTGTGCGAGACGGTGACGTGCCGGCGGGTGCAGCTCCTCGCCTACTTCGGCCAGGAGACCGAGCCGTGCGGGAACTGCGACACGTGCCTCGCGCCGCCGCAGACCTGGGACGGCACCGTCCCCGCGCAGAAGCTGCTGTCGACCGTCGTCCGCCTGGAGCGCGAGCGCAACCAGCACTACGGCGCGGGCCACCTGGTCGACATCCTGCTCGGCAAGCGCACGCCGCGGGTCGAGCAGCTCGGGCACACCGCGCTGTCCACGTTCGGCGTCGGGACGGACCTGAGCGACGCGCAGTGGCGGGGCGTGGTGCGGCAGCTGCTCGCGCAGGGGCTGCTCGGGGTGGACGCCGACGGGTACGGCACCCTGCGCCTCACGGAGGAGAGCGCCGCCGTGCTGCGCGGCGACCGCACCGTCCCCCTGCGCCACGACGCCCGGCCCGCCGGCCGCTCCGCACGGTCCGGCGGCAGCCGTCGCGCACCCGCCGCCCCCGTGGCGGAGCTCGGCGCCGGCCCGGCCGCCGTGTTCGAGCGGCTCCGGGCGTGGCGCGCCGCCGCCGCGAAGGAGCAGGGCGTCCCCGCGTACGTGGTGTTCCACGACGCGACGCTGCGCGAGATCGCCGTCGTCGCGCCGGACGACCTCACCGCGCTCGGCGGCATCTCGGGCGTCGGGGCCGCGAAGCTCGAGCGGTACGGGCCCGGCGTGCTCGCGACGCTGCGGGGCGAGGACGCGCCGGCCCGCGAGCCCGCGGACGGCGAGGCGACGCCCGCGGACGACGGCGAGGTGCTGCCGCTGGGCGGCGCGGCCCCAGCGGACTAGGCGTCCGCGTCGGCGGGCCGGGCGTCCCGCACGCCGACCACGGGCCGCGGGGCCCGGGACGCGGCCGCGCCACGGTCGGGGCACCCCCGACCCGGGCAGCCCCTCGCGGGTCAGCGGGCTCCGCGTCGCCGCAGGCGCAGCAGGGGGCAGGGCCGGCCCGCCTCGTCGGTCGCGCTGCGGCCGACCACCTCGAACCCGCGCCGGGCGTAGAAGGCCGCGGCGCCGACGTTCTGCTCGTTGACGTCCACCTCGGTCACGCCGTGCTCGCGGACCGCGTGGGCGAGCAGCGCCGACCCGATCCCGAGGCCGTGGGCCTCCGGAGCGACGAACAGCATCTCCAGCCTGCCGTCGCGCACGCCGGCGAATCCCACGGGCCGGCCGCCGAGCTCCGCGACCGCCAGGACGACGGCCGGCAGGTACGCGGTCGGCAGCGCGGCCTCGATCTCGTCGCGGTCGGCGGCGGACAGGAAGTCGTGCGTCGCGTCGACCGCCGCGCGCCAGATCGCCACGAGCTGCGGGTGCTCCGCCGCCCCGCTCGAGGGCCGGACGGTCACGGCGGGGACGGGCGGGTCGGCGCGGGGGGTCACGGGCACCATGATCCCCCGCGGTCGGCCCGGCGACCGCGGCCGCCGGGCCGGGGAGCGCTCAGCCCCGCGCCGCCCGGGCGTCCGCCGCCGCCACGGCGGCGTCGAGCGCCGCGAGGTAGGCCTCCGGGGCCTCCCGGCGGATGCTGTGACCGGCACCGGGGACCGGCACGTGCGTGAGCAGGCCCTCGGGCGCGCGTCCGAGCAGCTCGGCGGCGCGCTCCGCCTGACGCGGGCTGACGACGCCCCGGCCGGGCTCCGCCGTGAGCAGCGTGACCGGCACGCGCACATCCGCGAGCGCCTCCACCCACTCGCGCGCGGCCCAGTCGTGCGGGACGTCCGCGAGGCGGGGGTCGAGGCCCGTCTTGGCCTCCGCCCAGCCGCGGACCTCCTCCGGCGACCACGTGGGGTTCTCGATCCGACCGCGCGCGGCGACCTGCTCCACCGTGCGGCCCGCGAGCGCCGCGATCGACGCGCCGAGCCACGCCGGCTTGCCGCGCGACCCGTCGGCGGCGGTCCCGCGCGCGCCGGCCGTGCCCGCGGCCCCCGACGCGCCGGCCGTGCCCGCGCCGTCGCCGGCGAGCCCCACCACGTCCGCGTCGTCGACAGCCCCGATGACCCAGCCGTCGTGCCACGCCGGGTCCTCGAGGACGAGCGCGGCGACGAGCTCGGGCGCGGTCAGCGCGAGCTCCTCCGCGGTGACACCGCCCATCGAGTGCCCGACGACGAGCGCAGGGCCGGTGCCGAGCGCGCGCAGCGCCCGGGCCGCGTCCTGCGCGAGCGCCGCGATCGTGAACGGCTCGTCGGGCAGCGGCACGCCGCCGTGCCCGCGCGCGTCCAGCGCGACGACCACGCGGCCGTCCCGGTCGTACCGGTGCCGGACCGTCGGCCAGCAGGCGGAGGAGTCGGTGAGCCCGTGCAGCAGCACCACCGGCACCCGGCCGGCACCGGCGGTCACCGGCGAGCCGTCCCGTCCACGGCGTGCGGCTCGATCGCGGCGATCTCCTCGTCGGTGAGCGGCGGCGCGGTGAGCGCGGCCACGTTGTCCTCGAGCTGGGCGACCGAGGACGCGCCGATCAGCGCGGACGTGACGCGCGGGTCCCGCAGCACCCACGTGAGGGCGAGCTGCGCGAGCGACTGGCCCCGCCCGCGGGCGATCTCGTCGAGCGCCCGGGCCCGCTCGAGGTAGGTGCCGGAGATCGAGTCCGCGGACAGGAACCGGCTGGTCGCGGCGCGTGACCCGGCGGGCACCTCGCCGGACAGGTAGCGGCCGGTGAGCAGCCCCTGCTGCAGCGGGGAGAACACGATCATGCCGACACCGAGGTCCCCGACCACGTCGAGCAGGGTCTCGGTCTCGCCCTCGGCGACCCGCTCGACGTGCCGGTTGAACATCGAGTAGCTCGGCTGGTGGATGAGCAGCGGCGTCCCCAGGTCCGCGAGGATCCGCGCGGCCTCGCGGGTGCGCGACGGCGAGTAGTTGGAGATCCCGGCGTACAGCGCCCGCCCGCTGGTCACAGCGGTGTGCAGCGCGCCCATCGTCTCCTCCAGCGGCACGGACGGGTCCGGGCGGTGGGAGTAGAAGATGTCGACGTAGTCCAGCCCCGTGCGCTGCAGCGACTGGTCGAGCGACGCCAGCAGGTACTTGCGCGAGCCCCCGTCGCCGTACGGCCCGGGCCACATGTCGTAGCCGGCCTTCGACGAGATGACCAGCTCGTCGCGGTACGGCCGCAGGTCCTGCGCGAGGTGCCGGCCGAAGTTGGCCTCGGCGGAGCCGTACGGCGGCCCGTAGTTGTTCGCGAGGTCGAAGTGCGTGATGCCGAGGTCGAACGCACGCCGCAGCACCGCTCGCTGCGTCTCGAGCGGGTTGACGTCCCCGAAGTTGTGCCACAGGCCGAGGGACAGCGCGGGCAGGTCGAGCCCGCTGCGGCCGGTCCGCCGGTACGGGATGCTCTCGTACCGGTTGTCGGCGGCACGGTACGGCGGCAGGGTGGGCATCGGCGTCCTCTCGTGGTGGCGTGCGGGTCCGCGGACCCGCACGCCACGCTAGCGCCCGCCGGTGAGAGGATCGGCCGGTGCTGCACGTCGTGTTCTTCGAGCCCCGCATCCCCGGCAACACCGGCAACGCCATCCGGCTCGCCGCCGCCACGGGCGCGACCCTCCACCTGGTGGAGCCGCTGGGCTTCGTGATGGACGAGCCGCGGCTGAAGCGGGCCGGGCTCGACTACCACGACCTCGCGCACGTGGTGGTGCACCCGGACCTCGACGCGGCGCTGGCGGCCGTCGCCCCGGGCCGCGTCTTCGCCTTCACCACGCACACCACCACCCGGTACACCGACGTGGCGTTCCGGGACGGAGACGCCCTGCTGTTCGGCCCGGAGCCGACCGGGCTGCCGCCCGAGGCCCTCGAGCACCCGGCCGTCACCGACCGGCTGCGGATCCCGATGCTGCCCGGGCGCCGCTCGCTCAACCTCACCAACGCGGCGTCCACCGCCCTGTACGAGGCGTGGCGCCAGCTCGGGTTCCCCGGCGGTTTCTGACACCGCGCGCTCTCCGGTCCCACATGCCGGACTTCCGCGTGCGCCCGCGCGTCGGCTCCGCCATGCTCGCGCGGCACAGAGCCGTCGACCGAGGGAGCTCCCCGGTGTCCACCACCCACCGCAGCGTGCTGCGCCGCAAGTCCGTCGAGGACTCGCTCGCCGGGGTCGACGACCCGGAGCGCTCGCTCCGCCGCGACCTCACCGCCTGGGACCTGGCCGTCCTGGGCGTGGCCGTCGCCGTCGGCGCGGGCATCTTCTCCGTCGGCGCGACCGCCGCCGCGAACTACGCCGGCCCGAGCGTCATCGTCTCGTTCCTCATCGCCTCCGTCGTCTGCGCGATGGCGATCATGTGCTACGCCGAGTTCGCCTCGACGCTGCCGGTGGCCGGGTCCGCCTACACGTTCTCCTACGCGACGGCCGGCGAGCTGGTCGCGTGGATCATCGGCTGGGACCTCATCCTCGAGATGCTGCTCGCGGCGGCCGTCATCGCGAAGTTCTGGGGCGTGTACCTGGCGGACGCGTTCGCGCTGTTCGGCGTGGACCTGCCGACGACGCTGCACCTCGGGCCGGTGTCCCTGGAGTGGGGGCCGGTGCTGGTGGTGGGCGTGTTCACGACGCTGCTCGCCGTCGGGACGAAGCTCAGCACCCGGGTCAACAGCGTGTTCACGATCATCAAGGTCGGCATCACGCTGTTCGTCATCGTCGCCGGGTTCTTCTATGTGCGCGCCGACAACTACACGCCGTTCGTGCCGCCGTCGCAGCCCGCCGAGTCGAGCTCCGGCCTGCACCAGTCGCTGTTCGCGTTCCTGTCCGGCCTCGAGCCCTCGACGTACGGCGTCGTCGGCATCCTGTCCGGTGCCGCGCTCGTGTTCTTCGCGTTCATCGGGTTCGACGTCGTCGCGACCACCGCCGAGGAGACGAAGAACCCGCAGCGAGCCGTCCCGCGCGGCGTGCTCGGCGGCCTCGCGATCGTCACCGTGCTGTACGTGCTGGTCACGATCGTCGTCACCGGCATGGTCCCGTACACCGACCTCGCCGCCTCCGACTCCCCCTCGCTGACGACCGCCTTCGTGCTGGTCGGCGCCGACTGGGCGGGCAAGGTCATCTCCATCGGGATCCTCGTCGGGCTGACCTCGGTGATCATGGTGCTGCTGCTCGGCCTCACCCGGATCGTCTTCGCGATGAGCCGAGACGGCCTGCTCCCCCGCGGCATCTCCCGGACGTCGCCCCGCTACCGCACGCCCGTCCGGCTGCAGATCGGCACCGGCATCGTGGTCGCCGCCATCGCCGGGCTGTCCCGCGTGGAGCTGCTGGAGGAGATGATCAACATCGGCACGCTCTCGGCGTTCGTGCTGGTGAGCTTCGGCATCCCGATCCTGCGGCGCACCCGCCCGGACCTGCAGCGCGGGTTCCGGGTGCCGTGGTCGCCGGTGCTGCCGATCGTCTCCGGCGTGGCGTGCCTCTGGCTCATGACGAACCTGACGACGCTGACGTGGCTGCGGTTCGCCGCCTGGCTGGCGCTCGGCATGGTGGTGTACGCGGCGTACTCGTACCGCCACTCCCGCGTCGGGCGCGGCGAGGCCCCGGAGACCGGCGACGTGCCGGCACCCTCCGCAGGGCACTGACCCGGCCCGGTGCCCGCGGCGGTCGACCGGACCTCCGGAACGGCCCCGCCGGACGGTCCCCGGCCGCTACGGTCGGTGGATGCCGCTCAGCACCGCCCCCGCCCGCACCTCCGGCCCGATCCGGGTCTGCGCAGCCGTGGCCGGTGCCGCTGCCTGCCTCGTCCTGACCGCGTGCACCGACGATCCCGTGCCCGGCGCGACCCAGGAGGAGGTCTCGGCGTGGCTGGCGTCGCACGACGGCCCGCCGGCCGACGTCGACCCGGACGCCGTCCTGGGCGCGGGATCCGGCGGCATCAGCCCCCAGGACCCGGCTGAGCAGCCGGCCGACGCCGGCGTCACGGTGAGCTTCGTCCAGCCGGTGCGCGTCGAGCGGGTGCACCTCGCGTGCCTGGGCGACGGCACGCTCGACTTCACGGTCCACGTCATGACGGACGAGGACGGCGCGAGCTCGGAGCGCAGCGTGGAGTTCCCCGACGTCCCGTGCGGCCCGGACGAGACCTCCGCGCCTCTGGCGGTGCCCGACGCCGTCGGCGTCCGGATGACCCCGGGCGTCGCGGACCGCACCGGCGCCTGGTCCGCCACGGTCCTCGGCGGCTGACCCGCGCCCGGGTCCGCGGGCCCACGCTCCGCACGTCCACGCTCCCGTCGGAGCCTCCGCCAGTGCTCGGAGAGGTCCGCGCGCCGTCGTGGTGGTCCCCGGACACCTCCGACGGCGCGTGCAGGTCTCCGATGCCCGTCCGCACCTCCGTGCCCCGTCGGAGGCTCCGACGGGTCACGGAGAGGTCCGCGCGCCGTCGTGGTGGTCCCCGGACTCCTCCGACGGCACGTGGGCACCTCCCTCGCCGTTCGGAGCCTCCGACGGACTCGAGGTGGGATCGGGCGGCGTACGGTGGCGGGGCGTACGACCGATCGCCGAGGAGCCGCCCGTGTTCACCACCCGCCCGGAGCTCGTCGGCACGCACGGCATGGTGGCCTCGACGCACTGGCTGGCCAGCGCGGTCGGGATGGCGGTGCTGGAGGCCGGGGGCAACGCGTTCGACGCGGCCGCGGCGGCGGGCTTCACGCTGCAGGTGGTCGAGCCGCACCTGAACGGCCCCGGCGGCGACGCGCCGATCATCGGGCACCGGGCGTCGGACGGGCACACGTTCGTGGTGTGCGGGCAGGGCACGGCCCCGGCGGCCGCGACGACCGGGGCGTACACGGACCTGGGGCTCGACGTCGTGCCGGGCACGGGGCACCTGGCCGCCGTGGTCCCGGGGGCGTTCGGCGCGTGGCTCGACCTGCTGGCGCGCTACGGGACGCTGCCGCTGGCTGACGTGCTCGGCCCGGCGATCGGGTACGCCCGCGACGGCTACCCGCTGGTGCCCGCGGCCGTCCGGACCATCGGGACCGTGGAGCGGCTGTTCGCGGAGCACTGGCCGACGTCCGCGGCGGTGTACCTGCCGGGCGGGCGCCCGCCGGAGCCGGGGGCCCGGTTCCGCAACCCGGACCTCGCCGCGACGTACACGCGGGTGCTCGCGGAGGCGGAGGCCGCCGGCGCGGACCGGCTCGCGCAGATCGAGGCGGCGCGGCGGGCGTTCTACGAGGGGTTCGTGGCCGAGGCGGTGGCGGCGTTCGTGCGGGAGCCCGTGCTGGACTCGTCCGGCGAGGCGCACGCCGGGCTGCTGACGGCTGACGACCTCGCGGGCTGGCGGGCCACGGAGGAGCCGACGGTCGCCGTGCCGTTCGCGGGCGTCGAGGTGCACAAGACGGCCGCGTGGGGCCAGGGCCCGGTGCTGCTGCAGCAGCTGCGGATGCTCGAGGCGCTCGGCGTCGAGGACGCCGACCTCGGTTCCGCCGACCTGGTGCACACGGCCCTGGAGGTCACGACGCTCGCGTTCGCGGACCGGGAGGCCTGGTTCGGCGATCCGGCGGAGGGTGACGTGCCGCTCGACGCGCTGCTGTCCTCCCGCTACGCGGCGGAGCGTGCCCGGCTGGTCGGCGCCGACGCGGCGGACGGCCTGCGTCCGGGGTCGCCGCAGGGCCGGGAACCGCGGCTGGCCCGCGTGTTCGGCACGCCCGCCGCCGGGGTGTGGCCGGGACGCTACGAGGACGCGACCGGTGGCGCGGCGGCGGGCACCGGGGAGCCGACCCGCGGGCCCGGGCCGGGCGGCGGGGCTGCCGTGGGCCCCGCGCTGGACGTCGGACCCGCACCGGACGTGAGCCCGGCGGGCGTGACGCGCGGCGACACGTGCCACGTCGATGTCGTGGACCGCTGGGGCAACCTCGTGTCCGCGACGCCGTCCGGCGGCTGGTTGCAGAGCAGCCCGGTCGTGCCGGGCCTGGGGTTCGGGCTGCCGACACGGGCGCAGATGTTCTGGCTCGAGCCGGGCCTGCCGTCGTCCCTCGCGCCCGGCCGCCGCCCGCGCACGACGCTGAGCCCCGGGCTGGTGCTGCGGGACGGCGGCGGGTTCGCGTTCGGGACGCCCGGCGGCGACCAGCAGGACCAGTGGACGCTGCCGTTCCTGCTGCACCACCTGCTGGGCGGGCTCGACCTGCAGGCGGCGATCGACGCCCCGGGGTGGCACTCCACGCACGTGCCCTCGTCGTTCCACCCCCGCACGAGCGTCCGGCGCGGGGTCGAGGCGGAGTCGCGGCTCGGCCCGGGCGTGCTGGGGGCGCTCGCCCGCCGGGGCCACGCCGTGCACGACGCAGGACCGTGGTCGCTGGGACGGGTCAGCGCCGCGGGCGTGCGGCCGGACGGGCTGCTGCACGCGGCGGCGAACCCGCGCGGGATGCAGGGGTACGCCGCCGGCCGCTGACGGCGACGCCCCCACCGCCTCCACCTCCGCCCGGGCCGCACGCCCGCCTCCCCCGTCGGCCCCTCCGAGGCGCGCTCCGAGCGCCGTCGGAGCCTCCCAACGGCGAGGGAGGTGTCCGCGCGCCATCGGAGGTGCCCGCGGACCACCACGACAGCACGCGGACCCCTCCAAGCACCGTCGGAGCCTCCGAGGCGCGCTCCGAACGCCGTCGGAGGCTCCCAACGGCGAGGGAGGTGCCCGCGCGCCATCGGAGGTGCCCGCGGACCACCACGATGGCGCGCCGGCCTCTCCGAGCACGTTCGGAGCCTCCGACGGGGAAGGGGGAGGTGGGGGCGGGGGTGAGTGGGAGCGGGGCGGGGCGGCGAGTGGGGCGGGGGTGAGTGAGGGCGCGTCGTGGTGGGAAGAAGTTGCCCGACGCAACCGTTGTGATAGGTTGCCTGCTGCAACCAAGGATCTTGAGGAGCCCCCCGTGCCCGCCACGCCCGCGTACCGCGCGCTGATCGACGCCGTCGCCCGGCTCCAGCGCGTCCAGCGCGAGACGGCGACGGAGCTGGCGCGCGACCTCGACTGCCCGCGCGCGGCGCTCAGCCTGCTGTGGCTGCTCGACAAGCGCGGCGAGATGGGCACCGGCGACGTGGCGCAGCACCTGCACGTCGACATCTCGGTGGCGAGCCGGCAGATCACGACGCTCGTCGACGCGGGCTACGCCGAGCGCAGCACCCCCGACACCCCGGGCACCGACCGCCGGGTGCGCACCGTCCGGCTCACGGCGCTCGGACAGGAGTTCACGGCCCGCACCAAGCGGGAGCTCGACGCCCGCGCCGCGGCGGTGTTCAGCGACTGGGCGCTCGACGACCTGCTGTCCGCCACCGCGCAGATCGAGCGCGTCGCGGACACGATCGCCGGCCTGGGCCCGCTCCCCTCGACCACCGGCGACACCGCCCCCGCGGTCGAGCCGGTCGCCGCGGCCACCTGATCCCGGCCCCGGCGTCCGCGCCGGGCACCCGAACCCGCGTCCCCCCGGACGCTCCGCACCACCACGCACACCGTCCGCCGACGACGCCGGGCACCGCACCACTGGCGAAAGCGAAGGCACCGATGACCAGCACCACCCGGGCCGAGAGCCCGACCCCCGTCGTGAGCAGCGCCGGGTCCGCACCCGCGATGAACCACCGGCAGGTCATGGAGGCGCTCTCCGGCATCCTGCTCGGCATGTTCGTGTCCATCCTGGCCACGAGCGTCGTGTCGAGCAGCCTGCCGAAGATCGTCACGAGCCTGCACGGCTCGCAGTCCTCGTACACGTGGGTCGTCACCGCGACCCTGCTGACCACGACGATCACCACGCCGATCTGGGGCAAGCTCGCCGACCTCGTCAACCGCAAGCTGCTGATCCAGCTCGCGCTCGCCATCTCGGTGCTGTCGTCCGCGGCCGCCGGGTTCTCCCAGAACGTCGGCACCCTCATCGGGATGCGCGCCCTGCAGGGCATCGGCGCCGGCGGCCTCACGGCGCTGGCCACCGTGCTGCTGGCGGACATCCTCAGCCCCCGCGAGCGCGGCCGCTACATGGGCCTGATGGGCGGCATCATGGGCGTCGGCATGGTCGGCGGCCCGCTGCTCGGCGGCGTCATCACCGACGCGATCTCGTGGCGCTGGAACTTCTTCGTCGGCCTGCCGTTCGCGATCGCCGCGATCGTCGTGCTGCAGCGCACGCTGCACCTGCCGCAGCTCGCCCGCAAGGTCGTGCGCATCGACTACTGGGGCGCCGCGCTGATCTCCGTGGGCATCGCCACGCTGCTGCTGTGGGTCACGTTCGCCGGGAACAGCTACGACTGGATGTCCTGGCAGACGGCCGTCATGGTGCTCGGCTCGCTCGCCGTCCTGGCCGTGGCCTGCGTCGTCGAGACGAAGGTCGCCGACCCGATCATCCCGATGCACCTGTTCCGCAACCGGACGCTGGTGCTCTCCGTCATCGCGTCCGTCGCGGTCGGCGTGGCGATGTTCGGCACCTCGGTGTTCCTCAGCCAGTACATGCAGGTCGCGCGCGGCAAGACGCCGACGGAGTCCGGCCTGCTCACCGTCCCGATGATCCTCGGCCTGTTCACGTCCTCGACCATCACCGGGCGGCTCATCACCAAGTACGGGCGCTACAAGGGCTTCATGGTCGCCGGCGCGATCACGCTGACCGTCGGCCTCGCCCTCATGGGCACGATCCGCTACGACACGAGCTTCGTGCTGGTCGGGCTGTACATGTTCGTCATGGGCGCGGGGCTGGGCATGCTGATGCAGAACCTGGTGCTGGCCGTGCAGAACACGCTCGACGTGTCCGAGGTCGGCTCCGGCACCGCGACCGTCGCGTTCTTCCGCAGCCTGGGCGGCGCGATCGGCGTCTCGGCGCTCGGCGCGGTGCTCGGCAGCCGGGTCGTCACGCTCATCACCGACGGGCTCGCGGCCCTCGGGATCGACGTGAGCGCGCTCGGCGGCGGCACCGGCGCGGTGCCGGACGTGTCGACGCTGCCCGGCCCGGTCCGCACGGTCGTCGAGTCCGCGTACGGCGAGGGCATCGCGGACCTGTTCCTCATCGCCGCGCCGCTGGGCCTGGTGGCCCTGGTCGCGGTGCTGTTCCTCAAGGAGGTGCCGCTCGGGCGCCGCTCCGGCGTCGAGCAGCTGCTCGACCAGGACCAGACCGGTGAGGCCGCGGTCGCCGAGGCGGGCACCCCCGGCGCGCAGCAGGCCGTCGGCCGCCAGGCGGAGGCCGAGCAGGAGCTCGAGCGGGAGGACGCGCAGGGCGACACCGTCGAGGCAGGCGCAGGGACGGCGACGGCCCCGCGCGCCTGACCACCGCACCGCACCGCACCGCGAGGCGCCCGGCCGACCCGGCCGGGCGCCTCGCGTCGTCCCGCCCGCCCGTCCGCCACAATGGCGGGGTGGACACCCCGACCGACCCCGTCGTGCGCCTCGAGGCCGAGCTCGGGCTGCTGCTGCGGCGCGCGCGGGCGTCCGCGGAGCGGCTGGCGCGCGAGGTGCACCCCGACCTCGAGCCGTCCGCCTACCCGCTGCTGGCCCGCATCGAGCGGGAGCCGGACGTGCGCGCGAGCGAGCTCGCGGAGCACATCGGCGTCGGCCGCGGCACGATGTCGCGCCAGCTCGGCAGGATCGAGCAGCTCGGTCTGATCGAGCGCCGGCCGGACCCCGAGGACTCCCGTGGTCAGCTGATCCGCGTCACGCCGGAGGGCGCGCGCCGGGTCGACGCGGCGCGGGTCGCGCGCCGCCGCTACCTCGGCCAGGTGCTGGACGGCTGGACCGCCACCGAGCGCGGGCAGCTCGCCGACCAGCTCCACCGGCTCAACGAGGACCTCTCGGCGACCCCGCGCACGCCGCCGGCTCCCTGAGGCCCGCCGTCGACGCGCCGGCGCCACGGGCCGGTCGGGGCGTCACGCCCAGGTGAGCGCCCACGTGCTGCGGCGCCGGGCGACGGCCGCGACCGCGTCCACGCGCCCCCGGGTCCAGCGCACCGGGAGGTCCTCGAGCACGTCGGGCACCTCGTCGCGCCCGACCACCAGGGCGTCGACGGCCGCCGGGCTCCGCACCGTCACCGGTCCGTGCACCACGAGCACGCCGCGCACGCCCACGGGCGACCCCACGGCCGCGCGCAGCAGCGAGCCCGCGCGCGCCGCCGTCAGGCGGATGTCGCGCAGGTCGGGGACCCCGTGCCCGTCGGCCGACAGGTGCCGGCCGTCCAGCACGAGCTGCTCGCCCCCCGGCGCGCCGGCAGGGCGCTCCGCGACGGCGAACGCCCCGGCGGGCCCGACCAGCAGGTACGGGACCACGGAGCCCTGGCGCCCCACGGGGACCGCCGGCAGCACGTGCCACCCGGCGAGGACGAGCCGATCCAGCCGCTCCGCGAGCGGCTCACCGGCGGTCTGCTCGTCACCGGCGGGGTGCGGCCGCACGAGGTCGGCGGCGCGGTGCCGTCCGCCCGCCGGGGCGTCGGACGCGGCAGTCGGCACGGAGCCCGCGGACGCCCCGCGGGACGCCGCGCCCGCCGCGGCGGACGGCTCACCCGCGGCCCGACGTCCGTGGGGACGGGGCGTCACCGGGGGCACGGGCGGCGACGGCAGCACCGCGGAGGCGGGCACCACGAGCTCCGGCAGGTCGGCACGCAGGTACGCCTGCGCGGCCCCGCGCACCACGTCCTCGAGCCCCACGTCCTCCAGGCCGGCGCCGTCCAGGCCGGCGCCGCCGAGGGCGGACCCGGCCGAGCGGGCGGACTCGACCTGCCCGGTGGTGAGGTCGACGCTGCCCAGGGGGGCGCCGGTGTCGGCCGTCACGTACAACCGGTCGGCGCCGTAGCGACGCCACCGTCGGACGATCAGGGCCTGCTCCACGTCACCGGTATCGGCACGCGGGCGCAGGCCCTGAAGCGTCGGTCGACGCACTCCCCCGGACGGCGGTCAGCCGACCGTGGGCTCGAACGTCAGGCTGACCGAGTTCATGCAGTAGCGGTCGCCGGTCGGGGTCTGCGGCGCGTCGTCGAAGACGTGCCCCAGGTGCGACCCGCAGCGGGCGCAGCGCACCTCGGTGCGCACCATGCCGAGGCTGCGGTCCTCGATCAGCTCGACGCGGTCACCCGCGAGCGGCGAGAAGAAGCTCGGCCACCCGCAGTGCGAGTCGAACTTGGTGTCCGACCGGAACAGCTCGTTGCCGCACGCACGACAGCGGTAGACGCCCTGGCGCTCCTCGTCGAGCAGCGCACCCGTCCACGGCCGCTCGGTGCCGGCCAGCCGCAGCACCTGGAACTCCGCCGGGTCGAGCTCGACGCGCCACTGCGCCTCGTCCTTCTGGACCTCGTAGGCCTTCTGCTCCGTCACCTGGACCTCCTCTCGCCCGCGGGCCGCGCTGCCGGGTCGGCCGCTGCGCACCCGCGGCTGCAGAACACGGCCACGAGGTGCCGTGTTCCCCGATGCTCCGCACGAGACTGACGCGTCCGCGGCGTCGCCGCCACCGGGCGGGGACGCCACCCTCGACGCCGTCCGCCACGGGCCGGCGTCACCACCCGGCGGCGCCGCTCGCGCGGACGGCCCCGGGGTCCGCTACGCCCCGGCGCGGGGCCCGCGGCTGCGTCCGCCGCGGCTGCGCCGCCGTCCGCCGCCCGAGCCCTCGCCGGAGCGGGCGGCCCCGCCGGCGGGCTGCCCCGCCGGGGCGTCGCCGCCGGACGACCAGCGGACCGTCGAGCCGCCGACGGGGGCGCCCTGCGGCCGGCCCGCGCGGCGCGACCGTCCGGACCCGCCGCCTGCCGCGGCGGTCCGGCCGTGCCCGGCGCCGGCGGCACCCGCGGCGGTCCCGCGACCGGCGCCGGCCGAGCCGGACGCGGCGCGGGTGTCGGAGGCCGTCCGGCCGGCGGGCCGGTCGCCCGCGGCGCCCCGACCCCGCGTGCCGCGCTCGGCGGCCACGCCGGACGTGGTCCCGGCGCGGGTCGCGTCGCCCTGGCCCGTGCGGCCGGTGCCGCGACCGCCCCGGCCCCCGCGGCGGGAACCGGTGCCGGAGGCGGCGCGCTGCGCCGGAGCGGCGGGGGCGGCGGGCGCGACGCGCTCGGCGACGTCCCCGACGAGGCCGGCGACGACGGCGGAGCCCGGGGCGACCCGCTGCGGGGTCACCGTGATGCGGGCCTTGCGGGTGAGGTCCCGGACGTCACCGGCCTGCTCGGGCAGCATCACGGTGACGACGTCACCGCCGGACCCGGCCCGCGCGGTGCGCCCGGAGCGGTGCAGGTAGGCCTTGTGCTCGGCCGGCGGGTCGACGTGCACGACCAGCTCGATGTCGTCGACGTGGATGCCGCGCGCCGCGATGTCGGTCGCGACGAGCACGCGCACCTCCCCGCTCGTGAACGCCGCGAGGTTCCGCTCGCGGGCGCCCTGGCCGAGGTTGCCCTGCAGGTCCACCGCGGGGATCCCGTCGGCGGTGAGCTGCTTGGCGAGCTTCTTGGCCTGGTGCTTGGTGCGGGTGAACAGCACGCGGCGCCCGGTGCCGGACGCGAGCTCGCGCACGACCTCCTTCTTGGCGTCCGCGTCCGCCACGGAGAGCACGTGGTGGGTCATGGTGGACACGGGCGCGACCGCGGGGTCCACGGAGTGCGTGGTCGGCCGGTCCAGGTACCGCGACACCAGCGCGTCGACGCCGTTGTCCAGCGTGGCCGAGAACAGCAGGCGCTGGCCGCCGCGGGGCGTGCGGTCGAGCAGCCGCTTCACCACGGGCAGGAACCCGAGGTCGGCCATGTGGTCCGCCTCGTCGAGGACGGTGACCTCGACGGCGTCGAGCGAGCACAGCCCCTGGCGGATGAGGTCCTCGAGGCGGCCGGGGCAGGCGACGAGGACGTCGATGCCGGCGTTGAGCGCGGTCACCTGACGGCTCTGCGCGACACCGCCGAACACGGTCGTGGACGTCAGGCCGCTGACGGCGGCGAGGGGTTCGACCGTCGCGTGGATCTGGGTCGCGAGCTCCCGGGTGGGGGCGAGCACGAGGGCCCGCGGCCGGGCCGGGGCCCGCCGGGTGCGCGACGCGGCGAGCCGGGTGACGACCGGCAGCGCGAACGCGATCGTCTTGCCGGAGCCGGTGCGGCCGCGGCCGAGCACGTCGCGGCCGGCGAGCGTGTCGGGCAGCGTCGCGGTCTGGATCGGGAACGGGTCGGTGATGCCGCGCTGGGCGAGGGAGGCCGCGAGGGCGGCCGGGACACCGAGATCGGTGAAGGAAGGCATGGGTGAGGTCTTTCCGGCGTCGGATTCGGGCCGCAGGTCCGTGCGCGCGGGGCGGCGACCGGCGCCGGCGGCTCGGTCAGGCGAGCGTCTGCTGGCGGCGCTGGGCGCCCTGCGTGCGCAGGACGTAGCGGAAGAGCGCGTCCGTCTCCCGCGGGGAGGTCTCCACGAACCGGCAGCCGTAGTGCGTCCCGGAGCGCGAGGGCTGGGCACGGACGACGACCGCCTGCAGCCAGAACGCGTCCGACAGCTCGGGGAAGACGAACCTCACCGTGCTGCCGGGGGGCAGCTCGGTCTGACTCATCATACGCATCCCGTGCGCGGACACGTCGAGCACGGTGAACTGCACGGGCCGTTCCCCGCTCCCGGGCGCCCCGTCCCCGGCGGGTGTCGCGCCCTCGTCGTGCGGGGTGCCGGCCGGGGTCGCGAAGCCCTCGCACTCCACGCTGACGGCCACCCGGGCCACCGCGCGCTTCTGGAGCGTGGACAGCAGCTCGACGCCGGCGAACGCGACGGTGTCGGCGGTGATGCGGGCGACGGCGCCGACGTACACGCACTCGCCGCGCACCTCGTCGAGCACGCGCAGGGTGTAGTGCTCGCCCTCCGCGACGCCGCGCACGATGCCCTCGGTGCCCGCCCAGAGGACGCCGTCGTCGTAGGTCCGCACGTAGCCGGACAGCACGGTGCGGCCGTCGTGCTCGACGGAGCACAGGGCGAGCTCGTGCATCGGGACGCTCCGGGGCCGCAGGAGGGGGGCGGCTGGACCTTACCCCGCCCGCGCGCGGGCGGGCGTGACCCGAACGGGTGCCGGCGCCGTGGCGTCGCGACCGGGGTGCGCCGGGTCGCGCGCCCGGCGGCAGACCGGGCAATTGTGGCGAAACGCCGCAACACGGATCTTCTCGCCAATTCCGGCGCGTCGCACCTAGTCTCGGGACCGGTCGCGCACACCCTCGTGGCCGTCCCTGCGAGCACCCGAGGCCGTCCGCTGGCAACCGCACACCGCCGCTGGCCGCTGACCCGGTACTTCGCCGTCGTCAGCGTCCTCGCCATGCTCGCGCTCGGCGTCGCCCTCGTGCTCGTCACAGGCGACGTCATGCAGAAGCAGGCCCAGCGCGACGGCATCGCGCTCGCCCGGTCCATCGAGTCCTACGCCTCCGCCGGGGTCCCCGAGGAGGCGTTCACCGTCGGCGTGCTCGCGCCCGACGACGCCCAGCGGGTCACCGAGCAGGTCGCCGGCTTCCGCGAGCTGCGGCGCCTGCGCCTCTGGACGGTCGACGGCACCCTGCTGTACGACTCGCACGCGGACTCCACCGGGTTCGCGGACGGCGAGCGGCTGGACACCGCGACCCGCGAGCGGGAGCCGGTCGCCCAGGTCGTCACCGTCGTGCGCGGCGAGCAGGTCGGCGGCACCGAGACCACCCTGCTCGA
The DNA here is from genome assembly GCF_030053835.1 of Cellulomonas sp. ES6. Taxonomy (NCBI): domain Bacteria; kingdom Bacillati; phylum Actinomycetota; class Actinomycetes; order Micrococcales; family Cellulomonadaceae; genus Cellulomonas; species Cellulomonas sp. ES6. The sequence continues at coordinate 3,193,696 of NZ_CP125655.1, read as the reverse complement.
CGTCTACGTCCCGGTGCAGCAGGGCCGCGTCGTCATCGGCGCCGCCGAGGTCATGCTCGACTACCAGGGCACCGCCGACGCGGTGTCGTCGGCCGTGCGCACCGTCACGCTCGTCGTCGCCGGCGGGCTCGCCCTGCTGTGGGTGCTGCTGTTCCGGACCGTGCGCAACGCCTCGCGCCGGCTGCAGGCGTCCGCCCTGGAGAACGCCCGGCTCGCCCTGCTGGACTCCCTGACCGGGCTGCCGAACCGGCGGATGCTCGCGGACCGGCTCGCGCGGGCGATCGACGAGTCCTCGGCGACCGGCGGCACCGTCGGCCTCGCGCTGCTGGACATCGACCGGTTCAAGGACATCAACGACTCGCTCGGCCACGACCGCGGTGACGAGCTGCTCGAGCAGGTCGCCGAGCGCCTGCGGGGCGCCCTGCGCGAGGACGACGTGGTGGCCCGGCTCGGCGGCGACGAGTTCGCGATCCTGCTGCCGGACGTCCGGTCCGTGGCCGACGCGGACGCCGCGGCCCGCCGGGTGCGGCAGCTGTTCGTGCCGCCGTTCATGCTCGGGGACCTGGCCCTGCACGTCGACACCTCCATCGGCGTCGCGTGCCTGCCGGACCACGCCGAGGACGCGTCCTCGCTGATGCGGATGGCGGACGTCGCGATGTACACCGCCAAGACGCACCGCCTGGGCGTGTCCGTCTACTCGCCCGAGGAGGACGACTCCTCGCCGGCCCGCCTCGTGCTGCTCGGGGACCTGCACCGCGCGCTCGGGGTCGCCGACGAGCTCGAGCTGCACTACCAGCCGAAGATCGACCTGCGCACCGGCCGGACCGTCGGCCTCGAGGCGCTCATGCGCTGGCGCCACCCCACCCGGGGGATGCTGCCGCCGGACCTGTTCGTGCCGCTCGCCGAGCAGTCGGGCCTGATCCACGACCTCACGCGGTACGCCCTGCGCGCGTGCGTCGAGCAGCTCGCGGCGTGGCGGGAGCACGGCGAGCCCGTGCCGGTCGCGGTCAACCTCTCGGCGCACGACGTCACGTCCGCCACCGTCGCCGAGGTGATCGAGCACCTGCTGGCCACGCACGACGTGACGCCGGACCTGCTGGAGGTCGAGATCACCGAGACGGCCCTGGTCAGCGACCCGTCGCGGGTCGTCCCCGTGCTGCAGCGCCTGGCCGACGCGGGCGTCCGGGTCGCGATCGACGACTTCGGCATCGGCAACACCTCGATCTCCCAGCTCCGCGACCTGCCCGTGCACGGGCTGAAGATCGACCGGCTGTTCGTCGCGGACCTCTCGGCGACGGGCCGCGAGGGGTCCGAGGTCGTCGTCAAGGCCATGGTCGACCTCGCGCACTCGTTCGGCCTGCAGGTCGTCGCCGAGGGCGTCGAGGACGGCCGGACCGCCGAGGTGCTGCGCCGGCTGACCGTCGACCAGGCCCAGGGCTACCTCTACTCCCCCGCCGTGCCGCCCGACCGGCTGCGCGCCGAGGACCTGCCGCGTGACGTGGACCCGCGACACGCGGTCACATGACTCACCCGAGAACCGGACATCCGGGCTCAAGGTGCGCGACGATCTGACCGATAGCACCCGGTACGACCGTTTCGAACTCACCCGTGAGGATGACCACCCGGATGGACGAGCTGCTCCGCGAGATGATCACGCCGCCGCCGCCGCGCCGCGACCCGGCACGACGCCGGCGCCTGGTGACCACCGTGGCGATCCTCGGCATGGCCGGTCTGGGCATGACGTCGCTGGTGACCTCGGCGATCTTCACCGACAACGACGACGCCGGGCGCACCGGCATCACCACCGGGACCGTCGACATCGCCGCCGGCGAGGACGCCGCGTTCACGCTGCCCCCCGGGCTGCTGGCGCCCGGCGACGACATCTTCAGCGCCGTCACGGTCGAGAACGACGGCTCCCTCGCGCTGGTCTACGGCGTCACGTACACCGCGACCGACCCCGACGGGAAGGCGCTGGCCGGGCAGCTCGGGCTCACGCTGTACGCCGCGCCGACGTGCACCGCCGCCGGCGTGGACGGGCGTGAGGTGCTCGCGCAGGTCGACGCCCTGTCCACCGCGCCGCAGCAGATCGTCCCGGTGGAGCGCCGGATCATCGCGGGCTCCGCCGAGGCGCTGTGCGTCCAGGTGACCGTGCCCGAGTCGCTCGGCGACGACTTCCAGGACGCGACCACCGACCTCGAGCTGACGTTCGACGCCCAGCAGGACCCCGAGAACCCGCACCTGTGACCGCGGGCCCACCACCCGAGGAGCGATGATCAGGAGGCCGCGCCCGGCCGTCGAGCGCCGGGCACCGCACCCGGACCGGCCGCGCCGCGCGACCCCGGTTCCGGCGGGACGACGCGCCCTGCGCGCCGGGCTGTGGACGGTCATCGTGCTCTGCGGCCTCGCCTACGCCACGTCGCTGGCGGTGCCCCTGTGGTTCCAGGCCAACGGCCAGCGCCTGCTGATCGTCACGTCCGGCTCCATGTCCGGGCCCGAGCAGGGCTCGTTCGACGCCGGCGACGCCGTCGTCATGCGGCGCATCACCGACCCGTCGCAGCTCCGGATCGGGCAGGTGGCCACGTTCTGGCCCGCGGGGTCGGACCAGCTCGTGACCCACCGGATCATCGCGCTGAGGAACCTGCCGGTGCTGCGGCAGGACGAGGCGACCGGCCGGATGGTCCAGCAGGACGACCCGGTGACGGGCGAGCCGCTGACCCGGCCGTACATCTTCACCAAGGGCGACGCGAACGCCGAGCCCGACCCCGACGCCACGCCCCTGTCGCAGGTGCGCGGCATCATCCTCGACGTGCACCCCCGCTGGGGCTGGGTGCTGGCCTGGGCCGGCTCGGCGCAGGGCCGGGCCGCGATGCTCGTGCCGCCGCTCGCCGCGCTCGCGTCCCTGGAGCTGCTGTCCCTGCTCGACGACCGGCGCGCCCGCCGCGCCGCGGGCGACCGGCGGGCAGCCGCCCGGCAACACCGTGACGATGCGCTCCTCCTCGGCTGACACCCGCGGCCACGCCGGGCCGCGCGAGCCCGTGCTGGGCAGGCGCACGCGCGCCGTCCTCACCGCGCTGCTGGTCGGCGTCGCCGTCGTGGGGCCGGCCGTGGGGATCGCGTCCGCCCGGTTCGGCGCCGCGGACGCCGTGACGATCTCGATCACGGTGACGCGGACCGACCCGGCTCCCGGCCCGACGACGACGGGCCCGACGGCGGGTCCGACGACGACGGCACCGGAGGCCTCCGGACCGGCCACGACCGCGCCCTGACCGGAGCCCGGGGGCGCCGCACCTCCGCGCCGTCGCCGCACGGCCGCGATGCCGGGCGGGGCCGCACGCCGCCGGCCGACCCCGGTCCGTCGGGTCGCGCCCCTGCGTCGACCCGACCGGCCGGGAGCCGGCCGACGCGTCCCAGGGTCGCGCCGGTCCCGCGCCGTCGCATCCGGAGTAGCGTCGCCGGCATGGCGGGCGCCGGGACCGCCCGGGGCGGGCGGACGAGGCGCGGGGAACCGTTCGCGGACCGCGCGCGGGCCGGTGCCGCGCTCGCGCGGGTGCTGGCGGGCGACCCCCGCCTGACGGATGCCGTCGTGCTCGCGCTGCCGCGCGGCGGGGTACCGGTGGCCGGCCCCGTCGCCGCGTCGCTCGGGGCGCCGCTCGACGTCCTGGTGGTCCGCAAGCTGGGCCTCCCGGGGCACCCCGAGCTCGCCATGGGGGCGCTGGCCGGGATCGCGGGGGACGTCGTGGAGGTCCGCAACGACGCCGTGCTGCGCGCCGCCGGCGTGAGCCCGGACGCGTTCGCCGAGGTCCGGGCCGCGGAGGCGGCGGAGCTCCGCCGGCGCGAGGCGGCCTACCGCGGGGACCGCGCACCGCAGGCCGTCGCCGGCCGCACGGTGCTGGTGGTGGACGACGGGGCCGCGACGGGCGCCAGCGTCCGGGCCGCGGTGGCGGCGCTGCGACGGCAGGGCGCGGCCCGGGTGGTCGTCGCGCTGCCGGTGTGCCCGCCGGACACCGCGCGGCTGCTGGCCGCGGAGGCCGACGGGCTGGTGTGCCTGCGCGAGCCGACGGTGTTCGCGGCGGTCGGTCAGGAGTACCGCGACTTCGCCGCGACGCCCGATGCGGAGGTCTGCCGGGTGCTCGACGCCGCCCAGGTACGCGGGGCCGAGCGGTCCGGCCCGCCTAGCTGAACCCGATGGCGCGCTGCGCGACGCGGTACGCCAGCACCGACACCCGGCGCCCGGCCGCCCCGGGCAGGTTGCAGATCTGTCCGAGGGCGGACCAGCGCACGCGGCGGTAGAGCCAGGGGTCGGCGGCTCGTAGGCGGTCCCAGAGGCGGTCCTTCTCGGTGAGGGACTCGCGGGTGCCGGCGCGGATGAGCAGGATGGAGGAGACCGCGCAGGTGATCTCGAGGTAGTGCAGCAGGTAGCGGCGCAGGCGCCGGTCGCTCACGGGGGTGCGGGAGACGTGCTCGAGCATCAGCCAGTTCACGCGTAGCTGCTGGTCCAGGCGGCGCAGCATGACGGTCTCCTGCACGGACTGGTCGGGCCGGCCGATGAAGTACCGGTAGAGGTCGACGTCGAGGTAGTACAGGGTCCGCACGGCGTGCAGGGGGACCAGGGCGTAGAGGTTGTCGACGTAGAACGTGTGCTCGGGCAGGCGCAGCCCGACCTGGCGCAGCACGGCGGTGCGGTAGGTCAGCGCGTGCATCATCAGGTACTGCCGTTTGGCGAACCGGCCGGTGGCGTCCCAGCCGATGACCCGCCCGCGCGGCAGGGCCCCGGCGTAGCGCACGGCGGTCTTGGTGCGCTTGCCGACCTTCTCGTAGACGAAGTTCGCCACCAGCAGGTCCACGTCCTGCCCCCCGGTCCGGAACCCGCGCAGGGTCGTCAGGACCTGGGCCAGGGCGTCGCGGTCGAGCCAGTCGTCGGCGTCCACGACCTTGAGGTAGTCCCCGCGGGCGTGGTCCAGGCCGGCGTTGATCGCCGACCCGTGCCCGCCGTTGGGCTTGCGCAGCAGCCGCACCAGGCCGGGGAACCGGTCGACGTACTCGTGGGCGAGCACCGCGGTGCCGTCACTGGAGCCGTCGTCGACGACGATGACCTCGAGGTCCGGGCCGAAGTCGACCAGGGAGTCCAGCGCGCGGGCGAGGTAGTCCTGGGCGTTGTAGGCCGGGACGACGACGGTCAGCAGCGGGCTCGTCACGACGTCCGCACCTCCCCGGCGTCGGCGTCGGCTGCTGCGGCCGGCGCCGCGACCTCCGGGACCTGCTTGAAGATGACCTTGAAGATCGGGAAGAACACCCAGAACGAGATCGCGGCGTTGATGATCATCGTGACGAAGTCCGCCAGGGTCTCCCCCGTGCCGCCCAGACCCCACGTCTCGATGAACAGGTCGTAGATCGGCGTCTTGTACAGGCCCTGCGCCGCGGCCGCGAGGATCGTGATCGCCACGTACGCGATGGCGTACCAGGCCGCGGCCTTGCCGACCGAGGTGTTCGACTTGAACGTGATGTTCCGCTGGGCGAAGAAGTTGATCACCTGCGCCACCAGCAGGGTGATCTGCACGGCCAGGAAGTATGCCAGCCCGCCGCCGCCCGCCGGCAGGGCGCCCGCGGCGTAGTCGAACACGAAGTACTGCGAGCCGTCCGGGTTGGACCCGACGGGCCAGACCTGGAACGCGGTGTCGACCAGCGACGTCATCCCGAACAGCCACTTGATCAACGGCATCAGCGCGAGCTGCAGCACCGTGATGCCGTTGCTCAGCAGGAAGAACACGACGAACTGGGCGACGCCGGGGCGCTTCTCGGCGAACCGACGCCAGGCGTCGCGGAGGCGGGTGATCATCGCAGGTCTCTCTCGTTCGGGTGGGACGCAGGCACGGTCAGGCGCTGCGGCCGGGGGCGTCGCCGGCGAGCTGCCGGGCGGTGCGCCGGTTGGCGCGGCGGTTGCGGAGGAAGGCGCGCACCGTGGCGCCCGTCCCCGAGAAGAGGTGGCCGTTGACGATGCGGACGATCCCGTCCACCGTCGCGGCGTCGACCATGCCGTTGGTCATCTTCCCGATCGCGCGGAACGGCATGTTGAGCAGGAACAGGATGTTGAGGTCGGGCTTCCCGCGGCCGTCCGCGACGTCCCGCCGCCACGCCAGCACCCGGTACGCGAGACGGGCGAGCGGCGAACGGGCGCCGGCCATCGCGGACAGCGGGTCGTTCACCGTCAGCGGCCCCGACCACGCCGCCGACGGCAGCGGCCGGCCCAGCAGCGCGGCGAAGTCCGCGTCCGGCACGTCCTGCACGTCGCCGGTGCGGTAGCGCTCGGGCAGGTCCTCCGAACGCGCCGGGACGGTGCCGGCGACCTCGATCTCGGCCGACAGCGGCAGGTCGTCCACGTGCGCACCCGCCAGGACACGCCACGTGCCGGACTCCACCTGCCAGGCCCCGGACGCGACGTCCCAGTGCCGGAACGCCGCCTCCCCGAGCGGGACCGTCACGGTCGCGGACTCCCCCGGCTCCAGCTCGACGCGCGCGAACCCCGCGAGCGTCCGCGCGGGACGGTGCACCCCGGGCGACACCCGGGACACGTACACCTGCACCACGTCCGCGCCCGCCACCGGGCCGGTGTTGGTCACCGTCACCGTCGCGGCGTCCGCCGTCGCCGACAGGCCGGAGTGCGCGAACGTCGTGTACGACAGGCCGAACCCGAACGGGAACGCCACCGGCACGCCGGCCGTCGCGTAGTACCGGTAGCCGACGTACAGCCCCTCCCGGTACTCCGCCGTCCGACCCTGCGCGGGGAACGTCCCGGCGGTCGGGGTGTCGGCCAGCACCACGGGGACGGTCTCCGCCAGGTGGCCCGAGGGGTTGACGACGCCCGTGAGGACGTCGAGCAGCCCGCCCGCGCCCGCCTGCCCGGCGAGGAACCCGTGCACGAGGGCCTGCGCGGACCCGAGCCACGGCACCTCCACGACGCCGCCGCCCGCCAGCACCACGACCGTGCGGGGGTTGACCTCGGCGACCGCGCGCAGCACCTCGACCTGCGCGGCGTGCAGCGCGAGGGTCGAGCGGTCCAGGCCCTCGGACTCCGCGATCTCGTCCAGGCCGAGGAACAGCAGGGCCACGTCGGCGCCGCGCGCCGCCTCGACGGCCTCGGCGCGCAGCGCGGCGTCCGGGGTGCCGTCGCGCCGGAACCCGGCGGCGAACGCCGTCATCTCCAGCCCCGAGTCCCCGATCACGTCGAGCACCGAGTCCAGCCGGGTCGGGTTGACGGCCGAGGACCCGGCGCCCTGGTACCGCGGCGTGCGGGCGAAGTCGCCGACCACGGCCACGCGGGTCCCGGGCGCCAGCGGCAGCAGCGCGTCGTCGTTCTTCAGCAGCACCGCGGAGCGCGCGGCGACCTCCCGGGCCAGGGCGTGCTGCTCGAGCGGGTCCACCTCCGGCGCCGGGCTGCGGCGCGCGTCGGCGACCAGGCGCAGCACCTCGGCCGCACGGGCGTCGACGTCGGCCTGCGTGATCCGGCCGGTGCGCACGGCGTCGACCACCTGACGCGCGGAGTCCAGGCCCGCGGCGGGCATCTCCAGGGTGCCCCCGGCGGCGACCGCGGCGACCACGTCGTTCGAGCCGCCCCAGTCGGAGATCACCGCGCCGTCGAAGCCCCACTCCTCGCGCAGGACCGTGCCCAGCAGGAACGGGTCCTCATGCGCATACACCCCGTTGACCAGGTTGTACGACGACATCACCGACCGGGGACGGGCCTGCGTCACCACGATCCCGAACGCCGACAGGTAGATCTCCCGCAGCGTGCGCTCGTCCACCACGGAGTCCGACACCATGCGCCGCAGCTCCTGGGAGTTCGCCGCGTAGTGCTTCGGGCACGCCGCCACCCCCCGGGACTGGATACCCCGCACGTACCCCGCCGCCATCCGCCCGGCCAGCAGCGGGTCCTCCGAGAAGTACTCGAAGTTCCGCCCGCCCAACGGCGAGCGCTTGATGTTCAGGCCCGGGCCCAGCAGCACGTCCACGCCCTGCGCCGCGGCCTCCGCACCCAACGCAGCACCCACCCGCTCGGCCAGCTCCACGTCCCACGTGTTCGCCACCGCCGCCGCCGTCGGGAAGCACGTCGCCGGCTGCGACGCCGCGATGCCGAGGTGATCAGCCGCACCCAGCTGCTTGCGTACCCCGTGCGGACCGTCCGCCAACCACAACGACCGCACCCCGTGCCGCGGCAGGTCCCGGCTCTCCCAGACCGTCTTGCCCGTCAGCAGCGCAGCCTTCTCCAGCAGCGTCAGGCTCTCGGTCGTCACGTGGGTCCCGCCCCCGGAGGTGGTGGCGGCGTCCTCGCCGTGGAGTCGCACGGTGTCTCCTTGGTTGCTGGAGGGCGACGTCGTCGTCCCTGACTGCTCGCGGGGTGCGACGGAGCGCCCCCGATTGAAGGCTGCCGCCGTCGTGCGGCCGCGCGGGGCGCGGGTGCACGAACCGTCGTCACCCGCGCATGAATGGTCATCGCCCGAGGTCACGGCCCCGTCGGGGCTCGCGTCGGGCAGCACGCACCGCCCCGGCGGCGCGACGGCCGCGGGGTCGTGCGCGGTGGGGCTCCCCCGTCAGGCCGGCGGTGGTGGGCGCCACCGGCCTGACGGGGAGCGTGGTCGGGGTCGTCCCGGGGTGCGGGGCAGCGCACCCCGGGACCCGCCCGGGTCGGCCTGCTACCGGCCGTCGGCCCCGCGGCCGGCACCGGCGACCGCCGGCTCGCCCGCGGCGGCGGGCTCGCCCGCCCCCCGGTGCCGCAGCACGCGCCGCGTCACCAGGAACGCACCGGCCAGCAGCAGCAGGCCCATCACGATCGTCGCGATGATCTGGATGTACACCCAGGTCGGCGGCGTGTAGGACACCGTCGCCCCCGGAGCGAGCCCGTTCATCGCGTTGGAGTTGGCGACCGTGTACAGGATGTGGTGCGTCGCCGTCCGGATGTCCGTGACCGCCTTGGCCGACGAGGTGTCCGCGTAGGACTTCGACGGCTGGAAGGTCAGGGTCAGGTCCGTGCCGGCGCTGATCGCCTGGTTCGGGTTCATGTACGGGTACAGGTTGAAGTCCGTGATGGCGAAGCCCTCGAACCCCCACTCGCCCCGCAGCACGTTCGTCATGAGCGCCTCGGAGCCGCCGGCCCACGTCGCGCCGATCCGGTTGAACGAGCTCATGACCGCGGTCGAGCCGACCGTGGTGGTCGAGCGCGTGCCCTCGTCGTCGGACAGGTACGACACGTCCATCGTGACGCCCTTGACGGCCATCTCGAACGGCTTCAGGTAGAGCTCGCGGATCGTCTGCTCCGTGGCCCAGGTGGCGATGCCGTTGTTGACGCGGTTGGTCTCCTGGTCGTTCAGCGCGAAGTGCTTGAGCGTCGTGTACACGCCCTTCGTCGCCGCGCCGTTGGAGACCGCCGTCATCATCGAGCCGGACAGGTACGGGTCCTCCGAGTAGTACTCGAAGTTGCGGCCCGCGAACGGCGAGCGGTGCAGGTTCGCCGCCGGGGCGTACCAGCCCTGGACGTTCTTCGCGAGCGCCTCGTTGCCGATCATCTGGCCCATGGCGTGGCCCAGGTCGACGTCCCACGTCTGCGCGATGAGGAACTCCGACGGGTACGCCACGCCGTTGACGGACGCGTTGATGAACGAGGAGAACCCGGCCGGGCCGTCGAGCTCGGTGGTCGCCGGCTTGCCGATCGAGCCGATCGCCGGCGTCTGGTAGGCGCCGTTGAGCTGCATGTCGGTCATCTCGCCGACCGTCAGCGAGTCGAGCAGCTCGTCCCACTTCGGGTCGTCGAACGCCAGGCCCCGCAGGTCGATCAGGGACAGGTCGGTGCCCGCGCCGGTCGTGGGCATCTCACCCTCGAACGCCTCGGCGGCCGCCTCGTGGTCCCAGGCAGCGAAGCCGGCGGCCACCGCGTCGTCCGCGACGAGCTGGTCGGCCGTCGGGGCCGTGGGGAACGTGCCGGCGAAGTCCGCGCGGGACATCGACAGGATCTTGCCGTCGGTCGGCTCGGACACGAACTGCGCCGAGACGTCGTCGAACTGGTTCGTGACCTCGGCGGCGTCGCTCGCGCGGTGGTTCTCGCCCGAGTACACGACGTCGGAGTCGACCGTGTAGGTGAACGGCTCGGTGCCCGCGGCGACCGTGTGCGAGTCGGTGCGGACGGTCAGCTCGTAGTCGCCGGCCTCGAGCACGTAGGCGGCGGCGTCGGCGTAGTCGTACGACGCCATGTCCTCCACCGCGATCTCGATGGTGACGGACTCGCTCGCGCCCGGCTCGATGACGCCGGTCTTGTCGAACCCGCCGAGGACGACCTCGGGCTTCTCGATGCCGCCCGGGGTGTAGGGCGCCGAGTAGTAGAGCTCCACGACGTCGCGCCCGGCCACGTCACCGGTGTTGGTGACCTCGACCGTGACCGCGATCGTGCCGTCCACGTCCCCGGCCTGGGTGTCGGTGACCTCCCACGCGAAGTCCGTGTAGGACAGCCCGTACCCGAACGGGTACACCACGGCCTCGTCGTAGTCGATGAACCCCTCGACCGCCGCGGTCTCGTAGTACCGGTAGCCGATGTAGATGCCCTCGGCGTAGTTCACGAACGGCGCCTCGTCGGTCACCGTCGCGTTCGACGTCGCCGTCTCGATCGAGGACACCGGGTACGACACCGACAGGTTGTCGTACAGGTACCCCCCGAAGTTCTGGAACGTCGGGTCGGCCGTGAAGTCCGCCGCCCACACGTCGGCGGTCCGACCGGACGGGTTGACGTCACCGGACAGGATGCCGCCCAGGGCGTTGAAGCCCGTGGCGCCCGGGGAGCCGGCCAGCAGGATCGCGTCGACCCCGGCGTCCTGCTGCAGCGAGCCCATCTCCATCGTGGTGGACGCGTTGACGACCACGACCACCGTGTCGAAGCTCGACGTCGCGAGCGCGATCAGGTCCTTCTCGTCCTTGTTCAGCTCCAGCTGGTGCTGGCCCGGCTCGGCGTTGTCGTCCCAGTCCGTCATGTCGCGGGTCAGGTCACCGCCCTCACCGCCCGGACGGCCCAGGTAGACCACGGCGGCGTCGGAGTAGTCCGCGAACGAGGCCGCCTGGGCCTCGTAGCCGTCCACCGGCATCTCGCCGATCGTGTAGGAGGACGCGGCCGGGTTGTCCATCTCGATGTGACCGCGCGGGTTCTCCGCCGCGAACGCCTCGATGGCCGAGTAGACGGCGTCGTTGACCTCGAAGCCCGCGTTCTCGAGCCCCTGGCGCGCGTCGACGGCCGTCGTGGTGTCGACCGAGCCGGAGCCCGCACCGCCGAAGACCGGGTCCGCGGCGGCGCGGCCCAGCATGGTGACCTTCGCGCCCGCGGCCAGCGGCAGCGCGGCCTGCTCGTTCTTCGCCAGGACGATGCCGGCGCCGGAGATCTCCTCGACGAGCGCCTTCGCGGCCTCGTCGACCTCGTCGATGCCGTCGTAGTCCGAGCTGTAGTACTCCGTGTCCCAGTCCGCCGACTCGGCGGAGTTGGTGAACTCGTACGTCCCGGAGCCGAGCTGGGACGCGACCCAGCCGCCCGCGACGACCAGCGCCACGTTCGCCACGACCGTCACCACGGTGAGCAGGGCGAGCACGGGGACCCAGATCCCCAGGAACTTCTTGTTCGACATCCGCTTCTTCGCGCGGTCGGCGTTCTTCGCCCTGGCGTTCACTGCAGTCCTCCTCGAGTGCGGCCGGCGATCAGGTTAGGTGCGGGTTCCGGGTCGTCCGGACGGGCCGGACGATCGGTCGTTTCTGCGGCACGGACCGTCGCCGTGCGCGTGCGCCGGCCCCCTCGGGCGGGCGCACGCGCGCGACGGTCGGCCGGTACCGTCCGCTACTCGGTGACCTCGGTGATGGTGCCGTCCTGGTCGATCTGCCAGGTCTGGCCGGTCGCGGCGGAGTCGCCGTCGATCGTGTACTTCCCGCCGTCGATGGTGATGGTCCCCTGGATGCGGGACGCGGCGTCGGAGTAGGTGTAGGGCACGACCAGCAGGCCGTACTTCACGGTCGGCGCCTGCACGTCGCTCGCCAGCATGATCTGGGCCCAGGAGTCGTCCTCGGCCAGGGCGTCGGCGACGGCCTTCCGGGCGTTCTCCAGGTCCTCCGCGATGTCGGACTCCGACGCCGCCTGCTGCTCGGACGAGGTCCCGCCGGTGCTGCCGCTGTCGTCGCTGCCGCACGCGGCCAGGCCGAAGACGCCCGTGAGGGCGACCACGAGGGAGAGGCCGGTCGTCAGGGCCTTGTTGCGCTTCACGTCGTTCGCTCCTTGGTGAGTGCTGGCCGCGGGCCCACCCCGCGGCCGGTCCCGCCCGGGGCGGCCGGCGTGTGCCGACCGCCCCGGGGAGGCGGGACGGGTCAGTCCGTGACCGGACCCGCGTAGTTCAGGCCGAAGCCGAACTCGTAGGCGTTGCCCGCCGAGTCGACGTACGGCTCCGTGTCCTCCTGGACGTCCTCGAGCTGCTTCTCGACCGCGTCCATGGACGCCGGGAAGCCGATCGGCAGGCGGCCCTGCGGCTCGTTGAGGCCCATCGCGGTCTCGATGAGCGCCTGGTCGCTGACGCCGAAGCCCACGAGGATCGCGTCGGACTTCGCCTCGAACTCGGCCGGGACGGTCGGGTTCTTCGCCTTCAGGACGGTGATGACCGGGATGTCCTTGCCGGACGCCTCGACGGCGGCCACGGCCCGCTCGAACGCGTCGAGGTCCGACTCGTTCGAGGTCCGCGACGTGTGGCCGAAGTACGACCGGTTCTCCTGCGTGCCGTCCGGGAGGATGTCGCCGGAGATCGAGACCTTCCGGACGTTCTCGCCGTCAGCCGTGTAGGGGCGGTACTGGAGCGACAGCGGGTACCACTCGCCGGTCTCCTCGTCGTGACCCGAGTTCGCGAACACGGCGCCGCTGCTGGGGCTGTCCATGCCGACGAGCACCAGGTCCACGTCGGACAGGTCGGGAGCGGTGTAGCTCGTGACCTTGCCGTCCGCGTCCTCGACGGCCTCGTCCGTGACGACCTCCGCGAAGTACTGCTCGGCGATCTCGACGGTCAGACCGGGACCCTCGCTGTACTCGCCCGGGCCGAACAGGCCGGCCTGCCCGGTGTCGAAGTTCCGCGGGATGTAGACCGTCTTGTCGGACCAGTCGCCCGCCTCGGCGGCCGCGATCGTGTCGGCGTCGTTCTTCAGCATGACCACCGAGTCGAGCTGCGCCTGGTAGCCGGCGTCGAGCTTGTCCTGGCTGGCCACGACCTCCTTCGAGTGCTCGAGGTCGAGGTACGGGTTCTCGTACAGGCCGGGCTGGAACAGCATCGTGAGGATGCGGGTGCCGGACTCCTGGAACCGGGTGTCGGCGTCGACGTCGTTCTCGCCGGCCTCGAAGTCGGCCTGCCACATGTCGTACGCCGCGAGCACCGGCTCGACCGCGTTGTTGCCGCCGAACATGTCGACGCCGTTCTTCAGGATCGCGTAGTGGCGCTCCTCGACGGTCAGGTCGTCGGCGCCCCAGGAGGTGCCGATGAGCGCGTCGGGGTCGGTGTTCCCGCCCGCCGTCACGCCCCAGTCGGTGACGACCACGCCGGTGAAGTTCTCCCGCAGCAGGCCCGTGCGGTACGAGTCGTAGGCGCTGCCCATGCGGTCCCCGCCACCGAGCGGCTGGCCGTCCGCGTCGAGCGCGACGGAGTAGGCCGTCATGACCGCGGCGGAGTCCATCGCACCGAGGAACACCTCGGCGTGCGCGTCGAAGTTGTCACCCGGGTAGACGCCGTACTTGCCGGCCTCGGTGTGCGACTCGCGGCCGCCCTCGCCCGGACCGTCACCGGCCCAGTGCTTGATCATCGCGTTGACCGACTCGGAGCCCCAGCCCTCGGTGCCCGGCGTGGTCTGGAAGCCGTCCACGTAGGCCTTCGCCATCTCGCTCGCGAGCTCGACGTTCTCCCCGAACGTGCCGTCGACGCGCAGCCAGCGCGGCTCGGTCGCCAGGTCGATCTGCGGGCTCAGCGCGGTGCCGATGCCCAGGGCGCGGTACTCCTCCGACACGGTCTGCGCGAACGCGGTCATCGTCTCGGTGTCGAACGTCGCCGCGAGGCCCAGGTTCGACGGCCAGCGCGAGATGTCGCCGGACGCGTTGTAGTTGCCGCCGCTCTCGGCGGTGGAGCGCGGGTCGGAGCTGAAGTTCACGGGGACGTACGGCTCGTCCTCCGTCGCGAGCTCCTCGGCGTACGCCTGGAGCTGGTTGGACCAGGTGACGTTCGCCTCGACGTCGTTCGGGCCCGCGTTGAGCACGTTGCGCAGGCGCGACTGCGACATGTACTCCTTCTGCGCGTCCGTGATCCCGTCCGCGGGCGAGCGCTCGTGCGAGCTGAACAGCATGAGGCCGGCGATCTGCTCGATCGACAGGTCCCCGGCGAGGTCGGCCGCGCGGTCCTGCGCGGACTCCCGCCAGTCCTCCCACGTGTCGAGCTCGCCGTTGCCGTTCATGTCCTTGAACGCGAGCTCCTGGCCGTCGACCTCCTCGGTGAGCAGCTCGATGCCGCTGTCCTTGCCGTACGACAGGACGGGGCCGTCGCCCGGGTTGGTGACGACGACGAAGTCCGTCGTGCCGTCGGAGACCTCGCGGGTGGTGAAGGAGCTGCCTGCGGAGCTGTCCTCGTCGGAGGAGCCGGGCGAGCACGCCGTGAGGGCGAACAGGGCGGCCCCTGCGACGACCGCCGCTCCCTTGACGTATGCCGTTCTCGTTGTCTTCATCGACCTTCCCTTGTCGTCTGTCGGCCCTGTCAGCGCCCGGCCGGGCCGCTCCGTCATCGGGGCGGTCCGGGCGGCACGTGCGCGACACAGCGCAGTGAGCGAACCGATCGCGGCCCCTGGACGTCCTGGTCCTCGGTGCCGCGAGCGTCACGCTAGGAACCGGCCCGCCGACGCAGGGGCCCGGGTGCACGGACGGTCGCTTTGCGTCCACGAACAGTCCGCGAGATCACGAGGAGGTCACGGCCCGGTCACGGCATCCGGGGCCGTCGTGACCTGCCGGGAGGCCGGCGCGGGAGCTGCGCGGGCCGCCCTACACTCGACGCGCGCCCGCGGACGCCGGCGCTCCCCCGCACCGGAAGGCCGCCCGCATGGACCTGCTCGTCGTCGGGGCCGGTCTGTTCGGGCTCACGGTCGCCGAGCGCGCCGCCGAGGCCGGCCTGCGGGTCGCCGTCGTCGAGCGGCGCGACCACCTCGGCGGGAACGCCTGGAGCAGCGTCGACCCGGGCACCGGCATCGAGGTGCACCGCTACGGCTCGCACATCTTCCACACCTCGAACGAGCGCGTGTGGCAGTACGTGCGGCGGTTCACCGGGTTCACCGACTACCGGCACCGCGTGTACTCGACGCACGCCGGCACGGTGTACCCGCTGCCGATCAACCTCGGGACGCTCAACCAGTTCTTCTCCGCCGCCATGGGGCCGTCCGAGGCCCGCGCGCTCGTCGCCCGGCAGGCCGCCGAGGTCGACGCCGCGACCGCCGCGAACCTCGAGGACAAGGCGATCTCGCTGATCGGCCGGCCGCTGTACGAGGCGTTCGTCCGCGACTACACCGCCAAGCAGTGGCAGACCGACCCCCGCGAGCTGCCCGCGTCCGTCATCGCCCGGCTCCCCGTGCGCTACACGTACGACAACCGGTACTTCTCGGACCGCTACGAGGGCCTGCCGACCCACGGCTACGGGGCCTGGTTCGAGGCGATGGCGTCCCACCCGCGCATCGACGTGCACCTCGGGACCGACTTCCTCGACGACACCCAGCCGCTGTCCCGCGCCGCCGCGCGCGGGCAGGTGCCGGTCGTGTACACCGGGCCGGTCGACCGGTACTTCGACCACCACGCCGGGCCGCTGGGCTGGCGGACGCTCGACCTGGAGACCGAGACGCTGCCCGTCCCCGACTTCCAGGGCACGAGCGTCATGAACTACGCCGACCTGGACGTGCCGTGGACCCGGATCCACGAGTTCCGGCACTTCCACCCCGAGCGCGAGGACCGGCACGCCGCGGACCGCACCGTCATCATGCGCGAGCGGTCCCGGTTCGCCGGACCGGACGACGAGCCGTACTACCCCGTCGCCACCGCGCAGGACCGCGAGCGGCTGCGGGTGTACCGGGAGCTCGCCGCCGACGAGCCGGGCGTCCACCTCGGCGGGCGGCTCGGGTCGTACCTGTACCTCGACATGCACATGGCGATCGCGTCGGCGCTCTCGCTGTGGGACTCCGGGGCGGTCACCGCCGGCGTCTGACCGACGTCAGCGGGCGGGCGCGGCCGCCGGAGCCTCCGCCGCCGGGCGGCCCTGCGGCAGCGGCAGCAGCACCCGCAGCACGAACCACTGGTCCTCGACGTTCACCGTCATGGAGCCGCCGTACTTCTCCGCGGTGTAGCGGATGGACTTCAGGCCGTAGCCGTGCCGCGTCCGGTCGGCGCGCCGGGTCACGATGTGGCCGTCCTCGGTGCGGAGCTCGCCCGTGAACCAGTTCTCGACCGTCAGCAGCGCGAACCGGTCCCGGGCGTAGACGGCGACCTTGATGAGCCGCTGCTCCGGGTCCGGCACCGCCCGCGCGCCGTCGATCGCGTTGTCCAGCGCGTTGCCGAACACCGCCGCGACGTCCATCGCGGACATGAAGTCGAGCACCGCCCCGTCCACGACGTACGTCAGGTCGATGCCCCGCTCGGCGCACTCCATGCTCTTGGTGGTGAGGATGACGTCCAGCACGCCGTTGCCGGTGTCCGCCTGGGCGGCGTAGCCGGACACGCTCGCCTCCAGGTCGTCCAGGTACGACGCGCGGCGGCCCGGGTCGCCCTCCGCGCGGATCACGCCGATCTGGTGCTTGAGGTCGTGGTACTTGCGGTTGACGATCTCGATGCTGCGCTTGGACTGCAGGTACTGCTCGTGCTGCCGGCGCAGCATCTCGTCGATCGCCTGCACCTCCGCCCGCGCGCGGTGCTGCAGGCGCTGCCCCTGCTGCGCGTACAGCGCCACGAACCCGCACAGGTCCACCAGCGTCCGGATGTAGAAGATCTCGAGCCCCAGGCGCCCGCTGAACGGCGTGTTGGCGTTGAGGAAGCTGATGTTGCTCATGAAGAACGTCACCAGCGCGATCGCGACCGCGGAGGCCAGCTCGCCCGGCGTGACGTCCAGGGCCTGCGCCGGGCGGAAGTGCCGCGCCTCGACGACGAAGACCCCCACGAACGCGACGGCGTAGACCAGCACGAAGAACGCCGCCTGCCACACCAGTCCCGGCCGGCCGTCCGGCAGGAAGAAGAAGCAGTGCATCTGCCAGTGCAGCGCGGCGACCAGCTCCGCCAGCACCAGCGCGCGCGCCGCGAAGTAGCCGGCGTCCCGGAGGGAGACGCGCGTCGCCGCCAGGATGAACCCGTACATCGCAGCCACGGCGGCGGCCATGCCGACCGTCCACAGCTGGAGCGGGAGCTGGTCCGCGAGCTCCTGCACGCCCACCTGCACCACCAGCGCCACGGCGGCCAGGGCGGCGAACCGCAGGCGGGGCAGCCGCTGCCGGCGCAGCAGGATGTACACCAGGCACGCCAGCCACTCCGCGACGCCCGTCAGCGCCCGCGGGATGTCCGGCAGGGTCTCCATGATCATGCGTGCCGCGCCCCGAGGTAGTCGGTGAGCGCCGCCAGGAACGCCTTCTTGCGGGACCGGCTCACCAGCAGGTCGTGGCCCCCGACCATGAGGCAGCTGCTGCCGTGCACGCCGAGCACGTGCCGCAGGTTCACCACGTAGCCGCTGTTGCTGCGGAAGAAGCTCTTGCCCTCGAGCTGCGCCTCGAGCGCCTTGAGCGGCCCGACCACCGAGTGCCGGCCGTCGACCGTGTGCACGGTCGTGCGGTGCTTGGCCGACTCGAGGAACACGATGTCGTCGGTCGCGACCCGCACCAGGCCGCCGTCGACGGTCAGCAGCAGGTAGTCGGCGGAGCGGCGCCGCAGCCGGGCCACGGAGCGCTTGATCTCCTGCGCGAACGCGAAGTACGGCACCGGCTTGAGGACGTAGCTCAGCGCGTCGACCTCGTACCCCTTGATGGCGTGCTGCGTCATGTTGGTGATGAAGATGATGACGACGTCCGGGTCCACGAGCCGGATCTGCGACGCCGCGCTGAGCCCGTCGAGCCGCGGCATCTCGACGTCCAGTAGCAGGATGTCGAAGTCCGGCCGGTACGCCGCGACGATGTCCGCGCCGTCGGGGAACGCCGAGATGCGGAACTCCTCGTCGTGCTCGCGCTCGTAGCGGCGCAGGTGCTCGACGAGCAGCGCCGCGCTCGCGGGGTCGTCCTCGACGATGCCGATCCTGATCACAGTGCCGTTCCCGGGGGTTCTGCGGCGTGCACCGGTGGGGGCACGCCGGCCGGCCGGAGCCCGGTCGAACCTGCGTGACGCCCCCTCGCGCAGGAGGCTCCGGCGAGTCGCGCCGATGGTAGGCGAGGCGCGCCTGACATGTCATCCACGCAGGCGGGAGGCGCGCAGCACGACGGCGTCAACGCGGCCAGGCTGCGAGGAGGTCCTCCGCGCCCCACGTCGCCGCGAGCGGCAGGCCGGGCTCCGCGCCGGCCGGGCACACCGCCACCAGGGAGGTGCCCGCGGTGACCCCGGGTACCGCGACCGCGTCATCGGCGAGCGCCTGCACCTCGTCCGCCCGCACCCGTGCCCCGGAGCGCCACTTCACCGTGCCGACCAGGTGGACGGGCCCCGGCGCACCGGCCGTCCCCACGAGGTCGACCTCGGGCTGGTTGCTGCGCGGCCACCACCCGCCGACCCGGGTCACCTCGGGGAACCGCTCGTCGGGCAGCAGCCTCTCCAGGGCACCCCGGACGATGGGCTCCACCGCGCGGCCCCGCCAGGCGGCGAAACCCCGCTGCACGCGCGCCAGCGCCAGATCGGGTCGGCCGCGGTCGACCTCCCCGAGCGCGGGCTCGACGAAGGCGAGCCAGAAGCGCAGCGACGGGTCGGCGACCCGGTACCGCCGGTTGCGCGGCGCCGACCTGGTCGAGAGCGGGTCGTCCGTCGCGACCACACGCTTGCGGGTGAGCGTGCCGAGCATGCCGGTCAGCGTCGTCGCGTTGAGCGGCTCGCCCCGCGCGGCACCCTGGATGCCGGAGAACGTGCGCTCACCCCGCCCTCCGATGGCGGTGAGGACCTGCCGCGCGATGGTCCCCTCGCCGAACTCGGCGTCGAGCACCCGGCTCCCGGACACGACCAGGGCGCTGGTGGAGGTCCCGAACGACGACTCGAGGAACTGCTCCAGCGACGCCCCGGACTGCCACTCCTGGGCGACGAGCGGCAGGCCCCCGGTGACGAGGTACGCGTCCACGGCGTCGAAGGCCCCGACCCCGCACATGCCGCCGACCTCCGCCGGGGACAGCGGGTCGAGGACCATCTCGGTCGCGCGCCCGTGGAACGGCTGGTCCGGGCCCGTGAGACGCTCCATCGTCGCGAGGTCGGACCCCAGGAGCAGCAGGAGCACCGGCTTGCGGGAGAGCCTGGCGTCCCACACCCGCTGGAGCTCGCCGGCCGCGCCGGGCGCCTGCTCGAGCAGCCAGGGGACCTCGTCGAGGACGACGACGGACGGCGTGTCGTCCGGGAGCGCGGCCGCGAGCAGCGTCAGCGCGGCGGTCAGCGTCGAGGGGGTCGAGTCCCGTGCCACGTCGGCGGCCGGCAGGTCCGAGTCGGCGACCGCCTGGGCGAGCAGCGCCAGCTCCTGACCGAGCGGCGCGCCTCGGGCGGCCTGGAAGGTCACCGTCGGCACGCCCAGGCGTCGGACGAGCTCGCCCACCAGGCGTGACTTGCCGACCCGCCTGCGTCCGCGCAGCAGCACCGCCACTCCGGCGTCGGCCCTACGGCCCTCACGGACCACGTCCATCTGCCGCTCGAGGGCGGCCAGCTCGCGCGATCGTCCGACGAACACCCCGGTCCACCCCTCCTTACTCCACCGAAGTTCACTATAGTCGAGTAAACTATAGTGGAGTGGAGTTAACTCACGTCGGGACGGCCATGGCCTCCTCCGCGTCGGCCTCGCCGGACACCGCGCGCACCACCGCGACGGCCAGGTCGTCCGGGCGGCTGAGCTGCGGCCAGTGCCCGGTCGGCAGCTCGACGATCGTCACGTCGCGCACCCGGGCGAGCTCCTGCACGTAGGGGTGGCCCTTCGCCATGAGCTCGCGCAGCAGGGCCTCCGGCATCGTCGAGGTGATGACGGTGACCGGGACGTCGAACCGCCGCTCGTCGTGCAGCACCTGCGGGCCGGCCGCGACCAGCGGCGGGACGGTGAGCGCGCGCGCCCGGAAGTCCGCCCGGAGCTGCTCGGACAACTCCTCGAGCTCCTCGTCCTCGAACGCGCCCCAGTCCGGCAGCGGCACGACGCCGTCCACCACGGGCAGCTCGTCGTTGACGACCCCGCCGTCCGCGAGCGGGCCGCTGTCGACGTAGACCACCTGCTCGACGCGGTCCGGCCGCGCGTCCGCGACAGCGTGCGCCACCGCACCGCCGCCGCTGTGGCCGACGACGACCACGGGGCCGCTGAGGCTGTCGACCAGCTCGACGACCGCGGCCGCCTGGTCGGCCAGCGTGATGCCCGCGACCTCGTCCGCCGCACCGCCGGCGCCGAGCGGCGTGACGGGGTGCGGGGTGTGCCCGGCGGCCTCCAGGGCCGCGGAGACCGG